>NZ_JBHIML010000001.1:0-335006 GCF_042194015.1 Bartonella sp. MU37NMGALS
TCTTCCCATGATCAACGTGACCAATCGTACCAATATTAACATGCGGTTTTGTTCGTTCAAACTTGCTCTTCGCCATCGCTATTAATCTCTTGTTTTATTCCCTATTTTTGTTAGCACCTAAGGACAACCCCGTAAAACTCAGTCTGACCATACTGTAATCAGCTCATCACCACAACTCTTAGACCGAAAACCCCACCCAATCTATAAATGGAATATCCTCCATCATACCTATTTGCCTAATCACCAACAACCATTTGGAGCGGGTAGCGGGAATCGAACCCGCGTATTCAGCTTGGAAGGCTGCTGCTCTACCATTGAGCTATACCCGCATGACCCCATGTACTAACTCTCCTTCGATGAATGGTGGAGGGGGTTGGATTCGAACCAACGTAGCATACGCAACGGATTTACAGTCCGCCCCCTTTAACCACTCGGGCACCCCTCCATTACACCGGTAAAATCGCGCAACGAGACATCACGACAACCATCTTGAATACCCATTCAATTCAATCTGATTGCGAAGTCGTTATGACGATTACTATTGTATCTGTCAACAGAATAAATACAATTCTGTACAAATTTCCTGCTCATAACTTTAAATCATAGATTTTTTCTCTCTATTTTTCTTATTAACACGCTATAAAGAAGCTATGAAAGAAAAAACATCACAAAATTCTCATTATGCTCGTTTACGTCGCCGATATCGCGATACAAAAGGCTCTCCTTCTCGATCTTTTACACACCTAAAGAAGAAAGCGGTTTCTTTACGGCAAGGGATAATCCATCTTTATGGCATTCATTCTGTTCAGGCAGCTTTAGAAAACCCAAAAAGAATTTTAAAATGTCTTTATGTTACACAAAATGCCTTAAAACGATTAAATATATCCGAATCAGATTATCCTTGCTCTGTTACATTATGCACCCCCAAATATCTTGATTCGCTTGTTGGAAGTGAGGCTGTTCATCAAGGTATTGTTTTGGAAACTCTTCCCCTCAAACCATGCAAACTGTCGGAACTAACCAATACTAATCTGGTCATTGTCATGGATCAAATTACCGATCCGCATAATGTTGGCGCTATTATGCGCTCTGCAGTCGCATTGAAAGCTAAAGCGCTTATTACAACTTGCCGTCACTCTCCCCACGAAAACGGTGTTCTTGCAAAAGCGGCATCTGGAGCTCTGGAAATGATTCATTATATTACCGTACGAAACCTCGCTGAAGCTCTTCAAGAACTTCATCAAACAGGTTTTACAAGCTTTGGTCTTGATTCAGAAGGGCACAAACCTCTAGAAACAGCATTAACAGGGAATAAAATTGCTCTTGTTTTAGGAGCAGAAGGTAAAGGTTTACGTAAAAAAACACGTGAAACCGTTTGCGCTTTAACACGCCTTGATATGCCTGGAAATATTAAATCATTAAATGTTTCGAATGCAGCAACAATAGCGCTTTATGTGGCACATAAATATCTTAGATTCTAGTTTTTAATTTTTTTTTGCGAAACATCAAAAAAACCAACCAACAAAAAACCCGCAAGAAACCCGCCAATATGAGCTTCCCATGCTATTGAGATGCCATTTTCTTCAAACAAAATAGAAGAAATACCTATGATAAAATCAGCCATCAGCCATACACCCATATAAACGAGCACCCCCTTAGAACACAGAGCTTTTTTAATGGACAATAAAGGTCCCAAAAGTTTTTCGTTCTGCGCATTGACAGCTAGATTACCACTAGGAAAACCGTAACGTGCAATAGCACCCATCATTCCAGATACGGCACCTGACGCCCCAATAAGTGATATGGTACTTTCTTGATGAAATGTAAAATAAGTCAAAACAGAAATAACTGCCGTTAACACCCAAAAAATTAAAAAACGTAAAACACCAAAATGCCTTGCTAAAGGAGAGCCAAAAACCAAAAGCCAAACCATATTAAGAGCAACATGTTTAAAACTACTATGCATAAATGAATAACTCACCATGGTATAACAGAGTGCTACAGGATCCCTCTTAAACAATGCTGGTATAAATGAAAAAAACTCAAGACTTTCAGTATAAACCTGATGAGAGAAAAAATACTGAGAAATGCAATAAAGACAAAAACAAAATGCTATCAAAACAACTATAATAAATGGAACATTCAACAAGGGTTCTTTAGGTTGTTTCGGCAATCGGGAAACATCATTATGTTGGTGACTAAAAACTTTCATTGTATAAAATCTCGTATTTTTCAGAAAATGGGTTATTCTTTATACAAAATAAATATACCACTCCCAGTGATACAGAATCTTTTCAACGCCTCTTCGGAGCCCCTTTTTCAATAGCTCTACATGAAAACACGTGTATTTTATACAAAAGATTTTAAAAAGCATGGATACCAAGAATATGATTTACAAACTTAGTGGTATCCTGCTTACTTAAATGTGAAGTTATCATACAATACACAAGAACTTACGAATAGATAAACTCACTTATGAGGTGGTGTATAATCAAAATATATAAACATTGTTTTCTTACTAGAAATATATTGATCATTGCATTTTTTAACTAAGCTATACTTCGATTGATAAACTTTAAATAATCTTAAATCTCAATTTTTCCATTAATATAGCTTGCATTGCTTCTACTCTTTGAATGAAAAACGACATCTCTATGAGAAAAAACTACCAACACAGCTTTCTCTAGATATACTCATTGGTGTTTCATGATGAATTACTCTCTTGATAGCCTTTTTCCCTCATAAATGCAAAAGCGTCAGTCCATCTCTTTAACAAATATAAACAAGCCTTTCATTTCAACCTCTAACAGATATAATTCAAGAACTGTCTCCTATGAAACACTGAAAAAATACGTTGGTTCTAATGATGCATCTTTGAATTTAAACAGTTCATGAAGGAAATTTTTATTCCTTATCTTAGAGAATCTTATCTGCACATCCGCCACTTGTAATGCGCAAGAGAATAATTTGGATTAATTCAATATAGAAAAATTTTAAATGAGAAAATCATAGGAATTTGAACCTCCTATTAAGTTGTAAAATGATAAATGACCATTATAAATCAATGTATTATAAATAGATAACACACTCATCATTGAAGAGGAAGATCTTGAGAATTCTGCTTGCAATCCTTTAACCACACATCATAAATAGGATGCTCAACAGCATTCAAACCAGGACTATCTGCAAACATCCATCCTGTAAAAATACGCCGTATTTTTTTATCTAATGTCACTTCATTGACTTCAACAAAACCAGTTGTACGCGTTGGTTCATCTTTAGAGCTCGTATAACACGCACGTGGTGTTACCTGTAATGCACCGTACTGATAAATTTTACCAAGAGTAACTTCAAAACGTGTGGTCCGCCCCGTGATTTTGTCAAGACCTGCAAAAACAGCAATTCCATTGCTAATACGTTCAGCACGCACCCCATTATTTAAGGATAAAAACACTAAAATTCCCATTAAAAAAATATATATAAAATGCCTCACCCCTAACAATAAAAAAAATCTCATCATATCAAAATTAATCGCACCTTAAAAAATAATTCTTTTCATAACATAGATTCAAATAAGACAAAAATATACGAGCGCATTAAAACATTTTATTTTTTAGGTGACCACGCATCATAATCTTCATGCACACAAGAACGCTCTCCACTGGAGGTGATAGCCCCCTTTGGTCGATAGCTCTCACTTGTTCCTGTCATATTTGCAACATGGGGCTTTTCCCATTCATAAGGATGATAATCCTCCTGTGTTGGTGGAGAATCACAGCGATGATGAATCCAGCCGTGCCAACCTGGTGGAATAGTAGAGGCCTCAGAATAGTCTTTATAGATAACCCAACGGTGCGGATAACCATCCTTATGAAGTCCCCCTTCATAATATATATTTCCAAATTGATCTTCCCCTATCCGCTTACCTTTGCGCCATGTGAAAAAACGCGTACCAATGGTATTGCCATTCCACCATGTGAAGATTTGCTTAAAAAAACGAGCCATCTGCTATTCCATTCATTTAGTGCGCTCATGAAATTAATCGTTGGAATAAAACTGTTAACGATTGAAATTACCGAAAAAGTTACTAGGAAATTCAGCTACAATTCCAATTGATAGGATAACGTGCTATCCCTTAATTTCAAGAAGATATCATATGTATGGCTTCTTCTCCACCCCATAAAATTTAATCTATGCCAAGTTTCATCTTAACCAATTCATTAACAACTTGAGGATTTGCCTTACCACCTGTTGCTTTCATTACCTGTCCAACAAACCAACCAGCTAGAGCGGGTTTCTGTTTTGCTTGCGCAACTTTATCAGAATTATTAGCAATGATTTCATCAACGGCTCTCTCAATTGCCTTTGTATCCGTCACCTGCTTCATATTTCGCTCTTCTACAATTTGGCGTGCATCTCCCCCCTCATTCCAAATAATCTCAAAAAGATCTTTGGCAATTTTTCCAGAAATAACTCCTTCTTTTATGAGATCAATAATGCTTCCCAATTGATTTGGCGATACTGGTGACTCTTCAATCTCACGATTATCTTTATTTAAAGCCCCTAAAAGGTCATTAATCACCCAATTGGCAACCATTTTTCCATCACGCCCACGCGCTACTTCTTCAAAATAATCAGCAATAGCCTTTTCCGTCACAAGAATGGAAGCATCATACACTGTCAATCCCATTTCCTTAACAAAACGTGCTTTTATAGCGTCAGGCAATTCTGGTAAGTCTTCTGCCAAAGCATCCACAAATGCCTGATCAAATTCTAATGGTAAAAGATCAGGATCAGGAAAATAACGATAGTCATGTGCTTCTTCTTTTGAACGCATAGAGCGCGTTTCACCTTTAGCCGCATCAAAAAGCCGAGTCTCTTGATCTATGACTCCTCCCTCTTCTAAAATTGCGATCTGACGACGCGCTTCATACTCAATTGCTTGACCAATAAAGCGAATAGAATTAACGTTTTTAATTTCACAGCGCGTTCCAAAATTTTCACCAGGACGACGAACAGATACATTGACATCTGCACGCATAGAACCTTCATCCATATTGCCATCGCAAGTGCCCAAATAACGAACAATCGTACGCAATTTTGTCATATAGGCTTTGGCTTCATCTGATGAACGCATATCAGGTTTGGAAACAATTTCCATAAGAGCAACACCAGAACGATTAAGATCTACAAAAGACATCGTTGGATGTTGATCGTGCATCGATTTTCCAGCATCCTGTTCAAGATGCAACCTCTCAATTCCCACTTCAATATCTTCAAATTGGCCATTCGAATCTGGACCAACAGATATGATAATCTTTCCCTCTCCCACAATGGGATAGCGAAATTGAGAAATTTGATACCCCTGCGGTAAATCTGGATAAAAATAATTTTTGCGATCAAAAACAGATTTTAAATTAATATGCGCCTTTAATCCTAACCCCGTTCGAACCGCTTGACGGACACATTCTTGATTAAGAACAGGCAACATACCTGGCATGGCTGCATCAATGAGTGATACATGATTGTTCGGCTCTGCACCAAATTTGGTTGACGCTCCTGAAAAAAGTTTCGAATTTGATATGATTTGCGCATGAACTTCCATGCCAATGATGACTTCCCAATCACCTGTAACTCCAGAAATAAAACGCTTAGAATCAGGAGTACGCGTATCAATGATGCTCATTGCCAATCCACTACCAATATTTTAAAATACACTCATGGCTTATCTAAAACCATTCTCTCAGTGCAATCATAGGATATAAATCTTACAAAAAGCCCGATTCTATCGGGCTTTTTCTGTTTGCATAAATATTAAGCTTTTTTAGGAGCCTTTTTCTTAACTGATGTTTTCTCTGTAGAGGTTTCTTTCACTGCAGATTTTTTCTTTGCCGGCTTTTCTTCAGGGACATCTGATTCGTCATATTCTTTCATCAACTCTTCAACCGTCACTTCTTTATCTGTGACTTTTATCTGTGCTAATAAATGATCAATGACCTTTTCTTCAAAAATTGGAGCACGTAGATTTTCAACAGCTTCCGGAGTCCTGCGGAAAAAATCCATAATCTCTTTCTCTTGTCCAGGATACTGACGAACCTGATCAAAAACGGCTGCTTTTAGCTCATCCTCACTAACTTTAACACCAACCTTCATTCCAATTTCAGAAAGCACCAAACCAAGACGAACACGACGTTGCGCAAGGATACGATATTCCTCCCGTGCCTTTTCTTCTGTAATACCTTCATCTTCAAAACTGCGCCCAGCCTTTTTCAAATCATCATTAACCTGAGCCCATATATTGTTAAACTCAATCTCTAAAAGTTCTTCAGGAATCTCAAAATTATAATCAGCATCTAAAGCATCAAGAATTTGACGCTTAACTTTTTGACGTGTCACTGAACCATATTGGCTCTCAATCTGTCCACGAACGACCTCACGTAAGCGATCCAGAGACTCTAAACCAACTTTTTGTGCTGCTTCATCATCAATTTTTAATTCATCTGGTTTAAAGACAGCTTTGACAGTAATGTCAAACTCTGCTTCCCGTCCGGCCAAATGTGCTGCACTGTAATTATCAGGAAATTTAACAAAAATCGTTTTTGCATCCCCAGCTTTCACACCAACCAATTGCTCTTCAAAACCAGGAATAAATTGTTTTGACCCAAGAATCAGTTGTGCATCACTATCTGCCCCACCTTCAAATGGAGCGCCTTCAAGCTTACCTTGATAATCTATGGTAATACGATCACCTTCTTCAGAAGCCCCCTCTTTTAGGGAATAATTACGCGTAGAAGAAAGGACGCGATTGATTTGATCATCAATATCCTGTTCAGGAATAGTTGCAATTTCACGGATAACCTTAATATGTTCAAAATCTTTAATTTCAATTTTTGGTAAAACTTCATACTTTAAACTAAAAGTAAAATCAGCTTTGCCATCTAGAATTTTTTCATCTTCATCTATATCAATTTTCGGCTGCATCGCTGCACGTTCATTGCGATCTGCTAAAATAGACCGAGGCGCATCACTGAGTATCTCATTGAGAATCTCCGCCATAAAGGATTTACCATACATTTTTCGCAAATGCCCACTAGGCACTTTACCGGGACGAAAACCATTAAGCTTGATTTTTCCCTTGGTATCATCCAATCTTTCATTCAACTTTTCTTCTAAATCTTTCGCTAGAACCACGATCTTAATTTCGCGCTTCAGTCCTTCATTAAGCGTCTCGGTAACCTGCATTAAACACCTTCATTTTCCTAAGGAGAGGGATAAACCCACTCTAATAATCATTACATTCTAACACTTCGAGTGTTACATTTACCATGAAGCGGAATTTCAGACACGTAGAAATCCGTAGCACTTAAGGGATTGCTTTGGTGCGGATGGAGGGACTCGAACCCCCACGGTCTCCCGCCAGAACCTAAATCTGGTGCGTCTACCAATTTCGCCACATCCGCTCAAACTTACAAGCTAATAAACTTATACAAGCGGCGTTTCTATACCATTAATTACAGAAAAAAAGCAAACAAATATATTAAAAAAAACAAAATCTATGCTTTTCATACATAACTGCTTACGCTAAAAGTCAATTATGTTAAAGACATTTGATATCCCAATTCATATCATCGGTGGCGGTCTTGCGGGGTGTGAAGCAAGTTGGCAAATCGCTCAGTCAGGAATTCCTGTTGTTTTGCATGAAATGCGACCCGAAAAAAAATCAGATGCCCATAAAACCGATAATTTGGCAGAACTGGTTTGTTCAAATTCATTTCGTTGCGATGATTCATTAACAAATGCCGTAGGGCTTTTACATGCTGAAATGCGATTAGCGAAATCGTTAATTATGAAAGCTGCTGATGCCAACAAAGTTCCCGCAGGTAGTGCCCTTGCTGTTGACCGTGATGGATTTTCAAAAACTGTTACGACAGCACTCGAAAACCATCCTCTTATAACAATCAAACGTGAAGAAGTTCAAGAAATTCCTAAAGCTTGGAAACATGTTGTCATTGCAACGGGTCCCCTTACATCGCCTGCACTTGCTCAAGAATTACAAGCAATAACCGGTATAAAAGCTCTTTCTTTTTTTGATGCGATTGCACCTATTATCCATACCGATAGTATTGATATCAACATTTGTTGGTATCAGTCTCGCTATGATAAAATTGGTCCTGAGGGAACAGGAAAAGATTATCTTAATTGTCCCCTCAACAAAGAACAATATAAAACATTCGTTGAAGCATTAAAAAATGCTGAAAAAACAGAGTTTCATGACTTTGAAAAAACGCCCTATTTTGATGGATGCCTCCCCATTGAAATTATGGCTGAGCGCGGACTTGAAACGTTAAGACACGGTCCTATGAAACCTATGGGCTTAACCAATGCCCATAACCCTACAGTTAAACCTTATGCTGTCGTTCAATTACGCCAAGATAATAAACTTGGAACGCTTTACAATATGGTCGGCTTTCAAACAAAACTGAAATATGGTGAACAAATTCGCATTTTTAGAATGATTCCCGGTCTTGAAAAAGCAGAGTTTGCGCGTCTTGGTGGTCTTCACCGCAATACCTACCTCAACTCGCCAATCATTCTTGATCAAACCCTTCGTTTAAAACAAAAAAAACAACTACGCTTTGCAGGGCAAATTACCGGATGTGAAGGTTATGTAGAATCAGCGGCAATAGGGCTTCTTGCTGGACGTTTTGCTGCTGCCGAATATCATCATATTTTCCCTTGCCTACCCCCACAAACTACAGCATTCGGAGCCCTTTTGAATCATATTACGGGGGGACACATCATAGATGAAAAAGCAGAAACACAGTCCTTTCAGCCAATGAATATCAATTTCGGACTCTTTCCCCCTATTGCTTCCATTAAACATTCAGGAAAACGCTTAGCAAGTAAAGAAAAAAAATTAGTAAAGAAACAAGCCATAACAGCGAGAGCTCTCAATGATTGTATTCAGTGGTTAGCAGATAAAGAATCACAGAATTCCTGTTTATAAAAAACACACGATTCGCCTCTCGCCTACTGCATGGATCTTTGTGACTCTCGTGAAAAAACATTCTAAAGCCTTTTAAAGACTGTTTCCCCTAATCAATAAATATTCCCCTACGTTTCATCATTTATTCAATTATGTAGGTGCTGTGAAATAACTTTCGGTTATAAAAAACTTTTACCGCTATCAACAATTTAATATGACTTAACGACTAAAAATAAATAAATGAAAAATACACAAGAAATACTGTATTATCTCTATTAATAGTTTTTATATTACGTAATATAAATTATTTTATAAGAGTAATTTTTCTGTTTTTTAAATTTCTCCCTCAAAATTTATTATATTCTCTCATTTTAACTCTTTTGTGATGAAGAAAAAACGCTCGCTTGCATATCACACGTGAAATCAAGATATGGAAAAAATATTTGTAGGATAGAGCTAGATCTATCTCTCCCCTCTCAAATGCTAAGAAAAATCACAATATTGAAAGCGAAATCTGAATATCATAAGCTTCTTTCATGTTAGTCTCTCTTATAATAAATCAATAAAAATTATCTTCTTGGTGCACCACAAGCAAGGTTGGCGTATAAGTAAAAGAATAAAACTATCTCTTATACACTCGTCTCAGATATCGAGAGCTAGTCGCAACATTATAGAAACTGAGAAAAATAGTACGGTGGCACCAACATGCGCTTTTATCAAGCGTAAATGGTGGTATATAACAACTCTTATACACTTCACAGAGTTTTTTTGCCTCATACTATTTACGGGTCTTGTTTTTGAAACAAACACCGTAACACTTCAGCGTAATAAAAGTTAACATTACATTTTATAAACCATACCAGCACTTCACTAATACAGTGCAATATTTTATTGAAATGACTAAAAACGATATATTTTAAGCTGACAGAATTTTATACAACACTTAAAGTCATTTTCAAAAACACCAGCAATACATGAAAATAAAAAATACCGCAAAGATCTCAAAATTTTATATGAAAACACGCATAATACATGTGTTAAAAAAACCCGTTTATAAATAAACCGGGTTTTTTTAATGTAGCTTAAATTATTTTTTATTAACTGCTTCTTTAAGGCTTTTTCCTGCAGAAAATTTGGGTACAGAACGTGCTGGAATATCGATTTCAGCACCAGTTGAAGGATTACGCCCCTTTGTTGCAGCACGATGAGAAACTTCGAAAGAGCCAAAACCTGGAAGACGAACATCCCCCCCTGAAGCCAAAGCTTCTGTTATAGAAGCCATAAAAGCATCAACAACAGCACCAGCTTGCGCTTTCGAAACACCTGCCTTTTCAGCAACAGAGCTAACCAATTCACTTTTATTCATAAAATATTTCCTTTCCCTATATTACCTGACAACATGACTTAATCATGTTATTGGTCAGTTTATTGAAAAGTACAGCAAACAGAAGTCTTATTTTTATTCAAAACATTGTTTTTTTAGCAATAATCACAGTTATTCACGGAATTTTTCACTTTTTTCAACAAAAAATAGAATAATAACTTTAACAACGCCTTCTGCCACTTAAAAAATACCGTTATAAATGAGATAGATGAATCAGTGCGCAATCTGTATTCCATCACTATCACTGCTCTCTGACCGGATTGGGACAGCCACTGTAGAGGGTTCTTTCCATTCAATAGTGTCTGGAAAACGAACCAGAGCGTGTTTCAAAACTTCACTCACATGATTTACCGGAATAATTTCCATATTATTTTTGACATCATCAGGAATATCAACCAAATCTTTTGCGTTTTCTTCAGGAATAAGTACTTTTTTTATCCCTCCTCGAAGAGCTGCTAGGAGTTTTTCTTTTAATCCACCAATTGGTAAAACGCGTCCACGTAAAGTAATTTCACCAGTCATTGCAATATCTTTATGCACAGCTACTCCTGTAAGGACCGAAACAATTGCTGTCACCATGGCAATCCCAGCAGATGGGCCATCTTTTGGCGTCGCACCTTCTGGAACATGAACATGGATATCGCGTTTTTCAAAAAGTGGAGGTTCAATACCAAAGTCAACAGCACGAGAACGTACATAAGATGCTGCCGCTGAAATGGACTCTTTCATAATATCACGTAAATTTCCAGTTACAGTCATTTTACCTTTGCCTGGCATCATAACTCCTTCAATGGTCAATAACTCTCCACCGACTTCTGTCCACGCAAGTCCTGTCACAACACCAATTTGATTTTCTCCTTCAATCTGATTGTAATGATAACGTTTAACACCCAAGAAATCATGAATATTACTTTCTGTAACTTTTACAGATTTTTGATGCGTTTTGAGAATTTTTGTAACGGATTTGCGGGAAATTTTCATGAGTTCACGCTCAAGGTTACGAACGCCTGCCTCACGTGTGTAAAACTGAATAATCGACCTTAGTGCTCCATCAGAAATACTGAGTTCTTTTTTAGACAAACAGTGATCTTTTAGTGCCTTTGGTAAAAGATGCTGTTTAACAATTTCCATTTTCTCACATTCAGTATAACCAGCAATACGAATAATTTCCATACGATCCATTAACGGACCTGGAATATTAAGCGTATTGGCAGTTGTGATAAACATCACATCAGAAAGATCATACTCAACTTCCAAATAGTGATCAATAAATGTACTATTTTGTTCAGGATCAAGAACTTCTAATAAAGCGGATGAAGGATCTCCACGAAAATCTTGTCCCATTTTATCAATTTCATCAAGCAAGAAAAGCGGATTAGATTTTTTTGCTTTTTTCATAGACTGAATAATTTTTCCAGGCATCGAACCAATATATGTTCGGCGATGTCCGCGAATTTCTGCTTCATCCCGCACGCCCCCCAATGAAATACGAACATACTCACGCCCCGTCGCCTTTGCAATAGAGCGCGCTAATGATGTTTTCCCTACACCAGGAGGACCTAACAAACAAATAATAGGACCTTTTATCTTTGACGCGCGACTTTGTACGGCCAAATATTCAATAATTCGCTCCTTAACTTTTTCAAGACCGAAATGCTCATTATTCATGACCTTTTCAGCAAAATCTAAATTGTTTTTAATCTTAGATTTTTTACCCCAAGGCATTGCTAATAACCAATCAAGATAGTTACGTACAACTGTCGCTTCTGCAGACATAGGAGACATATTCCGTAATTTTCTCAATTCTGCCCCAGCTTTTTCCTGTGCTTCCTTCGACAGTTTTGCATTCTTGATACGTTCTTCTAATTCAGAGAGTTCATCTCGGCTATCATCACCTGCTCCTAACTCTTTTTGAATAGCCTTCATCTGCTCATTGAGATAATATTCCCGTTGGTTTTTTTCCATTTGCCTTTTAACATGCGAACGAATACGTTTTTCAACTTGCAAAACAGAAATTTCTCCTTCCATGAAGGACAGAACACGTTCAAGACGGGCCCGTACAGGTAAGAGCTCTAATATTTCCTGTTTTTCTGCAAGTTTAATCATCAAATGAGAAGCAATCGTATCGGCAAGCTTAGAAGGATTATCAATCTGGCCAATCGCATTGACAACTTCAGGAGAGATTTTTTTATTAAGCTTTACATAGTTTTCAAAATAAGCAATCACTGACCTTGAAAGAGCTTCAATCTCAACATCACTCTCTCTGGGTTCTTCTGTAACAGTTGCAAAAGCCTGATGATAACCTTCACTTAAAGAAAATTGACTAATTTTTGCACGTGCAGTTCCTTCAACCAAAACCTTTACAGTACCATCAGGCAGCTTTAAAAGTTGAAGAATATTAGCAAATGTACCAATATGATAAATATCCTCTGATTTTGGATCGTCATCAGAAGCATTTTTTTGTGTCACCAATAGTATTTGCTTGTCAACCGCCATCGTTTCTTCAAGAGCACGAATTGATTTTTCGCGGCCCACAAAAAGTGGAACAATCATATGGGGGAAGACAACAATATCACGAAGAGGTAAAACAGCATAAACCCCATCTCTTACTTCATCTGTCTTTTCATCAATATATTGCATAACTCTCCTTTCTGGAGCCTATGAGCTATCTACAACAATCAGCCCACCTTTAGAAAACCTCAGCCCTTCACAGTACATGAAGTGGTAATTACTAATACATAAATCAAGCATTATAATGATATTACTAGAAACACCTATCAAATACCGTTCATTATCACCTTTTACATTGTGCATGTCATGCTGATACATTTTCTTTATCTTCTGCACGTTCTGAGTAAATATAAAGAGGACGCGCTTTCCCATCAACGACATCACTCGAAATAACCACTTTTTGAACGCCTTCAAGAGCCGGTAGCTCAAACATCGTCTCAAGAAGGATCTTCTCCATAATTGAACGTAAACCACGAGCACCAGTTTTACGTTCAATTGCTTTCTTCGCAATAACACGTAAAGCATCTTCATGAAATGCTAGCTCGACATTCTCCATTTCAAAAAGACGCTGATATTGCTTTACTAACGCATTTTTAGGTTGTGATAAAATTTGCATGAGGGCGTTAACATCTAAATCCTCTAAGGTAGCGACTATAGGAAGACGCCCAATAAATTCTGGTATTAGACCAAATTTTATAAGATCTTCAGGCTCTAAATCACGAAAAATTTCACCAACACAACGTTCATCAGGAGCCTTAACGGTCGCAGAAAAACCAATAGAAGTTTTTTCACCACGCCCTGAAATAATCCGTTCTAAACCTGCAAAAGCTCCTCCACAAATGAATAAGATGTTTGTGGTGTCAACCTGAAGAAACTCTTGTTGCGGATGCTTACGTCCACCTTGAGGAGGAACAGAAGCAATCGTTCCTTCCATAATTTTTAATAACGCTTGCTGAACTCCTTCCCCCGAAACATCTCTTGTAATAGAAGGATTGTCTGCTTTACGAGAAATCTTATCAACCTCATCAATATAAACAATACCACGCTGCGCACGTTCAACATTATAATCTGCTGCTTGAAGAAGCTTCAAAATAATGTTTTCAACATCTTCACCCACATAACCCGCTTCAGTTAAAGTGGTCGCATCTGCCATCGTAAAAGGCACATCAATAATACGTGCTAATGTTTGTGCAAGATAAGTTTTACCACAGCCCGTTGGACCAACAAGAAGAATATTTGATTTAGCTAACTCAATATCATTGCTTTTAGACTGATGCGCCAACCGTTTATAATGATTATGAACAGCAACAGAAAGAACACGCTTTGCATGCTGCTGACCAATAACATAATCATCAAGAACTGTTATAATTTCCTGTGGCGTAGGAACACCATCACGCACCTTAACCCCAGAAGACTTATTTTCTTCCCGAATAATATCCGTGCAAAGCTCTACACATTCATCACAGATAAATACAGTAGGCCCCGCAATGAGCTTACGCACCTCATGCTGACTCTTGCCGCAAAACGAGCAATAGAGAGTATTTTTTGATTCGTTCCCGCTATTGCTAATTTTGCTCATTTTTCTTTCCTTTCACCACGATATATGAATACTTTGCCTTTTCAAAGGAAGCTTTTCATCATGAAAACTAAAAGACATATAGAAAACCATGCATGTCTCAATCTTTTTAGGTGTTTCTCTTATTTTGCGATATTTTTTATAAAACTCTGTGATTTAAAGTAGCTGTTTTTTCTATAAAAATTCTTAATCTTTTTCTTCTTTTTCAGTTTCTGCACGATATTGTATAACATCATCAACTAAGCCAAACGCTTTGGCTTCTTCTGCTGTCATAAAATGATCGCGATCGAGAGTTCTCTCAATAATCTCATAATCTTGACCTGTATGTTGAACATAAATTTCATTTAAACGCCGTTTCATCTTTATAATGTCTTGCGCATGTCGCTCAATATCTGAAGCTTGACCTTGAAAACCACCAGATGGTTGATGCACCATAATACGTGCGTTTGGCAATGTAAAACGATGACCTTTTGCTCCAGCTGTTAACAATAAAGACCCCATAGATGCCGCCTGCCCCATGCAAAGCGTAGAAACAGGAGGGCGAATAAACTGCATAGTATCATAAATAGCCATACCAGATGTTACGACACCACCTGGAGAATTAATATAAAGACTAATTTCTTTTTTAGGATTTTCCGCTTCCAAGAAAAGCAATTGTGCACAAACAAGCATTGCCATAACATCTTCGACAGGACCATTAATAAAAATAATCCGCTCCTTTAAAAGACGGGAAAAAATATCATAGGCCCGTTCACCACGATTGGTTTGTTCAATAACCATAGGAACAAGGCTTAATGCTGTTTTCATTGGATCACTCATATTTTTACTTTCCGTTCATATAACAACCGCTCTTTACACATTCAATGTTTTTATCCATATGTTAACATTACTCTCTTGCGCAAGCTACAATCAAGAGCTATTTAAGGTAGATTAAAATCTCAATAGTTAAAATAGCAATAATAACTCTATCTAAACAAATGATGAACATCAGGGATGCGAGATACCGCCCAATGGTAAAAACTTCCTTCCTGAGGTCTTTTCCTGGTCTTTGTCTTTCTGTGAATATGAAAGCCTATCAAGCGTGAATCTGTAAGCGGCTTTATGCCAAAAGCTGGTTCAAAAATACGTTCAGTTTTTCGCCCAGTCCAATAATAAAAAGTTTCCTTTTCCTTTGCTTCATGAAAAAAACCATATCGTTTTGCTAATCGTGAAATACCATCATTGCCAAATATCGTAACACCAAGACTTCCCGGTAAAATCAGCATTTTTTTCTCTTTAACCAGAATGGTCTCCAAATACGACGCTTAAATCCAAGCCAATGAGGAATAATTTCTGTGCCTGCCCAATAATCTTCAAATATTTTTATAATAGGGTTATTGGGCGGAAAATAAAGTGCAGAAACGCCTACTCTTGTATTATTTTCTCTTGCCAACCAAACCTTATCCGCATCTGGATGAAATTGTTTAACAAGGTAAACATCTGTATCTAACCAAACACCTTGTTGATATTTCATCAGCATAACACGAAAAAAATCCGAAAACTGAACAATTGTACACCCTGGTTTATCATCAGAAAAATCGGGGTCAAGGCGATAAATTGCTGAGCGTGGTAAAATTGATTCGGCTTCATGCAACTCAACACCGGCAGGAAGATTATCTATTTTTTTATCATAACTAAAAAGCTTAACGCGCTGTCCAGTTTTAACCATTGAGGACAAACAAAGCCTATCCACCAATCTTAATTGTCCACTATACCCAAAAGTACAAATATCCATAGATAATATATCAAAAATATTCTAAACTTACGCGAAAGAGTTGTTCAACATCACGAACCCTATCAGCAAGAGCAAAAATCACTATTCTATCACCAGACAAAATGCGCGTATCTGCCGAAAGTTGTATTATTGTCTTATTGCGATAAATTGCACCAATTCTCAAACCATCTGATAAATTGAGCTCTGATAATGACTTACCAACCAATGAAGATGTTTGCATCACTTCAGCTTCAATAATTTCTGCTCGGCCATTAAAAACTGAATGAACAGAACGAATACGTCCACGGCGCATTTGTTGCAAAATTCTCGATATTGTAACGCTATGGGGATTAAGATATGCATCCACACCAACAGCACGACTAAATTCTTGATAGGCAACATTATTAATCAATACCATATTGGCTTTGCAGCCCAATCTTTTAGCAATAATAGCGCTTAAGAGATTAACCTGATCTTGATTGGTCAATGTAATCATTAAATCGGACTGATCAATTCCCGCATCTTGGAGAATCACTGGATCTAACACGTTACCGTATAAAACTGTTGTTTTTTCAAGCTGATCAGCAATCGTGAGAGCTCTTTCTCTATGCGATTCTATAATCTTCAATTTTAATTTATGGAAACGCTTTTCAATAGCCTGTGCAACATAAAGGCCAATGTGACCGCCTCCTGCAATAATC
This sequence comes from Bartonella sp. MU37NMGALS, assembly GCF_042194015.1. Lineage (NCBI taxonomy): Bacteria > Pseudomonadati > Pseudomonadota > Alphaproteobacteria > Hyphomicrobiales > Bartonellaceae > Bartonella > Bartonella sp. MU37NMGALS. Next base: position 16,912 of record NZ_JBHIML010000001.1, read on the forward strand.
ATGCGGTGGGCATCTTGTTCTTTATGACCAAAAAGCCCAACAGCACGGCGCATTTGATCACGAGCAACAACAAGATAGGTTATATCACCAACGCGTAATTGCGTTTCTGAATGTGCAACCAATAATTCCGCGCCACGTTTAATAGCGGTAACCGTCGTATGAAGATCTGGAAAAAGCTCTGTTAATTGACGCAAAGGTGTATTAATAACTGGACAATCTTCCATGCATTCCAAGGCTAGCGCAACAACATCATCATTACAAAAATAAAGAACATCTATTGCACCAGGTAAAGCAATACGGCGCAAAACCATTTCCCCAACTTCAACTTCTGGCGAAATAACCACATCAATGGGAATATTCTCTCTGGAAAAAAGCGTCTTATAACGTGGTTCTAAATAAGATTGTGAACGAATACGAGCAATTTTTGTGGGCACATTAAATAATGAATGTGCTACTTGACAAGCTACCATATTGACTTCATCAAACAAAGTGACAGCAATCAACATATCAGCTTTATCTGCATCTGCAGCCAAAAGAACTTCAGGACGTGAACCGTGACCAACAAAACCTCTCACATCCAATGTATCGCGAATCTTTTCAATTAATCTCGTTTCAATATCAATAACAGTAACATCGTGATTTTCAGCAGCAAGACGCTCTGCTATCCCATACCCAACCTGTCCTGCTCCGCAAATAATAACACGCATCGCTTTAAGAAACTCCAAGCGCTTTAAGTTTACGGTGCAAAGCTGAACGCTCCATGCCTATAAATTCAGCAGTACGTGATATATTTCCACCCAAACGCCCAATCTGTGCCACTAAATATCTCTTTTCAAACAATTCTCGTGCTTCACGTAACGGCAAATCCATTATACTTTCATCTGAATCCATTTGAAAACGTGGCAAAGAATCACTTACTTCACTGGGAAGAAAGTCCGCTGTTATAGGACCATCACCATCCCGCACAAGAATAAGAAGACGCTCAATATTATTGCGTAATTGCCGCACATTACCCGGCCAAGCATGCGTTTGCAAAATAGCAATCACATCATCACTGATTGCACGCGGTTTAATCCCAACCTGCTGTGATATTGTTTTTACAAAATGATGTACAAGTTCTGGAATGTCTTCACGACGCGCTGAAAGGGGCGGAACAGCAATAGGAACAACCGAAAGACGGTGGAAAAGATCTTCTCTAAAGCGCCCATCAGAAATGAGGTTTTCAAGATTTTGCGCTGTCGAAGAAATAATACGCACATCCACTTTAACACGTTTTGTGCCGCCAACTCTTTCAAATGTCTGCCCCGTTAACACCCGAAGAATCTTACCTTGAGTCTCACGTGGCATGTCAGCAATTTCATCAAGATATAATATACCGCCATGAGCTTCCTCTAAGGCACCGATCTTGCGCTCTCTTCCTTCCATTTCACTGCCAAACAGCTCTATTTCCATTCTTTCCGGAGTAATCGTTGCAGCATTTATTGTAACAAATGGCCCATTCGAACGCGTTGAGAGCGCATGAATAGTTCGTGCAACAGTTTCTTTTCCTGCCCCTGAAGGACCTGTTATCATGACGCGACTATTGGTTGGTGCTACTTTTTCTATGATTTGACGCAAATTTTTTACAACTGTCGATTTTCCGAGCAACTCTAATGTCTCGTTCGAACGCTTTCGCAATTCTAAAAGCTCACGTTTTAAATTTGAGTTTTCAAGTGTTCTCTCTGCAACCAATACAAGTCTATCAGCTTTAAAAGGTTTTTCAATGAAATCATATGCCCCTCGCTTTATAGCGGAAACAGCCGTCTCAATATTACCATGACCAGAGATCATAACGACCGGAAGAGCCGGATATTGCGTTTTAATTTCATCAAGCAATGCTAAACCATCAAGACGACTACCCTGTAGCCAAATATCCAAAAAAATGAGCTTTGGAATACGCTCACTAATTTGAGCCAATGCTTCATCAGAGTTACAAGCAACACGCGTTTCATAACCTTCATCATCTAAAATACCAGCAACAAGCTCACGAATATCTGCTTCATCATCAACAATCAAGATATCTGATACCATACTATTCCCCTATCTTATGATTTATGGCTTGTATAATACCACCCTGCTTACCCCCATCCGCCGGAAATATCAAACGGATCATCGCACCACGACCTTCATAAAAACTCTCCGGTGCATCATGAAGCTCCATGGAACCACCGTGATCTTCAATAACTTTGCGCACAATGGCTAACCCGAGCCCTGTTCCTTTTTCCCGCGTTGTTATATAGGGCTCTAATAACTTTTGTCTTTGCTCTTTAGGAAGTCCTTTCCCATTATCAACAACATCCACAACCACCCATTCCTCTTGACGATAAGAACGGACAAGAATACGACCGTGAATATTTTCCTCTCGCACAACTGAATCTATGGATTCGCTCGCGTTTTTGATAACATTGCAAAAAGCTTGTACAATGAGACGGTTATCAAATGCACCCATAAGTGGTAGACTTCCTAAATCTTGCTCAAAATGAATATCATGTCGTGTCACTTCTATCAAGAAACATGCTTCGCGCAACAATTCTCGTATATCTAAAATATGCATTTGTGGTTTGGGCATACGTGCAAAAGAGGAAAACTCATCAACCATACGCCCAATATCTCCAACCTGTCGAATAATTGTCTCAATACACCGCTCAAAGACCTCTCTATCTTGTGTAATAACTTTGTTATAACGTTTACGAATGCGTTCGGCGGATAACTGAATGGGTGTGAGGGGATTTTTTATTTCGTGTGCAATACGCCGTGCAATATCCGCCCATGCCGCTGTACGTTGCGCTGCAACAAGGTCTGTAATATCATCAATTGTTAGAACCCAAGATTGCCCCTGTCCATCATCCTCTTCCATCGTAACTTGGACATTACAGACACGCTCTTTTCCTGCAACGTTTAAAGTAACCTGCTCACGATGATTTTTACGATCCAATGAACGTGCAAACTGAAAAACCTGCCAAATTTCAGCACTTAAAGATAAAAGACTTTGTCCAACAACGTGTTCAGAGCGAATATCAAACATCGCTTCAATAGACCGATTAATAATTGTAATATCACCATTATCATCTATACCAGCTACTCCTGCTGTTACACCCGATAACACTGCTTCAGAAAAACGCCTTCTCTCATCAATTTGATCACGCACTGCAATCAACTCATTGCGCCGACTTTTCAATTCACTAACCATGTAATTAAAAGTTTTGGATAATTGCCCAATATCCCCATCTTTTGCTCGTACTGGCACAAAAATTTCCATATTTCCAGTAGCAACATCATCAGCTGCACTAATGAGAAGACGAATAGGACGTACTAAGCGATCAGCGACAGCAATAGCGGCCCAAATAGCTGATAAGAATAAACTAAAAAAAAGACATAAATAAAGCATACCAAATGCAATTTGCGTCAGCAGGCGATTTTCATTTAAATCACGATAACGATCTGTATTGACTTCTGTCAAACGCAAAGCAGATAAAACACCTTTATCAACGTCACGCACCAAATATAGAAATGTGTTTGGAATGTTGGTAAATTTTAAAATAATACCAAAATAATCATGCACGCCTGGTTGAAAAGAAAAAGGCCTCGCACTGGTTGCACGTTCAATAAGATTGGAAGGAGGAATTGGCAGTTTATCTTCATCACCAAGAGCACTCGATATAAAAATAGCTCCGCTAGAACTTAACAAAAATGCGCCACGCAAATTGCGTCCTATAGCATGGCGCGTCAATTGCATCCTATATTCAGCTGGATTACGTTCTAAGAGTTTTTTGTTATCAAGTGCAAATGCCATCGCGTAGGATAAATTTTTTAAATTTTGAAGCATTTCATCTGCATAAGCATTTGCTAAATCAATAGAAGAGCCCACAATTTGCCGCGTTGTTGTATCAAACCATCGATCAAGTCCCAAATTTAGTGCTGGACCCGATACAAGAGCTACAGCAACAGCTGGCATTGTTGCAACAAGTGCAAACAATGAAATAAGGCGCACATGAAGACGCGACCCTGCACGCCTTGAACGCCAAGCACGAATGATCGGAATCATCTCATAAAAAACGATGACAATAAGCCCTAAAACCCAAAAACTATTAATCCCTATAAGAATAAGAGTTACTGTTCTACTGGGAACAACAGGGGTTAATCCAATAAGAATAATAAATGAAACAGAGGCCGTAAGTAAAGCCAATACAATAATTGTAATCCCTAAAAAAATATATACCTTACTTAAACGATACAACTCATCGTTATAAGTATTTTTATCTATGTCTTGAAGATTCGTCACAGATGTTATATTCGTCATGAGCTTACATACCCTTATCCCATTATTCTCATATAACCTTTTGTAGCAAAAATTGACAATACTAATACTACATTTAAAATAGAGCAAATATAGTCAATGAGAAAGAACTTCTACATTTTGCAAAATATCTTTAAAATAAACTGTGTTCGACGATACTTTACGAAGGAAATGAGATGCGATTAACAAAACAAACAAATTATGCTCTTCGAATGCTCATGTATTGTGCAGATAATCAGGGAACTCTCAGTCGTGTTCCAGAAATTGCTAAAGCATATGCCGTTTCAGAACTTTTTTTATTTAAAATCCTTCAGCTGCTTGTTCAAGCAGGTTTTATACAAACAGTGCGTGGACGCAATGGTGGAGTTAGATTGGCGAAACCCGCAGCAGAGATTTCAGTCGCTGATGTTGTGAAAGTAACAGAAGATAACTTTTCCCTAGCAGAATGTTTCGATACTGCAGAACCAACTTGCCCCTTGATCGATTTTTGTGGTTTAAATACCGCACTTCAAAAAGCATTAAATGCTTTTTTTGAGGTGTTATCCGTGATATCCCTTGCTGATCTACAACAACCATCCTTTCAAAATCATTTTAAAATTAATGACAAAAAGGCAAACTAAGATTATAATACAAGGAGATTAGGTATTTCTATTGCAGCAATAATATTAGCCGCTGGACGTGGTGAAAGAGCAGGATCTCCCCATGAAATTCCAAAACAATATCGGCTTCTAGGACAAAAGCCGATTATTTATCATACCGTGCATTGTTTTTTGCAGCATCCATCTATCACAACAATTATCCTTGTTATTCATCCAGAAGATCGTCAAATCTGTGAACAAGCTATTGATGATTTTAAAGAGCGCCTTATTATCGTTGAAGGAGGAAATACACGTCAAATCTCTACCTTACATGGACTTCAGGCACTCAAAAAATTCAATCTCCAATATGTGCATATTCATGATGGTGCACGCCCCTTTATCGAAAAAAAGCTTCTTGATAACATTCACAATACAATCACACCTCAAGAAGGTGTTCTTCCTGTCCTTCCCATCTCTGATACCCTTAAACGTGTAAATAATCAGCATGTTTTAGAAACAATTCCCCGTACCCATCTTTATAGTGCACAAACTCCACAGTGTTTTCCCTTTGAACATATCTTAGCCGCCCATAAGCAAGCAAAACAAGCTTGCAAAAAAGAATTCACTGACGATTCTGCGATTGCAGAATGGTTTGGAATTCCTATGCGTACCGTTCCTGGGGATCCTAACAACATAAAAATTACATGGCATGAAGATTTTAATACCGCACATTTATATCTCCAAAAGAAAATGCAAATGTTTCCTGATATCCGCACCGGCAATGGTTATGATGTTCACTCTTTCGAAGAAGGTGACTTTCTTATTTTATGTGGTATAAAAATCCCTTTTCATAAAAAATTAAATGGACACTCCGATGCAGATGTTGCTCTTCACGCGCTAACAGATGCCCTGCTCGCTACGCGAGGTGCTGGAGATATTGGCACACATTTCCCTCCCTCTGATCCCCAATGGAAAAATGCATCATCAGAAATTTTTCTCCGTCATGCTCTTGATATTCTAAAACAAGCAGGTGGTCGTATCGCCAATGTTGATATCACAATTATCGCTGAAAATCCTAAAATTGGTCCCTATCGTCATGCCATGACAGAAAATCTTATGACAATACTTTCAATGACACCTGATCGAATCTCTATCAAAGCAACAACAAATGAAAGGCTTGGATTTATTGGTCGTGGTGAAGGAATTGCTGCTCTTGCAACAGCGAGCGTTCTTTATTCAGGAGAACTTCCCCAATGACATATCTTTGTGAAAAACAAGCACATGAAGTCCTTAATATCTTTCGCCAAAAAGGTTTGCTGTTAACAACTGTAGAGTCTTGTACAGGAGGACTCATTGCTGCAAGCCTCACAAATATTGCAGGCTCGTCAGATGTTCTCGATTGTGGATTTGTTGTTTATTCAAATGAATCTAAAACACGCCTTGTTGGCGTTTGTGCTGAACTTATAAAAACCTATGGCGCCGTTTCAAAAGAAGTTGCTCTTGCAATGGCTGAGGGTGGATTAAAACATTCACAAGCTGACATTGCAGTCTCTGTAACAGGAATTGCTGGTCCAGGAGGAGAAAGTCTTGATAAACCTGTAGGACTTGTGCATTGCGCAGTTGCTTACAAAAATCATAAAACTCTGCACAAAGAAATGCACTTTGGTCATCTTAACCGCAATGCTATCCGCCATGCAACTGTTGAAAATGTTTTTAAAATGATTCTGGAATTGCTTCACTGAATTCCCCATACTAATTTCAAAGCTCTCTATTCCACATTGAGTCTATAATCGTCAACATCTTGAAAAAATGATTTATTGCACCACAACTTTAAGTTGAATCAATCAAATTTATTCACTTGCACGCCACAAGAAAAAAACTGTATAAATAAAATGATTAAAGAAAAGGATACTTGTACCTCTCTCAAATGCTAAGAGCTCGCGCAACATCTCGAGAGATGGCAAATAAATGGTTCAGGCTGACTTCTTCATAAGTGTAAAGATGTTGATTTATATACTTTTACGAGTATCCATACTATTTATTATGAAATGGGTATGACGCGAGCATGTCCTATTTGGGCGTTTTGTTTGGATATGCCTCTATTAAAAAAGAGAAACAAAAGCGTGAAGCTGTGCATCATCTTCATCATTTAAAATGATATTCCTTTAATATGCTTTTCAAAGCTGAAAAAGATGAATTAAAACAAATAGTAAAGATGGAAACCAGTTTTCACCTTCACGCCGTTATAAGCAATACGTATTGTTAAAAAATAACAGAATAGACTATGTTATCGTAGAGCCATAAATCTGATGCGCACGCTTCTCAAAAGCGTCGGTGAATTTACGAAACGCAATATCAAACATTGAGCCCATCACTAATCCAAGCGTTTTACTTTTAAATTCATAATCAATAAAAAACTCTACATTACATGCATTGGTATTTTCAATATCATGAAAGGACCAACGATTTTCAAGATATTTGAATGGACCATCAATATATTTAACTTCTATAAGATTTTTTTCCGGCTGAAGAAATACTTGAGTCGTAAAAGTTTCACGGATAATCTTATAGCCAACGGTCATATCCGCAAGAAGCAACATTTTTTTCCCATACTCTTTTCGAGAACGTACTATTAAAGACTCACACATTGGTAAAAATTCAGGATAACGCTCAATATCTGAAACCAACTCAAACATTTCACTGGCACTATGGGTGATCTGCCGATGTATTGTAAAAATCGGCATAATTATCTCTGTAAGGAAAATTTTTCATCACGCGCTTTTTGCAAAATAGCAAAATCATCTCCAGCATGATGAGATGAACGTGTCAGAGGATTGGAGGCCATATGTAAAAATCCTTTTACTTTACCAATCTTGGCAAAAGACTCAAATTCTTCAGGAGGCACAAAACGAACAACTGGATGATGTTTTCGTGTAGGCTGCAAATATTGTCCAATCGTCATAAAGTCAACATCAGCAGAGCGCAAATCATCCATCAATTGCAAAATTTCATTTCGCTCCTCCCCAAGACCAACCATAATTCCCGATTTTGTAAAAATTGTTGGATCAAGTTCTTTAACGCGTTGTAATAAACGAATTGAATGAAAATAACGTGCCCCTGGACGAACCTTCAAATATTTAGAAGGAACTGTTTCTAAGTTATGATTAAAAACATCAGGCTTAGCAGCAACAACAACTTCTAAAGCGCCATCCTTATGACGAAAATCAGGTGTCAGAACTTCAATTGTTGTTTTAGGAGTTTTTTGACGAATCGCATAAATAACTTTTGCAAAATGCTCAGCACCACCATCAGCAAGATCATCACGATCAACAGATGTAATGACAACATGTTTTAATTCCATCCGTGCAACAGCATCGGCTACACGTTCTGGCTCATTATCATCAACGGCAAGTGGAATACCTGTTGCAACGTTACAAAAAGCACAAGCACGCGTACATATTTCACCTAAAATCATAAAGCTAGCATGCCGCTGGCTCCAACATTCGCCAATATTAGGGCAACCAGCTTCTTCACATACAGTCACTAACTTATGCGTACGTACAATACCATGTGTTTCCTTATAAATTGGCGATGTTGGCGCTTTTACACGAATCCAATCTGGCTTTTTTTGAACGCTTGTATCAGGACGATGTGCCTTTTCAGGATGACGCAAACGTCTATTTATAACTCTATCAACAACCGTAACCATTTAAGCCTTTGCCTTATAAATACGAAGTAACAATCAAAAATATAAAATCTTTCATACAATCCAGTCATCAAGCGTTTAAAACTTGACCATAAGCATCCAATACACTTTCTTTCATCATTTCCGATAAAGTCGGATGTGGAAAGACAGTATGCATTAATTCTTCTTCTGTTGTTTCAAGATTCATAGCAATAACAAAACCCTGTATCAATTCTGTTACCTCAGCCCCTACCATATGGGCCCCAAGAAGCTGTCCTGTTTTTTTATCAAAAATTGTTTTTACTAACCCCTGATCTTCACCCAAAGCAATCGCCTTGCCATTTGCAGCAAAAGAATAACGACCAATACGTATATCATAACCTGCTTCTTTTGCTGTAGCTTCTGAAAGCCCTACAGAGGCAACCTGTGGTGTACAATATGTACACCCTGGAATTTTTCTTTTATCAAGCGGATGAGCATTCTTTAAACCTGCAAGATGCTCAATACATATTACACCTTCTTCTTCTGCTTTATGTGCCAACATAGGAGGACCTGCTACATCACCAATAGCATAAATGCCTTCCACCCCCGTCCAACTCCATTCATCGGTTACAATGCACCCGCGATCGGTTTTTATTCCCAAAGCTTCTAAACCAAGATTCTCAATATTACCTTGCACCCCAACAGCCGAAATCAACCGCTCAACAGTCATTGACTCTATTTTACCTTGAACATCAATATGTACAGTCACAGAATCAGAAGATTTTTCAACCTTTGTTACTTTTGCTTGACGAAGAATGCGTAAACCTTTTTTCTCTAACTGTTTACAAGCAAACGTTGAAATTTCAATATCTTCAGCAGGCATGATGTGGGGCATCATTTCAACAACAGTTACTGTCGCCCCCATATCACAATAAAAAGAGGCAAATTCAATGCCAATAGCCCCAGACCCTATAACCAAAAGCGATTTTGGCATTGCTGGCGGTATCATAGCTTCAAAATAAGTCCAAATGAGTTTTCCATCTGGCTCAATACCAGGAAGGACACGAGGACGTGCACCCGTTGCAATAATGATATGCTTTGCTTGATATATTCCCTCCCCTAACGTCCCTTTAGGGACTGGATTTTGCGGTTGCATAATCGGTTTGGAGGATGAAGAAACCATAATTTCCGCAGGATGGCTTCTCTTCGCTTCTTTAGTAAGCTTTGCTTCACCCCAGATAATATCAATTTTGTTTTTTTTCATTAAAAAATCAACACCAACATTTAAACGTGCTGAAACACCGCGTGAACGTGCCACAACATCTTTGATGTTTGCCTCAATCGAACCATTAATTTTTAGTCCATAATTTTTTGCATGTTCAGCAAAATGTTTCATTTCCGCTGAACGTAGAAGGGCCTTTGTTGGAATACACCCCCAATTTAAACAGATCCCTCCCAAATGTTCACGTTCAACAATCGCAGTCTTAAAACCACATTGTGCTGCACGAATTGCGGTTACATATCCGCCTGGACCTGATCCAATCACAATTACATCATAAAGATTTGCCACAGTAATTCCTCCATGGATATATATAAAACGGATATGCATTTTTTGAACTTAAAACTGCAAAACAACATCACAGAATTATCTTATGTCTTTTTCTTTAAGCTTCACGTAAATGCTTTACCCAAACCAGAAATAGCAATAACATTGCTCTTCAAACTCTTAAATTTGTTTTTATTCTCTTAACACACTCTCTCACAATTTACGTGAAGAACTGTTAAACAGTTCAAACCAACATTGCTAATGGATTTTCAATCATCTTCTTAAAAGCTCGCGCGAGCTCTGCGGCTAAAGCACCATCGACAGCACGATGATCCGCAGAAATTGCAACTGACATAACTGTCGCAACAACTAATGCACCATTTTTAACAACAGCGCGTTCTTCCCCTGCACCAATCGCAAAAATCGTCGCATGCGGTGGATTAAGGATAGCCGAAAAACTTTTTATACCATACATCCCCATATTTGATACAGCTGTTGTTCCACCCTGATATTCTTCCATTTTTAACTTGCCCTCACGCGCACGCTTTGCAAAATCCTTCATCTCTTTGGAAATAAGTGATAACGGCTTTTCCTCTGCATGGCGAATAATCGGCGTAATTAATCCATTGGGAATAGAAACAGCAACCCCAACATCACAATGTTTATGATGAAGCATTCCGCCTTCAAGCCAAGAGACATTCGCATCAGGAACAGCTTTCAAAGAAAGTGCGACAGCTTTGATCACCATATCATTAACAGAAAGCTTATAAGTAGGCTGAGTTTCTTCCTGCCCCTTAATCATTGGTGCAGCAGCATTCAGTTGTGTACGCAGTGCTAACAGTGCATCAAGTTCACAATCTACCGTTATATAGAAATGTGGAACTCTCTGTTTTGATTCCATCAAACGTGTCGCGATAGTTTTACGCATATTACTATGGGGTGCGAAGATATATTCATCCTCTTTAAAGAGTTTCAATATCTGTTTATCAGAAGTACCCGTAGCTACTAACTCCCCTATCTGTGATGAATAAGACACTTTAGAAATATCACTGCTCACAGCTTTTTCTACATCGCACTTGATAATACGCCCATGCGGACCACTTCCAGAAATAAGGGATAAATCAAGACCTGCCTGAGATGCTAATCGCCGCGCTAAAGGAGAGGCAAAAAGACGCCCTTCCTTTTTATCTTGCTGTATTAATTGCTGAGCTGATGATTCATGAGACATTTTTGTACCCTTTGAGTCCGTCTGTTTCAGAGTATCTGTCTGTTTTACGCCCTCTGGTTCTTGTCTTGTAGAAGAAGAGATTTCTTCTGAAACTTTTGCAGCTTCAGCTAAATCTTCACCTTCTTCTGCTAAAACAACAATTAAAGCATTTACTTTAACGCCTTGTGTTCCAGCAGGAACAATAATTTTGGCAACCCTACCTTCATCAACGGCTTCGACTTCCATTGTCGCTTTATCCGTCTCAATTTCAGCAATAACATCACCAGAGGAAACCTTATCTCCCTCCTTAATATTCCATTTTGTTAAATTTCCCTCTTCCATTGTAGGGGAAAGTGCTGGCATTGTAATTTTAATGGGCATTATGCTTTCCTCCGTTATGCTCTGTATGTAACAGCCTTAACGGCCTCAATAATCTCAGCAGTATTAGGCAAAGCCAACTTCTCAAGATTAGCAGCATAAGGCATCGGAACATCTTTGCCAGAAATCGTGGCAATTGGCGCATCAAGATAATCAAAAGCCTGCTGCATAACACGCGTTGCTATTTCAGTTCCCACGGATGACTGAGGAAACCCCTCTTCAATCGTTACCAAACGACCTGTTTTTTTAACTGAAGAAAGAATTGTTGGAAGATCCATCGGGCGAATGGTTCGTAAATCAATTAATTCAACATCGATACCAAGTTGTTCAATTTCCGGCAACGCTTGAACGGCATAATGCATTCCAATTCCACACGCGACAATCGTCACATCTTGTCCAGACTTATGAATGCGCGCCTTACCAATAGGCAAAACAAAATCATCCAATTGAGGGACATCAAATTCATGCCCATACAAAATCTCATTTTCAAGAAAAATAACAGGATTATCATCACGAATAGCAGCTTTCAGCAAACCTTTTGCATCTGCAGCACTATAAGGCATGACAACTTTCAGACCTGGTACATGACTATACCATGCAGCATAACATTGAGAATGTTGAGCACCAACACGGGCAGCCGCACCATTTGGACCTCGGAAAACCATAGGAGCGGTCATTTGTCCACCAGACATATAACGTGTTTTTGCTGCTGAGTTAATAATTTGATCCATCGCCTGCATCGCAAAATTAAAGGTCATAAACTCAACAATGGGGCGTAACCCTCCAAAAGCAGCACCAACAGCCAACCCAGCAAAACCGTGCTCTGTAATTGGGGTATCAATAACTCGGCGTTCTCCGAATTCTTCCAACAAACCTTGACTAACCTTATAGGCACCTTGATATTGCGCGACCTCTTCCCCCATGAGAAAAACTTTTTCATCACGCCGCATTTCTTCAGCCAAAGCCTGATTAAGCGCTTCACGAACTGTCATTGTAACCATTTGTGTTCCCGCTGGAACATCAAAATCAGGAGACGTATCAAAAGTAGGAACCTGCGGAACTGACGAAGGCAGAGAAAGAGGAGATCCCTTAGGTTTTTGTGCTGTATCTATAGGTTGCGAAATATCCTCAGCACGCTCACCTTCTTCTAACAAAATCGCAATAACAGTGTTAACCTTTACACCTTCAGAACCTTCAGGCACAAAAATTTTACCGAGAGTACCTTCATCAACGGCCTCTACTTCCATTGTAGCCTTATCCGTTTCAATTTCAGCAATAACATCGCCAGAGCTAACCTTATCACCTTCTCTCTTGAGCCATTTAGACAGTTTACCTTCTTCCATAGTTGGTGAAAGCGCCGGCATCAAAATATCAATAGACATACTTGCTTCCCTCGCATCAAACTAAAATATCAGTATAGAGCTCAGAAGCATCTGGCTCTCGATCACTTTGTGCAAAATCTGCCGCATCAGCAACAATTGCACGGACCTCTTTCTCAATAGACTTTAAATCATCTTCGTTCGCCCAATTTTTCTTAAGAATCCGACTTTTTACTTGATCAATCGGATCGTGCTCCTCTTTTATTTTTTGGACTTCTTCCTTTGAACGATATTTTGCTGGATCAGACATGGAATGACCACGATAGCGATAGGTCTGCATATCAAGAATGATCGGCCCTTTACCTGAGCGTGCCCAAGAAATTGCTTCGTTAGCAGCTCCTTTTACTGATCGAACATCCATACCGTTAACAACAACACCTGGAATTTCAAAAGAAAGACCACGGCGAGAAAAATCAGTTTCTGCAGATGCACGTGAAACGGATGTTCCCATAGCATACTGATTGTTTTCAATAATATAAACAACGGGAAGCTTCCAAAGCGAAGCCATATTAAAACTTTCGTAAACCTGCCCCTGATTTGCAGCACCATCACCAAAATAAACCAATGTCACATTATTTTTACCAAGATATTGATTCGAAAATGCCAAACCTGAACCAATGGAAACCTGCGCACCAACAATACCATGTCCACCATAAAAGTTCTTTTCTTTAGAGAACATATGCATCGAGCCACCTTTCCCTTTGGAAAAGCCCCCTTGACGCCCCGTTAATTCTGCCATGACTCCACGCGGACTCATCCCAACAGCTAACATATGGCCATGATCACGATAAGATGTAATAACTTGATCACCTTCTCTTGCTGCCTTTAATGTTCCTATAACAACAGCTTCCTGTCCAATATAAAGATGACAAAATCCCCCAATAAGCCCCATACCATAAAGTTGTCCTGCTTTTTCTTCAAAACGGCGAATTAAAAGCATTTCACGATAAGCATCAATTTCTTCCTCTTTTGTAAAGTCTGCTATTGGTGCTTTCTTTGTGGTGCTTGATAACGCAGTGTGCGCCACCGACGCAGAATTTTTTTTAAGTCGTTCTGCCATATTAAACTCCCTTTTATGATTATTTAGGAATAACCTTTACGAACAAAAGTTACAAGCCTTATCAAGCGGCTTAAACAATATCATTGCTGATTGTCGTTTAAATTAAGCAATTTTTCATTTACCTCTAGTGTCATTTCAAGGCATTAAGATTGTCAATTCATTTGATTTAGAAAAGTTTAAGTTCTTTCGGACATACTCATCTAACATATCCTTTTCTATATGCCCATTGCGTAAAAGAGAAATACGCTTTTCCATGAATATCCGCTCAGCTTCTATTTTATGAAGCTCCTTTTCTAATTCGCTAATATGCTGATTAACTTCATTGCGTGAATACAATCCATACTCACCATGGTAAATGTGATAACTGAAATAGCTTAAGACTCCCACCGTCATAAGAGGTAGTACAAAGCGCACTTTGATTGATCGACGTTTCTGCTTTGTCCACATAAAATAGCACAGTCTTTACAGCACAAATTTCTTAATATTTTGCCCAACTATGCACGATTTTGATTAATACCTCATTACTCAATCTAGACACGCAAAAAAAATTTTATTATTGATTTCCCCCCTTAAATACAATCAAAGTAAGCTGAATGATCCACTTTTTATATTATAAATATTGAATATCCTCTAATTTGTAGTTTTTTTCCTAAAATTTCCTGTTAAAATAAGGATAAAATCAATCAATACCCAAGGTATAATTATAAAAAAAATCCCTATAATCCCTAACCCCATAGTAAATGGTAGAGTTATTATACTTAGTATGCGTATAAGAAGCATTACAATGCCTGTTACAATTTTACCAATTATAAAGCGATGAATCCCCAATGCATCTAAACATAAGCAAACAATCGCTAACAACATTTTTGATTGTTGTGGCTGCTCTGCTGACAAGATAGAGAAAACAGATTTAATGGTATCCCCTTCACAGAAAAAATCAACGATATCCCCAACCTTTGGTGTTTTTTTCCTAACCAATTCTAATTCGCAAATTGATAACGCTTATCATCACCTCCCGAAACGAGATAAACTCCTTGATCTTGACCAATAATTTTACCCTTCATCCTTGCCCACCTATAAAGCTGCTCCTTATGTGTTATTCATAAAGAGATTATTCTAATTTAATAACATATCGATTAACCTCACGGCGTAAATAAAATTTGTAGCAGCCGCAATAAACGTGAAATTAAAATAGTTCTGATCCCCCCCAATAATCTAATGTTTCTCTGCTGCTATAAGCAGCAATACAAAACACACCTTAGTGGATTTACGTCGTTGTTTTACCCACATAAAATAGCACAGTCTTTTTCAATACTTTTATTCAACTGTGCATATTTCTCTTAACATCTCACATTAAAGAAATAGAGTACAACAATCTTGCATTACGCAGCTTACTATATTGATCAAAATAAAAAGTAAACTTAATTATTTTCTTTTTATTATAAATTTTTAAAAATCTGTAATCTGATTCCCGTCTTTATCCGTAAATCTTCCACCAAGAATGAGTATAAAATCAACAATTGCCCAAATACCGGTAATTATCAATCCAAACAATGATAAAGATAGAATCAGCATTAAAGCACCAGTTCGAACTTTACCAACCATAAAGCGATGAACACCAAAGATACCTGAACACCAACAAAGGAGTGCGAACATTATCTTTGAATTCTCTGTACCTGATCTCAACAATGGAAAAACAGAACTGACAACACCCCCTTCACAGACAAAATCAACAGTATAACCGATCCTTGGCGGATTCTTTCCCATCCAATCCCAAGTCGCAAACTGATAACGTTTACCATCATCACCCGAAACGAGATAAGTTCCTTGATCTTGACTAATAATTATACCTCTCATCTTAATCCCTATAAATTTAAACACTTAAAAATTATCGCGTATATGCCTTTGATAAGAAATCTCAATTTCATAGTCTAAATGATCTTATACTTTCATATTTTGTGCTCACAACTATACACGATATAAATCACCAGCATAACGCGCTTGAGCCCCTAGCATTTCTTCAATACGAATAAGTTGATTGTATTTTGCTAATCTATCCGAACGTGCAAGAGAACCTGTTTTAATTTGTCCACAATTCGTTGCAACAGCAAGATCTGCAATAAAAGAATCCTCTGTTTCGCCTGAACGATGAGATATAATGGCACGATAACCTGCTTTATGTGCTACTTCTACAGCATCAAGTGTTTCACTCAATGTACCAATTTGGTTAACTTTTATGAGAATAGAATTGCCTACCCCCATTTTAATACCATCACGCAAACGTGCTGAATTCGTTACAAACAAATCATCGCCAACAAGCTGACATTTTCCTCCAATTGTGTCAGTGAGTAACTTCCAACCTTCCCAATCATCCTCTGCCATTCCATCTTCAATTGTAATAATAGGATAATTTTTCACAAGCTGCGCTAAATAATCTACCTGCTCTTGGATGTCACGGCATTTGCCCTCACCTTTATAAAAATACGAACCATTTTTATAAAATTCGGTTGAAGCACAGTCTAAACCAATGGCAATTTGTTCACTTGGTTTGTAGCCACATGTTATGATTGATTCCATAATAAAATCAATGGCTTGATCAGCACTTTTAAATTGAGGTGCAAAACCACCTTCATCACCAACATTGGTATTATAACCCGCATCTTTTAAACGCTTTTTCAATGCATGGAAAATTTCAGCGCCATAACGGATGGCTTCTCTTACAGTAGGGGCTCCTATAGGAATAATCATAAACTCTTGAAAATCAATCAAATTATCAGCATGAACACCACCATTAATAATATTCATCATAGGAGTTGGAAGAATATGCGCTTGTGTACCACCAATATAACGATACAAGGGTAAATTTAATGAATCCGCAGCTGCTTTTGCAACAGCTAATGAAACACCAAGAAGCGCATTGGCACCAAGACGGGCTTTGTTTGGTGTTCCATCCAAAGCAATCATTGCTTGATCAATAGCGATTTGATTTGTTGCATCCCGCCCACCAAGTTCTTCAAGAATTTCGCCATTAACTGCAGTAACCGCTTTTTTAACACCTTTCCCTTGATAGCGCAAACCACCATCACGAAGCTCTATAGCCTCGTGTGCCCCTGTTGAAGCTCCCGAAGGAACCAGAGCGCGACCAAAAGCTCCATTCTCCAAATGAACATCAACTTCTACCGTTGGATTACCACGGCTATCAAGAACTTCACGTCCAATGATATCGACAATTATACTCATATGTGTTTCCTTATCCAATAAAAGTCTCGATTCATTCCTAATGTCCTATTAATGAAATGTTTTTTCTCTTCTCAATTTAACTTCTTTGACAGATAATCAAACTCCATTAGTGTCTCAAGCAATCTTTGTAAATTATCAAGTTTAACCATATTGGGTCCATCAGAAGGTGCATTATCTGGATCTTGATGCGTTTCTAAAAAAATACCAGCGACCCCAACAGAAACAGCCGCACGCGCTAAAACTTCAACAAATTGACGCTGTCCACCAGATGAAGCACCCTGCCCCCCAGGTTCTTGAACAGAATGCGTTGCATCAAAAATAACAGGAGCACCAAATGAACGTAAAATAGGCAATGAACGCATATCAGAAATAAGCCGGTTATAGCCAAATGACGTGCCTCGCTCACAAAGCATAACATTCGGATTACCACTGTAAACAACCTTTTTTAACACATTTTCCATGTCCCACGGTGCTAAAAACTGACCTTTTTTAATGTTAATAACACATTCTGTTTTGGCGGCTGCTACCAAAAGATCTGTTTGACGACATAAAAAAGCCGGTATTTGTAAAATATCAACCGTAGAAGAAACAAGTGTACATTGCTCTTCTGTATGCACATCAGTTAATATAGGACAATTAAACTCCTTTTTTAAATCAGAGAAAACAGCCATTGCTTTTTCAAGACCAATACCACGTGCCGCACCCAAAGAAGTTCTGTTAGCTTTATCGTAACTCGATTTATAAACAAACCCGATACCAAGCTGATCGGTAATTGTTTTAATACGACCAGCCATTTCAAAAGCATGATCGCGACTTTCCATCTGACACGGCCCTGCAATTAATGAAAGAGGCATTTCATTTGAAAAAATAATATTTCCAACTTTCACACGGGCATTTGGTTTAGTCATTTTATCCCTCAAAAGCAAAATAACCCAATTTATGCATTAAACTAATCGACTTTGTTCTACAGCGGCTTCAATAAAAGAAGAAAAAAGCGGGTGAGGATCAAAAGGACGAGATTTTAATTCTGGATGATATTGAACACCAATAAACCATGGATGATCTGCATATTCTATAGTTTCTGGTAAAATACCATCAGGAGACATCCCAGAAAAAATCAAACCACACTGTTCTAACTTATCCTTATAATCAATATTGACCTCATAACGATGACGATGTCGCTCGACAATCTTGGTTATTCCATAAATTTGAGCAATATGACTCTCTTCTTTTAATTCAGCAGCAAAAGCACCAAGACGCATTGATCCGCCGAGATCACCATTTCTTGTACGTTTTTCAAGAACGTCTCCTTTAAGCCATTCTGTCATTAAACCTACAATTGGATTTTCTGTTTCGCAAAACTCACTTGACGAAGCATTCTTAATCTGTGCAATATTGCGCGCAGCTTCTATACAAGCTAATTGCATCCCAAAACAAATCCCTAAAAATGGAACTTTACGCTCTCGTGCAAATTGAATTGCTCGAATCTTTCCTTCTGCCCCTCGTGCCCCAAAAGCACCTGGAACCAAAATTCCATGGGCTTTTTGTAAAGCTGAAACAGAATCTTCTTTTTCAAAAAGTTCCGAATCAATCCACTCAATATTAACTTTTACTTTATTCGCTAAACCACCATGTGCAATCGCTTCAATAAGAGATTTATAAGCATCCTTTAAACCCGTATATTTTCCTACAACAGCAATCGTAACTTCTCCTTCAGGATGGTGAATACGATGCGTAATATCTTCCCAACGATCCATCTGAGGGGAAGGTGCCGAATCGATTCCAAAAGCACAAAGAACTTCAGAATCCAAACCCTCCTTATGATATGCCATAGGAACATCATAAATTGTTGGCATATCTAATGCCTGAATGACTGCATTGGAGCGAACATTACAAAAAAGTGATAATTTGCACCGTTCTGTTTCTGGAATAGATCGATCTGCACGTACAAGCAAAATATCAGGAGAAATACCAACTGCTTGCAATTCTTTGACAGAATGTTGTGTTGGTTTCGTTTTTAATTCACCTGCTGAAGGTATATAAGGCATTAATGTGAGATGGACATAAACGACACTTTGTCTTGGTAGCTCATTGCGAAGCTGACGAATCGCTTCTAGAAAAGGCATTGCTTCAATATCACCAACCGTTCCGCCTATCTCACACAAAACAAAATCAAATTCTTCATTTCCCATCGTAATGAATCTCTTAATTTCATCCGTAACATGAGGGATAACTTGGACTGTTGCCCCCAAATAATCACCACGCCGCTCTCGTTCAATGATATTGCGATAAATACGCCCTGTTGTGATATTATCTTGGCTATTTGCAGAACGCCCAGTAAAACGCTCATAATGACCAAGATCAAGATCCGTTTCTGCACCATCATCGGTCACAAATACTTCACCATGTTGATAAGGTGACATCGTACCTGGATCAACATTTAAATAAGGATCAAGTTTGCGAAGACGTACACGATAACCACGAGCCTGTAATAACGCTGCTAACGCCGCCGCTGCAATGCCTTTTCCAAGGGAAGAAACCACACCACCAGTAATAAAAACATAACGTGCCATGGGCTTATGGTGATAAGCAATTTATAATGATTTTTCCAGCAAAAAATGCAAAAAGAAACAATTTTTCTTCTAAAATAAAAAAGGTGAAAAAATCACCTTTTTAAAAAGTCTATATTTTCTTAAAAAACTATTTCGTACTGTTATCCGGAACTGTATTTTCAAGAACCGGTGGAACTGGACTTTCTGCTTCAGGATTTGTGGACTGTTTCTGTTCCTGCGGAGAATTCGAATTGCCTCCTAGCTGTTCAAGAATAGAAGGGGAAGAAGACTCACCATCTGATGATGGGACTGATTCTGATCCTTTATTGGTAGAATTCTGTTCTGAATTAACCGGTATACGCTTTAAAATATCAGAACTAGAATTTGATATATTACCCACCACGGTAAGCCCAATAGACACAACAAAAAAACAACAGGCTAAAATAGCAGTCAAACGTGTTAAAGGATTTCGAGATCCACGAGTTTTCATCAACCCTGAGCTATTACTCACACCTAGCCCACCACCTTCTGAAGGTTGGATTAATATAACACCAACCAGAGTAATCACAATCAACAAATGAATAACTATAAGTACTGTTTGCATAAACCCTGCTCTTCAAATAACTCTTTCATAGCTATTTACACATAAATAACACACAATCCAAGGAGAAACTAAAATTTCTCTACTATAGTTTACGACAAACATCGCAAATAGTTAAAAAATCAATCGCTTTTAAGCTTGCTCCACCTATTAAAGCACCATTAACATGAGGAATGCTTAAAAGCTCAAATGCATTGGATGGCTTTACGGACCCACCATAAAGCAGACGTATCTTATCGCCTTCATCACTAAAACGAGAGCGCACCTTATCACGAATGAAATGATGTACTTTTGCAATATCTTCTGGAGTCGCTGTATTGCCGGTGCCTATCGCCCAAACAGGTTCATAAGCGATAATGGTATTTTCTGCTGTTGCATCATCTGGTAAAGATTCTTCAAGCTGCTGCGTGAGAATATCCAGTACTTTATTATTATTACGCTCCTCCAATGTTTCACCAATACATACAAGAGCCACAAGACCTGCTCGCCACGCAGCTTGCACTTTGGCACAAACAATCGCATTATTTTCTTGGTACATTGTACGACGTTCTGAATGCCCAATGATGACATGACTTGCTCCTGCTTCTTTAAGCATAAAAGCTGAAATATCTCCAGTATAGGGACCATGATCATCAAAATGACAATTTTGTCCTCCCAAAAGGAGATTTTTGCCATCCAGCATATCAGAAGCACGGGATAAAAGCGTTGCTGGGACACAAATAAGCGCCTCAAAAAGATGACTGAGATCAGATCTAACGCCTGTAGCAATAGCACGCAACTCTCCAAGTGTTTCACCCGTTCCATTCATTTTCCAATTTCCAGCAAGAAAAGGCCGAGTATTTGGAGACATATTTTCACCTCAAGAGCTCTTACAATACATTGTTTATCTGTAGTTACCAAATTATAACATGAAAGCAAGTCTTTAAAGCTTGCATCTTTTGTCTCTTTATTGCAAATTCTATTACTGCTTTTGTAATAATTTATGTTAAAAATAGGATTGAACAATGCTTGACGTCATAAGAAGTGCTACAAATTCTTGGATTTTCAGAATTTTCCTTGCTATTTTACTCTTATGCTTCATTCTTTTATGGGGGGTACCGCATTTACACAAAAAAAGTGAAAGAGATCTTATTACTTCTGGAAAATCCACAGTAACTGTCGATGATTATCGTCTCGCACTTGCCGATCAAAGTGCACGTTTAGCCCAGGCGGCTCATCTTGGACGTATGTTTACAGCAAATGAAATGCAGCAATACCAAATTCCTGCTTTTGTGTTTAATCAATTACAACAAAATGTATTGCTTGATGAACAAGTACGTAAAATGAAAATAAGTCTTTCAAAAGATACAATAGCTCGTACGATTGGTTTTGATAAAATGTTCCAAGTAAATGGCACTTTTGATAAAAATTTGTTTTATAACTATCTTCAGCATTTACGTATTAGTGAAAGTGTTTTTCTTAATTATTACACCAAACAAGAAAAGCGTAACCAACTTATTTCAGCTTTACTCTCTGATATGAAAGCACCAAATCTCTTTTATAAAGCACTTGCTCTTTATCAAGGAGAAATGCGTATTGCTGATTATCTCGTTATTGATCTAAAAGAAAAAGAAACAATTGCTGATCCTGATAACGAAACATTACAAAAATGGTTTGAAATACATCAAAGTCAATTTCGTGTTCCAGAATACCGCACTGTCTCTTTATTATCTATGGAGCTTAATGATTTCGTAAAACCTAAAGATATCTCGACAGATGAGGCGAAAGCCTATTATACACAAAATGCTTCACGTTTTGTAACGCCTGAAAAGCGTACATTCGAAGAGCTGCGTTTCCCCTCACGCGATGCAGCCGATAATGCAGCAAAAAAAATAGCTGATGGATTGAGTTTTGATGAACTGGTAAAAGATGAAAAAAAGACTCTTAATGACATAAAAAAAGGGCCTATCGCAGAAAATGAACTTCCTAATCATCTAGCATCTGAAATTTTTGAACTTCAGCAAGGCCAAGTCAGTCCTGTGATAAATGACTTACAGGGACCTGTTATCATTCGCGTCACGCATATTGAACCATCAAGCTCTCTTCCTTTTGAAAGTGTAGAAGAAAATATTCGCCAAACTCTTGCCAAAAATCATGCTACTGATGATATCAGTAACAATTACGTAGCCATTGAAAATGCTCGTTTTGAGGGGGCCTCTCTCAAAGCGCTAGCTGACCAATACAAATTATCTTTGCGCACAATTACCATCGATAAAACGGGAAAAACGTTTGAAGGTGCAATACTCACGGATTTACCTCAAAAAGATATTTTACTGAATGCCATCTATCAATCAAACGAAGGAGTCGATCTTGATCCTCTCTCTTTTCAAAATGGTGGATATCTCTGGTATAAGGTCGATAAAATTATTCCTGCCCGCGATAAGACACTTGAAGAGGCTAAGCTAGATGTTCTTTCTCAATGGAAAAGTGAAGAAATCCAACGCCTTCTTGATGAAAAAGCACAAAACGCTCTCAAACAGCTCACGGAAGGAAAAAGTCTTGTTGATCTTGCTCGTAGCCTTGGTATTACAAAACAAACAACACCAGCTCTCCGGCGTCAAGACTCATCTGAAACCCTTGGCGTTGAAGGCATTAAAGCATTATTTTCCGCTCCCAAAGGTCATTACGGCATCATAAAAGGTCCGGTTGCAACAAACCGTATTATTTATCAAATAAAGACTGTAACCATGCCTAAAGATATCACGTCTCATACTCTTTCAACTGAGGTCCGCGCCAGTATAGATATGATGATAAGAGAAGATCTCAAGCTAGAAATGCTACAAGTTGCCAATAAAGAACATCCTTTGGAAATTAATAGCACAAATTATAATCAGATCTTTAACGCTCTCCAATAAAAAGATTGTGCATAATTTAAAGAACTTATTGATGAAGCCTCCATCAGCTCTTCGTCTATAGTTGAAGAGGTAAGATAGATCTCTTGTCTGCATATCTTAGGATCAGCATTTGTATAATGATTAATTCTCTCGCAAATCAATACATATATGGATTTGCGAGAAAATAGTTAATGGAATGTAGAGTCGTTTTTGCAATGCATTATTATCCATCCAAAAGTTGTAAAGATTGTCGCTCATTGAGCTATACCCATTAAGCTATAATGTCATCCCTATCGTCATTCATTTATAGCTCATCGTATTACTACTCTCAATATTCATTCATAAGGAGCGTATTGCCTCTTCCTGAAATGATTTCATTTACACACCCAACTTACAATATACAAAAAACTATCTTTAAAATTCATTATAAAATGAATTATGATTATAAATCAATATATTCATAAATCATAACAGTCATCAACTATGATGTTATAATTTCTCAAAAATAAGAGTTTTTTATAGACTCATAGACTGCCAAGATAACTTCTCTCATAAAATAGGAATTTTATTTCATTTGCAAATGAGATACAATCAATACATTCAGAATACTTAAAAGTTCTTCATCAAACAAACCAATGTATTGAGATTTATCTCATGTTCTTCTTTCTCTGCATCTCATCCATCCAATACACTGAATAAAACATATTACTGATAAAGAAATACACCGTATTTTCAAGATCATAAAATTTCTTATTCTTTTGCGTTCATAACAACTAAAACATCAACATTTTTTATAACAAAAAAATGGTTTGGAATCACAATAGTTCCTTTTGTCTTCATATGAGAAAACCAGTCTATATGTTACGCATTCCAACGTGGTAATATTCTTTTACAATATCTTTGGAAAATTGCCGCTTATTGCTGCCCTTGTTATTAACCAATAGCGATATATTAATGGCAAAGTTGCACTCTCTTGAAAAACTGCAGCACCCAGCTGTATAGCTTTTTGAAGAGAAGCTGGGACAATGACTAATGGAAGAAAAGCTGGCTTAAGAACTCTAGGTAAAGCACAAGAACACTCGTAAAATTGGGTATAGTGATCGCGCGATAATGCTACCATAGCTTCAACAATACGACCCTTTTGTTGATCACTGAGACATTGAGATTCTAAATCTTCCCTATTCACTCCTACAGCCTTTAATATATCAGTAGGTAAATAATATTGATATCGTGATTGCATGAATGATAAAAGACGCAATACACCGCTTAATCCTTGAGAAATCCCTCCATGTTCATAGATATCTGTAAACTCTTGTGCAGTATCAGGATCTAATATCTGACAAGAAAGCTGTAAAATTATGCTTGCTGTCTCACCACAATAATGCTCTAGATCATGAAGTGTTTCTATTGGATTGTGATAAAGATCTAAAATTTGTGCATCACAATAACGTAAAAAAGCTGTCTTAGGTAAATTAAAAAGAGTCATTGCTTTCAATAAATTACTCATAATCGGATTATTTCCACTCGCTTGTATTTCACCATGAGCAATAGAATCATACCACCAACGTAACCGTATTTCTCCTATGAGTGGATCATGTACACTTTCGCGAATACGAGAAATTTCAGCATTAAATACATAAAGAGCAGCCAATGCTTGGCGCTTTTTTTTAGGCGCAAATAAAACCGATATATAGCGATCACGATCCATGGTACGTAAAATATCAAGACAATACGGAAGAGAACCTATCATTCTATGAACCTATTAACGTCCCTTTTTTAGCAATTAAATTAATATCTTCTTTTTATTCATATTAAAAAATGAAGGATAAGCAAATAGAATTCAGAAAATAAGATTTTTAAATGTGTCTCTTAACTGTATTGTGAATTAAAATTTCTTTTCTGGTCACTTTTCGTTTTAGAAAGAAAAAAATTAAATAAATAATTTTTCTGATAAAAATTATCTTATCAGACTAAATTTTTCATTTGCAGTAAAAAAGCTAAAAACTAATTGTAACATGCATAGTGAAACTTAGAACAACAAAAAACACAAAATACTTTTTCACTGAATAGATGACAATGTTATTTTATAAAAATGCACTGATCACAAAGACTTCATCAAATCATTGCCCTCCCCCCCATCCTAAAAAACAAAGATTCCTACCAATACCAATTTGTAAAAAATCTAATTGCTATCGGTGATTTTATATTACTATCAAAGTATTGATTTATAATGATAATTTATTGTTTTGTATGTTAAATTAAAATCCCAAATATCGTAGAATGCTTTCATTTCAAACCAATTCCATGTTGAATCAATCAAAACTATTCCCTTGCGTCACAAGCTGGGCTGGCTTGTAGGTAAAAACTGTATAAGAAAGAATTAAAAATGCCTCTTATGAACTGTCTCAAGTGCCAAGAGTTGATCACTCATGTGATTCATTGAACTACGAGCAAGCTCTGCCCTGAATACTTGCTGCTGTATTTAAAAACACTTAATGTGTTAAGTTATGTATATTTTATTCCCCTTATATCACCACTTTAAACGACGGTATTTTACGGCTTAGCAAAATACTCACACAAGTCTTTCATACTAGATGAGAGCATTTATTTTATTAAACAATACTCTATTCTACCGCAAATAATAACGCCGCAACAGCGCGATCTTCAGCCAAT
Organism: Bartonella sp. MU37NMGALS; assembly: GCF_042194015.1. Classification (NCBI taxonomy): domain Bacteria; kingdom Pseudomonadati; phylum Pseudomonadota; class Alphaproteobacteria; order Hyphomicrobiales; family Bartonellaceae; genus Bartonella; species Bartonella sp. MU37NMGALS. The sequence continues at coordinate 43,002 of NZ_JBHIML010000001.1, forward strand.
AAAACATTAAATGTACGCACCGCCGCTCCTGTACTCATTGTATCTGATGAAATACGTTTTTCCCATAAAAGCACCCGTAACTCTTCAGGTAATCGCAATAATTCAATTCCAGTACCTATTAATAAAACTTCGATTTCAGAAGCTTCTTCTAAAATACGAGATATATCCTCTTGAGTGGGAATAGGTCCTGCCATGTCAATGCCATAAATACCTGATGGTACACAAATAATAGAACCTCTATGAGACATATCAGCAAAACGAAATCCACCATTTCCATAAGCATCAATAGGTGCGCGACTTGGAAAATGCGCTTCACGAATTTGAATTGCATCGAACATGAACAAGCACCCTTTATTTTTGAATAATCCAATTGTCTTTGCTACTTCTCACCATAAAATTAAAGGAAGGCTGATACAAACATTGATATCTTAACCATAGCCTAGTATTGAAGTGGAAATTTTATATAAAACCCTAATCTTCTCATACAACGAGTATATGAAAATTTGATAATAAACCGCAATCAAAAGCTATACCTGCTTAAATAAATCTATCTTTTAAAAAGTTTTCTCAGCTTATTTACTCGCAAGTTTCTTTTTATAGAAACAATGATCTTGTTTAAAAAAAACAGAAAAAAATTGCGTAATATTCTATAAATAAGGCAACTATTTTAATAATCTCAAGGAAACAAAAACTCCATTTTCTGTAGCCACTATAAAAGCTATTTTTCCAATGAAATTGTCCTGATCTTGCCAAGCTTTTTATAAAAATGCTTAAAACTGCCACTACACCTTAAGATGCATTTTCCTTTGATATAGCTTTTTTCTCTTCAGAGATACTCATCTTTTCTTTCGTTGTCGTTTTAGATTTAGACTTTTGTGGTGTTTTTGCTTTAGCATTAAATTTTGATTTTTTTTCTGCAATCGGCTCACCTTTAACGCGCACATCAGCTAATGTTGAGCGAATAACACGAATATTCATACTCTCACCAATTTCAACCTCTAATTCACCACTCTCGTCGTGAACCTTCGTAACCTTGCCGATAATACCACCACCCGTTATAACTGTATCACCACGACGTACTGCATTAAGCATTTCTTGGCGTTTTTTCATTTGGGCACGCTGTGGACGAATCATAAAAAAATACATAATTGCAAAAATTAAAATGAATGGGACAGCGCTAGCAAATGAAATTCCACCGGAAACATCGCCAGCAACTTGAGCATAAGCGTTCGTAATAAACATTTTTATCTCCTATAGTTAAACCTCAGGTATTTCCCACTCTATTAAAATGAAATTCCGATACAGAAAAAATTCCTAAAGAATTTATCATAAAAAGCAATAACTACATAATCTAATCACAGCTTTACAAAAATACAATAAATCCTTAAGAGACAGAATACCAAAATACAATGAGAAAAATCTTAAAAATAGATTCATTTTCCCCTATTGTATATCCTACAATATAAATCTTTTCACTAACTCAATAAATTATACAAGATAATTTTTCTAATGAAAAAACTTTAATTTATATAGATAATTTATCGTTTTTGATATCGAATGACAGAGCTAAATACAATAAAACGCTCTCATTTTCAAACTCTCCGAATTAATCAAAATGATTTTCTTGCAGGCACACATATGAAATGAATCTGTAGATAAAAACTTTTTAAGAAAGGCGTGAAATATCTTTTTTCATGCTTCTCGCAAATTCAAGAGCACTTGCAACACTGAAAGCTGACAAATAGTATGATGCTATTGTTTTACACTTTCATAAAAACAAAGACGGTAATATCTAACGCCCCTAACGAACCGCTCTCCTTAAACTAATGATTTTTTGCTGCAGTGTTATGGATTTGAGAAAATCAATTGTTTTTCATGAAGTTTCTATAAACTATGAGACTATTCAAACTTAAAAATCATCAATAAATTAGTTTTCTAAATATTTAAGGGGATCAACAGGTAATGAATTCTTACGCATTTCAAAATAGACACGTGGCGTTTTAACATTTCCTGAAACACCAGATTTAGCAATCTCATCACCGCGTCTTATCCTTTGTCCTTTGTTAACAACAAGCTTGCTGTTACATCCATAAATAGTGATAATATTATTTTCATGTCGAATCATCACAACATTACCAAGCTCTTTTAATCCATCTCCCGCGTAAATAACAACACCATTTTCTGCCGCCTTTACCGAAGACCCTTCAGGCACTGCAATATCTATCCCTCGATTCATTACTGTTCCCTTTTTTTGACCGAACTGACTTAATAAACGCCCTCGTACTGGCCAACGCATCTTAGAAATTCCTGTGGCTTGCGGAGTCGTCATATTATAGGTATTCGTAACAGTACTTGATAAACCAGTCTCATGATTCAATTGTGTTATCTGTTTAGAAAAATTTTTCTCAGAACTTGATTTGTTCATCTTTGCAGAAGGTGGCGTTATTACAGGAGTTTTATGTATAGGAGAGGACTTCTTGGTTTTTATAGAGGACATCATTTGAGATTGGAATGCAGATTCTGTTGTTGATACTGCCCAATCGTTATTATTGTGTGCATTTGAAGCTGCTAATGTACGCCTGCTTGGGACAACAAGTACCTGACCGATATAAATGGAATTGCTGTTTATACCATTTGCTAGTTTTAATGCCTCAACACTAACCCCTATTTGTCGCGAAATACTGAGCAGTGTATCTCCACTCTGGACAATATAAGAGTTCCGCCGAAAAATAGGAGATTTATCCATTTGTGAACGAGAAAGTGTTCCAAGATTACGTGGAGGAACTCCCATAACGCGACCATCAGAAGAAGTTATCCTACCTTGATGTAGAGTATTATAGGGAGAATTGTCATCTTCCCACAAATCATCGCTTGATTCCACAGGTGGCAATTCAGTGCTTTGTATCATACCACCACCGTACGATAGCATTCGCGGATCTGTAGACATAGTGCTCGATATATTTGATTGAGATGATACCGTACGATGAGAGACAATATTGGAAAAACGCTGTGTACCAGAACTACAACCAGCAACAATAGTTACCACCGCTAAAAAAGTTATTCTCTGAAAATTATGCTGGAAAATATTATCCAAAGCTTTTAAACGCATCGTTTTGCTCACTCATCAATAATCAACTCACTCCATTAAAGCTTTTTTAAATTACCGAAGAGTTAAAATGAGATGTTTTATTCATAAATATCTTTATATAAGATCAAAATGAATTTAACGTAGACAATCTGCAGAAACTTCTTAGCTTTTAAAAATTAAAGTATCTCCGCAATGCCTTTAATAAAAGGTTGGTAACGCACTTGGAACAGTTCTAAACACTCAAATCGACTACCAATTTTTGTATAGCGCGTCACCGTTTGTACCCCTTCGTCAGGTCCTATCGCCTGAATGAGAATTCCGTTTTCAGCTAAAAGTTCTAAAAATTCCTTGGGTTCATCAAAACGTGATGGCCAAATAAGAATGCGATCAAATGATCCCAAGCCTGTCACACTATGACTTCCATCAATCTGCCGTATAATAATATTTTCAATTCCTAAAGTTTGAAATTTTTGGCGCGCCAAATCAACAAGCGTTTTATAACGATCAATCGTTGTCACACGGTCACTCAGACATGCCATAAGCGCAGTACAAAAACCAGATCCTGTACCGATTTCTAAAACGCGATGCCTTTTTTTCAACAATAATGCCGAAAGAATTAAGAGTTGTTCTTCCAAACGTTCCATATATTCACCACACTCAAGGGGAATAACCTTATTATCATAAGCACTATTAAACCAAGGAGCAGAAACAAACTGTTGACGCGGAATTTTCTCTAATGCCGAAAAAAATCGCACGTCATCAATGCCTTTGCTACGCATTTTCAGTACAAGAGCGGCTAACTCCTCACGAAATTGTAAAATACCCTTTTGCCCCATAGTATCATTCAATCTCCAATGGAGGTGCACTTTTATTATACTGACAAACTGCTTCTTTTAAAATGGCAAAAACTTGCGTTTGCATATTATCACCTCTTGGCAATAAACGCATATTGTCTCTCCTTTCGTAAAATTAAGCAGTAATACAACGCATGCCTCCCATATAAGGTTGTAAAACATCTGGAATAATAATTGATCCATCAGCCTGTTGATAATTTTCAAGCACGGCAATAAGACAACGTCCAACAGCTGTACCAGAACCATTAAGGCTATGAACAAAATGCAATTTTTTATCGCCTTCTGTACGATAACGTGCATTCATACGACGACCTTGAAAATCTCCACAAACTGAACAGCTAGAAATTTCACGATAACATTCTTGACCAGGAAGCCAAACCTCGATGTCATAGGTTTTACGCGCTGCAAACCCCATATCACCCGTAGAAAGAACCACTGTGCGAAAAGGCAAACCAAGCCGCTTTAATATATCTTCTGCACATTCCGTCATACGTTCTAATTCAATTAAAGACTGCTCTTCACTGGTAATCGAGACCATTTCAACTTTCCAAAATTGATGCTGACGCAACATACCGCGCGTATCACGACCGGCTGCTCCCGCCTCTGAACGAAAACAGGGAGATAAAGAAGAAAATCGCAGTGGTAAATCTGATATTTCAAGAATTTCATCGTTGACCAAATTGGTTAATGGCACTTCTGCTGTGGAAATAAGCCATCGACCATCTGTTGTACGAAAAAGGTCTTCAGCAAATTTCGGTAATTGTGCTGCTCCGTAAACAATCTCATCACGAACAAGAAAAGGTATTGAGACTTCTGTATAACCATGCTCATTGACATGCACATCAAGCATAAATTGGCCTAATGCTCGTTCTAGCCGTGCTAACGCTCCTGAAAGTATTGTAAAACGTGTTCCAGACAAACGACTAGCTCGTTCAAAATTCATCTGCTTGAGATCTTGACCAAGATCAAAATGTTCCTTTGGTATAAAATTAAATGTTGGAGGTGTACCATAATGTCGAATGACGACATTATCACTTTCATCTTTACCTTCTGGAACATCATCTAATGGAATATTTGGAAGTGCTGAAAGAATTTTTTCAAGACTCTCCGTCAGCTGTTTTTCTTCCGCTGTTGCAGAGGAAAGAAAGATTTTAATCTCTTCACCTTCAGCTCTAAAGCTTTCAGCCTTTTGCTGATCAGATACCGCTAAAGCCTGTCCTATTTCCTTTGAAACAGTATTGCGACGTTCCTGCGCCAATTGCACCTTAGCAATATGCGACCGACGTGCAAGATCAAGTTGTATTAACCTCTCAGCTTGCGGCTCAAGACCTCTACTTACGAGTGCTTTATCTAATTTCTCAGGATTGTCACGAATCCACTTAATATCAAGCATAAAAATTCCTCATTTATATTTTTTTATTAATTTCTTATCGCATAAGATTATACACTTTTCTTAAGCGGATTTTCTTCTCTTTTCTATACTGTAAGCAATTAAAATTGAAATCTCGTAAAGTGCTATCGTTGGTAAAGCCACTGCAAACATCGTAAAAAAATCCGACGGCGTTATGATTGCCGCAATGATAAAAGAAAGTAAAATAGCCCATTTTCGTTTAGACGCCAAATCATGAGACGTTAAAAATCCAACTTTTGTTAAAAGACTGATGACAAGAGGTAATTGAAAAATCAAACCAAAAATTAGGATAAATGATGTCATAAAGCCCAAATAATCAGAAATACGTACTATAAACTCTATTTTTAAATGAACATCTGGAAGAAATTGTTGAGAAAGGCTAAACCATAGTATTATTGGCGCTAATAGACCATAAACAAACGCCCCCCCAATACAAAATAAAATAGGCCCCCCAATGAGAAATGGTAAAAAAGCCATACGCTCATTTTTATAAAGCCCTGGTGCAATAAAACTATAAAACTGAAAAGCCGTATAGGGAAAAGATAAAATAATTCCCCCAAAAGCAGAAAGCTTCATCTTCGTTAAAAAAGTTTCCCATACTTGCGTTGATTGCAAACGAATATCCTCAGGATTACCCCCTGCTATTTTCATTGCCCACTGATACGGCCATAGTAAAAAATTTAAGATATAATCTTTAACAAGAAAACACATCATAAAAGCGATCATAAATGCAACTAGGGCAGCAATAATTCGCTGACGAAGTTCGATTAAATGTTCTAAAAGTGGTGCCATATGGGCATCAACTTCATCTTTCTTAACATTCATGACACATCTTCTTTATCTTTAGAAGCTATAGATCCTGTCATATCTTTATTGGTTACGTTGTGATCGCATTCCAAAAATTCTTTACCTTTTTCTGATTTATGGTGTGTTGCCTTAACATCCAAATTATCGTGGATATCTTCTAATGTATTTTGAATGGGATCAAAAGTCTCTGTCAACTTCTTGCTTGAATCGCTAATATCCGAATATGTTTTTTGCAAATCATCGAGCTCGATTTGTCTTATTGCATCATCAAACTGATGACGCAGCTCTTTTGCCATTAAACACATATGAGCTCTTACCTTTGCTATTGTCTTTAATATTTTAGGTAAATCTTTCGGTCCAACAACAATGATGAGAACAAGTAAGATTACGACAAACTCTGGTCCATCAATCCCAAACATCTCTTAATTCGACTTCCTCATCAAAAAATAACGCACAATGATGATTACGTTTTTGTTATTTGACACGCTGTTTTTTAGCAACAGATGTTTTGCTTCTTTTAGAAGCAGAAGAAGCCTTTCTGCGCGCTGTTACATGTTTTACCGATAATGGCTGAGATTGTTGAGATTCTACATCAATTATTTGGGAAGTAGGAGCCATTTCAACTTTATCCTCAATGCTGTCATCTTCTTCCTTCATATTTTTTTTGAAGGCTTTAATTCCCTTAGCAACATCGCCCATTAATTCAGAAATTTTACCGCGACCGAAAAGCACAAAGATAATCAATAAAATTACAATTAAATGCGTTGGTGAAAAAATATTACCCATTACTCTCTCTAACTTATGCTTTTAAATTTGATTTCATTTATTCATGCTTCCTCTGAAGAATGTATCAAATATAATATCTTACTTGTATATTTTCTTCTTAACTTAAAAACAATTACACGCTTTTATTGCAAAAGAACTTTTTATCCTCTCATCCTTTTTTAGCGTACTATAACACAAACCATTCAACAATGATAAACCGCCTCATACAAAATTCAAAACACTTAAAAACTTTTCTAAAATAACTTCATCTGATCTCCTAGGTTACTCATCTTCCTGTAAATACTATAGCTAATGTCTCTCCTTTTACACAATGTTTTACGTATCATTACAAATATTTCCGTCAAATTATCCTTTACTGATAAAGATCATAACATGCTGTAAAACACTTTACGTATTCAATTAAAAAAAATTCAGAAAGAAAAATCTCTAAAAAACTTTCTTAACACATCGTCAGTCTCTTCAAAAACTATCATCTTACGCACAACATTTATTCTGTGCGTTGGGGTAGGAATTTTATCATTCATTATTCTATGTACAATACGAAATATGAGCCATCATCGCGTTCAGTTAAATATCTGGCGTGTAAATAAAAACTATTAGCGGAAAGAGTAAAAATGCACTTTATGAACCAACTCAAGTGCCAAGAGGTATGGAAATACTGCTAAAAAATAAAAAAGGTACCAGCTTGCGCCTTTATTCAGAAAATACCTCCATATAACTAGCTCTCTAAGCCACTGTATGCTCTAACTATTACAAGTCTCCGGATTCTGGGCATGCGTTCTCATAATATCATGTGTTTAACCTATCTCAGTATTGAAAACAGAATGGGCATGAATAGAAAATTACATTCAATCAAAAGCATAGTATCGAAGCACAATCCATGTAAAAGAATTTCTTATCCTAGCCTTTTTATAAGATTACCTCATAAAGTCGCTCGATAATATAGTGTTAGAGATAGATAAACCTATTTACTTTAGTTTAAAATTCCTCATTTTGATTGAGATCGCTTGCAGAGCACATATCAATTTTCAAAAGTTTTATTTTAGCATCATACACAATAACCTAGCTATTTAGCGTGTATAATGTAAAGCTTTGGCTCCGCTTAAAGCAATGAAATTCATTCATACTTTTACAAAAATCTATCACTATAACACCAGCACTTTATTGCTCTATCCATAATTTTACGCTTGCTAAAAAACTGATCAATGTAACAATATTTTTATCAAGCATTTTAAATTCTTTAATCTTTAAACAAGTAAATTTATGAATGAATTTGAAAGATAACCTTAAATTTTTTAACAAACTTCACTAATATTCTCGTTAATTGCTTGTCTTTTATAGTTTTCCTGAAAGAGTCCGCGATCATAAGAAACTTCTCTTATAACATAACTATCTCTATTGAAATGTTTGCCCTCTTCCTATCTATTTTTCATATAAAAAATTTAAGATCTTAACGATGAATCTCATAATATAAAATAGCCCAGTGAATAAATGCTCCCATGACATTAATATTTTTCTGTAGGGTATTATTTGATTTCTACAAGAGTATTTTTATGGATATCAATTCTAATATTCTATGCTAATAATCCGGTACAGCTATACATATGATAGAGTTTATTCCATGAATTATCGGCATATTTATCATGCTGGCAATTTTGCTGATGTTTTTAAACACATTATTGTCACTCGCATTGTAGAATATCTCAAACGCAAAGAAAAAGCTTTTCGCGTTATAGATACGCATGCTGGAATCGGTATTTATGACCTTTCTTCTTTAGAAGCACATAAAACAGGAGAGTGGCGCGAAGGTGTCCAACGGCTTTTTTCAACTCCTATCCCAGAAGATTTAAGAGCACTCCTTTGTCCATGGTGTGATATCATTGATGCCCTCAATAAAGGGGAAAAAGAAATTGTATTTTATCCTGGATCTCCTGTTCTTATTCGTCAATTATTACGGAAACAAGATCGCCTCACCGCAATAGAATTGCACAACGAAGATTATCATGTTTTAGCAAAAAACTTTGCCGGAGATTATCAGACAAAAGTTCTGCATTTAGATGGTTGGCTTTCCTTAAATGCTCATGTACCACCAAAAGAAAAACGTGGGTTTATCCTTGTTGACCCTCCCTTTGAAAAAACTGGAGAATTTTCCCGCCTTATTGAGGGATTAAAGAAAGCCTATCGTCGCTTTTCTGGAGGGATCTACGCTTTATGGTATCCTGTTAAATATGATAAAGAAATTGAAAGTTTTCTTCACGCGCTTTATCAAACAGAAATTCCTAAGATTCTACAGCTTGAAATGCGTATCCGAAAAAGTTCAAGTCCACCGACAATGAATGGAAGTGGTATGATTATTATTAACCCTCCCTACCTTTTGGAAGAAGAAATGAAAAAACTCAGCCCCTTTCTTATCAACCGTCTGGGACAAGATGAAAATGCCCAAATAACGCATAAGTGGCTTCAAAAAGAACGTCTATCTTTTTGATCATCATGAATTTCCTATTCCAATCATTTTAGTGGATAAATTGGGCAAATTCATAAAGCTGTTTTAGAATAACAACTCTCATATTTTTTATGAAAAATCGGCTCTCTAAAATCATACTCTTATGCTATAAGATATTATTTATAGAAAAAATTATAAGGATATAAATAATCATTATTTAATAAAAAAGAATATTTCATATATTAAACAAAAAACATATTCTTAATAAACGGAATGGTCCTGAAAAATAATACAAATTGTCCGAAAAATGAGCGGGAAAAGCTTTCTTTTCTCTCTAACATTACATGGAATAATGCCAATCAAAGTAATGAGAAAAATCAATTCCAAGGTGTCAAATTCATACAAGAGTTTGTTAGACACCTTCCGCATAAGCCAGGGGTTTACCGGATGATTGGTAAAAATGGTGATATTCTCTATATTGGCAAAGCTCGTAATCTCAAAAAACGTGTTTCAAACTATACGCGTGAACAAGGACACAATAATCGTATTACCCGCATGATTCGCGCAACATATCATATGGAATTTATCGTCACCCATACAGAAACAGAAGCACTCCTTTTAGAAGCCAATCTTATAAAAAGATTGCATCCACATTTTAATGTATTACTACGTGATGATAAAAGTTTCCCTTATATTATGATTACAGATGATCATCGAGTGCCTGGACTTTACAAACATCGTGGTGCCCGAACACGAAAAGCTCACTATTTTGGTCCTTTTGCTTCTGCTGGTGCAGTGACACAAACAGTTCATGTTTTACAACGCGCCTTCTTATTACGAACCTGTACTGATTCAGTTTTTGAAAACCGTACACGCCCCTGTTTGCTTTATCAAATTAAGCGATGTTCTGCACCTTGTACCCATGAAATTAGTGACAATGATTATAAAGAACTGCTGAGGGGAGCAAAAGCGTTCCTTTCGGGAAAAGATCAATCTATTAAAAATAATATGGTTCAAGCTATGCATAAAGCCGCAGAAAATCTTGATTTTGAACAAGCAGCTTCCTATCGTGACCGCTTATCAGCCCTTTCTCATATACAAAGCCATCAAGGTATTAATCCTCAAACGATAAAAGAAGCGGATGTATTTGCAATTGCACAAAAAGAAGGAATGACCTGTATTCAAGTGTTCTTTTTTCGCATGGGGCAAAATTGGGGAAACCGTGCCTATTTTCCTAAAGCAGATCCCTCTTTTTCCTGTACTGAAATTTTAGCGAGTTTTCTTGCTCAATTTTACGATGATAAACCACTTCCCAAAAGCATCCTTTTATCTGAAGAAATTGAAGAAAAGACACTTCTTACAGAAGCATTGAGTCTCAAAGCAAATCACAAAGTGTCTCTCTCTTTACCCAAACAAGGTGAACGGAAAACTCTTGTTAATCATGCCTATCTCAATGCTCATGAAGCACTTGAACATAAGCTTTCTGAAACAGCCACTCATACAAAATTGCTTCAAGGTCTTGCCAAAACATTCCAACTACCTTTTCCTCCACGCCGGATAGAAGTCTATGATAATTCTCATATCATGGGAACAAATGCTGTAGGTGCTATGATTGTTGCTGGTCAAATGGGATTTGTTAAAAATCAATATCGCAAATTCAACATTCGCTCAATAGATATCACGCCTGGCGATGATTTTGGCATGATGAAAGAAGTGATTAAACGAAGATTTTCACGCCTTATAAAAGAGCATGATCAGTCAAATAGAAGTCATGACATAAAAGATAATGATCTTTTTCCCATTTGGCCTGATCTTATCTTAATCGATGGTGGTGAAGGACAAATCAACAGCGTACATGCAATACTTGCTGAATTACAATTAAATGACCTCTTCACAGTTGTTGGAATCGCCAAAGGTGTTGACCGCCATGCGGGACGTGAACGATTTTTTATAAAAGGTATCCCCCCCTTTACACTTCCTCCACGTGATCCTATCCTCTATTTTTTGCAACGTCTGCGTGATGAAGCACACCGTTTTGCGATTGGAGCTCATAGGATAAAACGAAAAAAAGAAACATTCAAAAACCCACTTGATGAAATCGAAAATATCGGTCCGACAAGAAAGCGTGCGTTGCTTCATCATTTTGGAAGTGCCAAGGCTATTGCTAGTGCCTCACTTGAAGATTTAAAAAAAGTTACGGGAATTTCTATGACAATTGCACAAAAAATTCATAACCATTTTCATGAAAAATAGGCTTGTTTCATAACCTTTGCCTTGTTACGTTTAGGAAATATATTCTCTTTCACAAGAATTAAAAATGGCTCCATGAAAAATCATACTTTTTCTTTTCCAAATATTTTAACTTATGCACGAATTGTCGCAGTCCCAATGGTTGTTGCATGCTTTTTTTTAGAAGGGCGATTACAATCAAGTGATATCACTCGCTGGATTGCTGTGTCCATTTTTATCGTTGCATCCATTACTGACTTTCTTGACGGTTACCTTGCTCGTATTTGGGAACAAACATCCAATATTGGTCGCATGTTAGATCCAATTGCTGATAAACTTCTCGTCTCTGCTTGTTTGCTCTTGCTTGCCGCAGACAGTACCATCGCTGGGTGGACACTATGGGCAGCTATTATCATTCTTTGCAGAGAAATTCTTGTATCAGGATTACGTGAATATTTGGCTGAGTTAAAAGTTAGTGTTCCTGTCTCTCGTCTTGCAAAATGGAAAACTTTTGTACAGATGATCGCTATTGTATTTCTTTTAGCTGGACCAGCCGGTAATAAAATTTTCCCTTACACAATAGAGTTCGGCATTACTATGCTGTGGATTTCTGCCCTCCTTACATTGTGGACAGGATGGGATTATTTTCGTGCAGGTTTAAAACACGTTATCCTATGAATAGTATGGAGATTTATAATGATAATTTATCTTTTTGCACTTAAATAAAAGACGAAAATAGCATAAAATTGATTCATTTTAAATCTATTAATGATAAATCAATAAAACGCTCTTTTGCACATTACAAGTAAGGGTGGCATGTAGATAAAAGCTCCTCAAAAAAAGAGTAAATAGATTTTATATTCTTGCAAAAGCAGCTGCAATATTAAATGCTAACAACGATGAATGCTCCCTATGCTTTCAAAAAAGTCTATAATCTCATAAGCAAAAAACCGAAATATAGTGTTTCGGATTTTTGCTTCTTATAAACTCTTGATTAACCAACAATTTCTACCTCAGAAAACCAAAAGGCGATTTCTGTTTTTGCCGTTTCAGCGCTATCGGATCCATGGACAGAATTTTCGCCAATCGATAAAGCATGAACCTTACGAATTGTCCCTTCTTCTGCATCACTAGGATTCGTAGCCCCCATTACTTCACGGTTTTTAGCTATTGCATTTTCGCCTTCCAAAACTTGTACAACAGTTGGACCAGAAGACATGAATTCAACCAATTCACTAAAAAAAGGGCGTTCTTTATGAACAGCATAAAAATTTTCAGCCTCACGTTTGCTCATCCAGACACGTTTAGACGCAATAACACACAAGCCCGCATCCTCAAGCATTTTAGTAATTGCGCCAGTCAAATTACGACGGGTTGCATCTGGTTTAATCATCGAAAAAGTACGCTCTAAAGCCATTTAACCACCTTTATTTCATTTATAATATTCTCTCGCCATTTCTATAGCGAGCAAGAAGCGATTTGCCAAGTGACTCTGCAAAAATCTACACAAATTCTCAAAAATATAGAATGAATTATAAAGAAAACTTTGATAGAAATACCTGTAATTGCTCATCCCATCATAAAAATGCGCTACCGAATCCCAGTAAATATTAAACCTTTTTACATAATCCTAAATGCCTCTCATCAAATTTATCATTGAAGCAATAAAAAGTCATAAGAAAAGCCTAACATGCAAAATATATACCTTTTGAAAGCCTTCTTCTTTCAAGAGGACGAACCTAGACACCTCGATCTAGGTTTGGAAATCCTTCTACACACATTGAGATCAATTACAAAATAATCATATAATTAGAAACTGTAGCGTACACCTAAAATACCCTGAAGGGACTGTTTTGTTTTACGTCCTTTAACATAATGTGCCTCACCATATAACTTTAACTTCTCACTCACTAAACTGCTCAAACCGATTCCTAACTTACCTGCATTACCCGATAAGTCAGTGGTAAATGAATGCCGTTGATTAATCAATGTATGGTTGTCATCTTTATGCTCACGCAACCATGCTGCTGTAATATACGCAAGTGATGAGGAATCTATACGAGAACCAAATTCATATCCTAAAGATATGCCAACCTCACTGCGTAATGAAGTGAATGGACGCATGTCACCTATCATGTCATTCGATAACTTAATTTCTTTACCCTCAACTTGTAACCATGTAAATTGTCCATAAGGCTGCAACCAACTGTTCTTTGACGTCTTAAGTCGATAACCTGCTTCAAAGGAGGTGCCCACCGCCCATTGCCTATAACTTCCTTCAATCCCTAAACCGTTCGTTGAAACTGCCTTTAGAGTATTTTGATAATGATTATATTTTAAAATACCATCGAGATACCATCCACTATGATCCAAATAAGTGACATAAGCACCAATGCCATAAGTATTGATACCGCTCATACCACCCCGTGCATGCGTAATGCGTACGCGGTCATAACTGCCAAAACCACCTATATAAAATTCCCCATTTTCCCACTCGCTTAAACTATTGCCCCCTAAAACAATACCTGTCTGATCCAACTTAAAATCTATATGCTCTGTAGCAATACTCTCTTTAGACTTGATCGCATAGGTCCATAAAGCTGCATTCTTTTTACTTTTATCTAGAATTCCTCTTCCCGCACGCACGGTTTGCATTTCATTGTGAAAAACCATCGCTGGAGCCACAGACATAGACAATACCGCATCTGTAGAGGGAGTGGTTAAAAACTGAGAAACTGAAAGTGCCTCTCTCAATTGTGGAGAAGGTTGTTCTTTATGAACTGGACGCAAAATCATTTGATCAGCTAAAGATTGTGAAGATTCTGAAACAGCAGTTTGTTGTTTTACTTCAGAAAGAGGATGAAAACCTGATGGAGGTAACGCTACAAGAGTCTGATTTTCTTGAGAGGAAGATACAGAAACACTTGAGACATTCTGTACCCCTCTTAAATGACGTGGAGGTCGTGGTTTCGCTGGTTGTTTTGTAGTAGGTTTACGAGAACCGGTATTTTTTCCTCTAGAAAAAGCGCCTTGATCAGACAATGCAAGAGGAACCTTCGTTTTCTTGTTTACACACTGTGCTTCAGTATTCGAACGTGTTGTACCTTCAGAGGCTCTTCCTAAATACCAAATTGTAGCACTACCACCAGAATCAGCACATCTATTTCTCTTCAGCAATTGATATTGATAGGCTCCACCATCGACAGCTGTAATGTCCTTACCCGAAAAATCTGCCAGAGTAAAATTAGCGCCTCCATTGTGGCTCCTATCAGTAATTAAATTAATCCCTGTGACCAAACTATTCTTTTGTGAGAGAGGACCTGTAATTTCACGACCAGAATCTGCAACACTTATTTTGTGATTACCTGCGCCCTCATCAATCGACAAGTAATCGCTCGAATCCCCAGTAGTACTAATATTGAATCGAAAATGTAAATTCCCTGAAAGTTTCTCAACATGAAGTGAAATATGTCGTGGATCATACGGTATAGAAGTAAAAATAACAGTTCCTCCCTGCCCCCCTAAATCTTTAATTTCAATCTGAGGTTTTTCTCCTATATTCCGCTCACCAACCTCAAATATTGTTTCATCAGCTCTTCTTTCTATAGGAATTTTTTTCTTAGTCGTATGATTTGTCCTATCACCAGCAAATAAATAAAGTTCTCCGTGATCATTGACCCTTACTTCTCCAACGACTTCTTGTACACCAACATGGAACCACGATTTAGCAAAGCTGTTAACAGTCAGACCATCCACCAACCCTTTAGGATATACAACTTGAATAGCATGATCTTTCAAATTAGTAGCATAAGATTCTCCTAACGCTAAGACGTGCTGTCTCCCATTCCCAGAGACCTCAGCATACATTGATTTCCCCCCCTCTTTTCTTTCTCCCGAGTAAAGATTTTGTTCTCCGTTATTTCCCACTTTCGTATACCAAACCCACGCTCCATCATACACATTCTGCTGTCCCACTACCCCACCTTCCCCCGAAACTGTGGAATTATATGCACTACTTTTTCTCTCTACGCTTGTAAGATCAATATTTGGCTCTTCATGAATAAACTGCTGACCTCCCAAAATTTTGGCGTTCATTGCAATTCCTGCACGTGTAACTATTTGCATCCCTCCTTTTTTAATAGTGGAACCTACAGAAGTTTTTCCATTTTCAACAAGCTCTACATCACCATATTCAATCGTAATATTATTTTTGAAAAAACTAGCAATCTGTTCTAATTTTTTTTGTTCCTCTTCTCTATTTCCCACATGTGTTGCTCTTGTTAGCTCTCCCTTCCTGTTTTCAACTGCACTTGCAATTTGTACAAGACAACTACTGATCATCAATACTGAGAAACTTAACTTATGTTTATACTGCATTATCGACACTCCACTCTCAATTATTTAGAAAAATATCCTACGGATACGTAGGTAACTCGTCTTAGATTGTATCGTAATGTGTTTTATTTATGTTTAAAAACACTTTTAAAGTGTATTTTTAATATATACAACTTTAAGTTGTTTATTTATAAGCAGTTAGAAAGTTCTAACTTAAGGCAGAAAATGTGAATAAAATTCAAATTGTTAAATTGAATTCAAGGAACAATTTGCAATATTTGAAGTTATAGATGAAAAAAAAACGCTCGTGCCTTCAAAGGAGAGTATAAAGATATCCTTACTGTTTGAGAAGATCTCTACACTCTTAAGAAGACAAAATCGAGCGTTATCTGTTTAAGCTTGCAAAGCAATTACATTCATAAAGTTAATCAGTCGTGCACACACATATTTAGAAACTGTAGCGTAATCCTAAAATACCTTGAAGAGCATTCTTAATCTTATGTCCTTTCAGATAATGTGCTTCCGCATAAAGTGTTAGTTTATCATTGACCGTACCGTTTAAACCAATTCCCAATTTACCCGCACTACCTGATAAATCTGTAATAAATTTATACTGGTTATTAATTGTCACATGATTATTATTTATATTCTCACGCAACCAAGCTGCCATAATGTAAGCTGTTAATGAAGTTTCTGAATTCACAAAAAATTCATGCCCTGCAGTTAATCCAACTTCACTACGGAATGAAATCAATGGGCTTAGATCACCTACCATTCCATTAGAAAGTTTTATTTTTTTACCTTCAACCTGTAGACCTGTTAGCTTGATATAAGGTTGCATCCAAGTATTTTGCGCTGGTGTAAAATAACAACCAATCTCAAATGATCCACCTATCGCCCACTGATTGTAATGACTTTGAATAGCTAAGTTATTCGTTGAGATAGCTTTCAAATTATCTCGGTAATAATTATATTTCAAAACACCATCCATATACCATCCACGATGATCAAAATAAGTTGCGTAAGTTCCAATACTATAGGAGCTCAAATCGCTGTCACCACCTCGTGCATGAGAAATACGTGCTTGATCATAACTACCGAAACCACCGACATACAACTCTCCATGCCTTAATTCATTCAAATGATCAGCACCAAAGACTAAACCTGTCTGCCCAAGCTTAAAGTGTGTATGGCCTGTCGCAACACGTTCTCTGCTCTTAATCCCATAAGTCCATAGTTCGATATCTTTCTTATTTCTGTCCCAAATTTTTCTACCATTCCGGACAATTTGCAACTCATTGTTAAAAACAAGTCCAGAAACTACAGATGATGTTAACACTGCATCTGTAGAGGGGGTTGTTGATGTTTCACCAGGAACAAAAGGATTTTCCGGATCTGGAATAGAGCTTTCTGGTCCACTGAGACGATCTGCTGATAAAAACCAAACTTTTCCATTTTCATCCTTTCTTTCTTTCAAATCATACATATAAGTTCCACCATCAATGGCGTTAATTTTGTCACCCTTAAGATCTGTCAGTGTAAAATGCGCTCCACCACTTTTATCCGTAATTAAATCACGCTTATTTGAAAAAGGATCCGTGATTTCAACTCCAGAATCAGCAACACTTATTGTATGTTTCCCAGAGCCTTTCTCAACTAAGAGATAATCACCACGGTTATGGGCAATCGTAGTATTGAACGCGAAATGTAAATTTCCTGAAAGATTATTCACATGAAGCTGAGAATAATATGGATCAGAACCTGTAAACGAAAAAATAACACTCCCTTCACCACTTAATTTTTGTATCAAAGAACTTTTTCCATCAAACTCATCAGTAATAGAATACAGTTTTGTATCTTTTCCATTTAAAATAATATCTTCGACTGTGGTACGATGTTGATCATTCCCAGCATAAAGATGGATCTGTCCAGAATGGTTTACCTGTGTCTTGCCTTCTAATGTTGCTCCAGCATGCACCCATGATTTTGTTTTGTCATTCATTGTTAGATTTTTTACAGATCCATCAGCATATATTTCCTGAATAGCGCTCTCATTTAAAGTAACTCCAATAGCTTTACCGCCTTTTAAGATACGCTGTTTACCACCGCCAAAAACTTCTGTGTCAAATGCAAAACCACCATTTTTAGCACTTTGAGATTTTTTTCCAACCTCTTGTACGCCACCTCGCATAACTTTCGTATCCCAAACTTTTCCGCCATCATATACTTTTTGTTGGCCTAGTATTTCATCTTGACCATAAATGATAGTATGAGCAGCGCTACTCCCTTTAACCTCTCCTTCAACATCCCCCTCCCCGAAAACAAGTTGCTCACCACCATAAATTTTAGACCCCTCTACTTTTCCGCCATTTCCAACACTTTGTTGCCCACCTTCTTGAACGACAGCATTTTTTGAAAAGCCTTGTTTTCCCTTTAAAGCCTCAACATTTTCAATTCCACCATATTCAATTTTACTATTCTCACTAAGACCTCCTGCATACACATAAAGCTCTGCACCATTCCTTACAGTGTTATTAATGGATCGTCCTGGGCTATCACTCTCGCCATCATTTGAAATGTATGCTTTACCTTCATTATCAAGGATATAATTTTCTAACATTGCCCCATCTTTAATGGAGATAAGTTCAGGCTTTTTAAGAAACGCAGTATTTTGTTCTTGTGCATTATATCCAGCATTGTCACGATGACTGCTGTCAAGCTCCTGTTGACTCGCAAACACTCTAGCACCCTTATCCATGATAAAATCGCTAGGCTTTTTTAAAAAGTCTAATTCATTGCGCATCCTTATAATAACATCATTAGATGCTCCAAGTATGCATCTGCCTGTTTTCATATCCTCATTGTATTGATCTTGAAATACTTTATCATTTTCATAACTTGAAGATTGACAAAAAAGTGCTGCCCCCCCCTCATTTGCAGCAGCAGCTTGCACAAAACAGCTGCTCAACATGAGTATCCAACAATGTCGTTTCCATTTATATTGTAGAGCCATATCCTCCCCCCTTCACGCCTGCATATACACTAAACGTAATTAGCTCTACAAAACATATTTTCAACCTTAGATTGCAAACAATCCTTCTTAAAAATCCTCCTTATCTCATAAAAAACTGTTCTTTACAGTTTTTTAAATACTTTTTTGATCAAGAATATAAGGGCGTTTTTATAGTGCTTCTTTAGCATTTCCTCGGAGTTTTCTTATCAAAGAAAAAAGTAATGCATAATAAAGTATATAAGGGTATACAGCTTATCATGAAAAGCGAAGCTGCATGCTCTGAAAAATTGTTCTCTGAACCTTCAATTAAAGACCTTTAAAAACAATCATACATTTAAAGATAACTAAAAAATAACCATATAATTAAAAACTATAGCGTACACCTAAAATACCCTGAAGGGACTGTTTTGTTTTACGTCCTTTAACATAATGTGCCTCACCATATAACTTTAACTTCTCACTCACTAAACTGCTCAAACCGATTCCTAACTTACCTGCATTACCCGATAAGTCAGTGGTAAATGAATGCCGTTGATTAATCAATGTATGGTTGTCATCTTTATGCTCACGCAACCATGCTGCTGTAATATACGCAAGTGATGAGGAATCTATACGAGAACCAAATTCATATCCTAAAGATATGCCAACCTCACTGCGTAATGAAGTGAATGGACGCATGTCACCTATCATGTCATTCGATAACTTAATTTCTTTACCCTCAACTTGTAACCATGTAAATTGTCCATAAGGCTGCAACCAACTGTTCTTTGACGTCTTAAGTCGATAACCTGCTTCAAAGGAGGTGCCCACCGCCCATTGCCTATAACTTCCTTCAATCCCTAAACCGTTCGTTGAAACTGCCTTTAGAGTATTTTGATAATGATTATATTTTAAAATACCATCGAGATACCATCCACTATGATCCAAATAAGTGACATAAGCACCAATGCCATAAGTATTGATACCGCTCATACCACCCCGTGCATGCGTAATGCGTACGCGGTCATAACTGCCAAAACCACCTATATAAAATTCCCCATTTTCCCACTCGCTTAAACTATTGCCCCCTAAAACAATACCTGTCTGATCCAACTTAAAATCTATATGCTCTGTAGCAATACTCTCTTTAGACTTGATCGCATAGGTCCATAAAGCTGCATTCTTTTTACTTTTATCTAGAATTCCTCTTCCCGCACGCACGGTTTGCATTTCATTGTGAAAAACCATCGCTGGAGCCACAGACATAGACAATACCGCATCTGTAGAGGGAGTGGTTAAAAACTGAGAAACTGAAAGTGCCTCTCTCAATTGTGGAGAAGGTTGTTCTTTATGAACTGGACGCAAAATCATTTGATCAGCTAAAGATTGTGAAGATTCTGAAACAACAGCAGGTTGCTTTCCATCAGAAAAATGAAGAGGACTTGCTGGATATGCCCCTTCAATAATTTGACTTCCAAGAGTTGAAACAGTTAGAGATACAGAATCTGGAGATTTTTGCCTTAAGTTTTGGCGGTTTTCTCTTCGATGTAGCAACTTAATAGCATGCTCTTTTGTAACTGTAATAGTTGAAAGAGAAGAAACTGATTGATTTTGATTTAAATGCCACGCAGATCTACTCCTACTACGTGGCAAACTGTTGAGAAATGAAACATTATCAATAAATACCGCAGATAAATACCAAACTTTTTCACCCCCATCCTCATCAATTCTCTGTTTTAAACCATACATATAGATTCCGCCATCAATAGTTTTAACATTTGCACCAGAAAAGCTTCTCAGAGTAAAATGTGCTCCTCCACTTTGATCAACTATTAAATCAAGTTCTGTTGAAGAAGGATCAACAATTTCAATACCGGAATCTACAATACTTATTGTGTGAGAACCACGACCATTCTTGATAAAGAGATAATCACCCTCTCCTTCTGCAAGGCTAACATTAAAATCGAAATGTAGACTCCCAAAAAGATTATCAATATAAAGTTTAGAGTAATGTAAATCGGATTCTGTAGAAGTAAAAATAATATTTCCCACACCGCTTAGCTTCTTAATATAGATTTCTGTGTTTCCATATCCAGTAGAAATAGAGTATAATTTAGCGTTTTCTCCCTCTAAATTAATATCATCTACTGTTGTCTGAGAATTTTTATATTCAGTATAAAAGCTATTATTTCCAGCATAAATATGAACTTGTCCAAAATCATGAATCTTTATTTTTTCTTCCAACATCGCACCAGCAAAAACCCATGAATTGGCTCCTTCTTTAATTGTTAGATTTTTTACAATGCTACCAGCATGAACTTCTTGAGCAGCATGGCGGTGTAAAGTCACAATGTCCGCCTCTCCCCCTGCTAACAGCCGCTGTACCCCACCCGCGAAAACCTCAGTATTCACGGCTAAGCCACCACTTTTTTGTACAAAATTATCATCATCTGCAAACCATTTAGCAAGAGTTTGTATTCCTCCACTCATCACTTTTGTTCCCACCGCCATCCCATCATCATATACATTCTGCTGTCCCGGCGTGTCACCTTGACCATAAAGTGTCGTGTTATAAGTGCTACTTCCCACAATTTCACCATTTACATAACTATCTCCGAAAACAAGCTGCTCACCACCATAAATTTCAGCTCTCAATGCGGATCCTCCTCCCTCCACTCTTTGTTTTCCACCCTCGTAAATAATCGTAAATTCTGAGATACCCTGTTCCCCTACAATCTCTGAACCACCATTTTCAATTGTTGTATTCTTACTAAAACCACCATTCTTAACATAGAGTGTTGCAGTTTCTGGAACTGTATTATTAATGGATAATTTAAAATCATCCGTTTCTCCATCACCAACAATATAAACTATGCTATTGTCACCGAGTATGGAGTTTTGTAAAAATTTTTTACCTAGACCAGTAATGAAATCCTCTGCATAAAAATTGAAATCACCTGTATAAGAATTGGCTCTAGAATCTTCCGAAGGAGAAACAGTATTGTCTTGCTCAAAAGAGTTATCTATAGGCAACTCCGTATGAGATGGAGGAAAGATAGGAGTAGAAATTTTTTCCGATGTAGATGGTGTCGATAAAGACCAAATCTTTCCACCGTTATGATCTCTTTTCTTGAGAGCGTACATAGAGTAGACTCCATTATCAACAGTAGCTATCTCCTCACCCAAAAAATCTATCAGAGTAAAATGCGCATTTCCGCTTTGATCATGAATTAAATCAAGCTCCAAAACTAAGTTCTGATTTTGTAGAAGAGAATTGGTCATTTCAACACCAGAATCGATAACGCTGATGGTGTGATGACCTGCTCCTTTTTTTATAAGAAGATAATCACCGCGCTGTTCTGCAAAATTAGTATTAAACCTAAAATGTAAATTACCTGAAAGATTACCGACCTCAAGTTTAGAGTAATGTGGATTAAACACGGTAGAAGTAAAAATAACGCGTCCATCCCCGCTTAGATCCTCAATCAAAGAGCTTTCACCATCCATCTTGGAAGCAATAGAGTATAATGTGGTATCTTTGCCATTTAAAACAATTTTTTCTACTTCAGTATGAGATTGCTCAGCACCAGCATAAAGATAAATCCGTCCAGAATCATGAATCATGGTGTTTCCTTCTAGTGTTGCACCAGAATGTAACCACGATTGTGCTTGATCCTTAATCGTTAAATCTTTTACATAGCCTCCTAAATCTATTGCTTGAAAAGCATTCCCTTGTAAGAGAACACCAATCGCGATTCCTCCCGCTAAAACGTGTTGTTCTCCACCAGAAAAGATCTTCGTATCAAATGCAAAACTGCTATAATGGTCTAGATCTTCTTCCACAAAAAGATTTTGTACCCCTCCTTCCATGATCTTTGTGCTAAAAACCTCTCCATCATCATACACATTCTGGTATCCTAGCACTCCATGTTTACCAGAAACGACAGTGTCATAGGCGCTACTCCTTACCATCCCACCTTTGATATTAGACTTTCCTGAAACAAACTGCTCACCACCGTAAATTTTAGCCCCTTCAGCTTTTCCCCCATCTTCAACCTTTTGTTTTCCCCCTCTCTTAACTGTACTATCCTGTGAAAGCCCCTGTGTTCTAATAAGTTCAGTACCGCCTCTTTGAATTATCGTATACAGGCTAAAACCACCGTTATAAACGGAAAGCTTTCCAGCATCTTTAACTATATTACTAATTGAAGTTTCTCCATTGCTATCAACTTTCTCACTGTTACTATCAAAGCTAGGATCAGCAATCGTAATAATCATTCCCTTTTCAATTGTGCGTTCTATGAGATCATTCGATAATGAAGCCATCGCAGATGGTTGCAAGTTAAAATCAGAAAATAAAGAGGTATTTTCCTCATCAAGAGCATAATTCGCGTCTAAATACCAAATTTTACCACTTCTCTCATTTTTTCTATGTTTCAAACTGTACATGTATGTTCCGGCATCAATAGCTCTGATTTTTTCATCAAAACTGTTTGTCAGAGTAAAATGAGCGTTTCCACTATGATCAGAAATTAATTTAAGCTTTTTGTGGGAAGGGGTTGTAACCTCACCTCCAGAATCAGTAATACTTATTGTATGATAACCTGAACCACTTTCTTTAATAACAAGATAATCACTAAGATGCTTGGCAAAGTTGACATTCAACTCAAAATGTAAAAAACCTGATAGATTATCAATATTAAGCTTAGAGTAATGCTTATCAGCCCCAGAAGACGTAAAAATAACTCTGCCACTTCCAGTTAAATTCTGGATATTAACCTGAGAGAGAGTAGCGTTATTTTCAGTTGCAATGGAGTATAGCTTGGCATCTTCTCCATTTAAAATAAGATTTTCTACTTCCGTAACAGCTTCACCATTCCCAGCATAAAGATAGAGGTTGCCAAAATCATTAACATTTGTATCCTTATCTAATATTGCACCAGCAAAAACCCATGATTGTGCTTGGTGGTTAATTGTTAGATTATCCGCGTATCCAGAATCATATATCTTCTGAGTAGCTCTATCATATAAAGTAACTTCGCTCGCATTCCCTCCTGCTAAGATATTCTGCGCACCATTTTTAAAAAGTTCGGTACTAAGTGCAAAAGCCCCCTCATTGATTGTAAAATCCTCATTTTCTATACCAGCTGTATCAGTATCTTCTGAGAATCCGTTATTAAAATTCTCTTTACCATCAAGATTCTGGACACCTCCTTTCATAACCTTTGTATCAACAACCATCCCCCCACTATAGACACTTTGTAGTCCTAGGATTCCATCTTCAGCATAAATTTCAGTGTTATAAGCACTACTTTCCTTATCTTTACGCGACAAACCAGTTCCAAGGACCCCTTTACCAAAAATAATCTGCTCACCACCATAGATTTTAGCCCCCTCAGCATTTGCACCACTCTCAACAATTTGTTTACCACCTTTTTTAACAGTGGCATATTCTGAACTGCTCAGATTTTGGACGAATTCAATACCACCACTCTCAATTGTCGTATCCCTGCTAACACTTGCTGCATCAATGTAGAGTTTTCCACCTTCTTGAATCGTATTATTGATGGAATAGCCTGCATCTTCATATTTAAAGCTATTTATTTCAGAATCTTCAGAGTCACGATTAGTAATATAGACAGTAGCACCATCACTTATTATTGAATTTGTGAGTACTTCAAAGAATAGGCTTTCTAATCTCTTCCTTTCCTCTTCTGAAGACTTACTTCCTTCTACTATCTGTTTATTCTCAATCCTTTTTGATCCCCCTTTTTTTTCTTTTAATCCCCTCACTTCCGATAACATTTTTTTTGTCTCTTCTAGATGTGCACTGATACTTACTGGTGTTAATAACTTTTCTTTTGGTGTCGCTACTCCATCTGCACTCGCAATCTTGACAAAAAAACCGCTGGTCATTAACGCACAAAAACTTAATTTCAATTTGCGTTGCATTATTCACACTCCATAATTTCAAATTTAAGTTTCCCCTATTTAGAAAAAAGTGCATAGACCAAAACAACTCAATGCAATTGCTCAACCTCATGTTTTTTTAAGATGATAAAGCATTCGATGGACTAAACTCTGACAGATCAAATATACATCCTGTGTTTTAAAATACATACACAACTAAAAGATTTAATTTCTTTCAGATACGCTTAAAAAGTGTTATAATTACATCTATGAAAAATATTTTTGAGATACCAAAGGCTGATCTATAAATAAGATTGATCCCTCAATAGATAAAAATGGCATTAAACATTAAAGGAAACAGTAATATTAATGAGAGCAGCCTTTATATCCACATATTTCATCCTCTACAGCATTTAAAACAGTGTCTTTATTCTATTTAACTTGGATAATCTAAAGAACACTTATTCATGCTCATCAAGCCATAACCATTGTTTTAATATATAGGAAACATCATAATATCGACTCGACAGTGATTTGAAATTTTTATAATTATAGTCAGTTAACTCATCATTTGATTTGTCATATACTGAAAGGGACATTCTATTCATGTCTATAAACTTAGAAATGCAAGGTAAAAGCAACAGAAATTCCCCTCGTCGCATTTTGTTTGCAAGCCTTATTGGCCCAACAATTGAATTCTTTGATTTCTATGTCTTTGCCACTGCCGCAGCTCTCATATTTCCTCATGTGTTTTTTCCAACACAAAATGATCAGATTGCCATTTTACAATCTTTCCTGATCTTTGGAGCGGCCTTTTTTGCCCGCCCCTTTGGATCAATTGTTTTTGGACATTTTGGAGATAAAGTTGGAAGAAAAGCAACACTTATTGCTTCTCTTCTCACGATGGGTCTTTCAACAGTCATTATTGGTTTTCTTCCTACTTATGAAACCGCTGGATGGTTTGCCCCTTTCCTCTTGACCTTGTGCCGTATTGGACAGGGAATGGGATTAGGAGGAGAATGGGGAGGAGCTGTTTTGCTCGCAACAGAAAATGCCCCTCCAGAAAAGCGCGGCTGGTACGCGATGTTCCCCCAATTGGGTGTTCCAATCGGTTTATTTTTATCTATTGCCGTTTATTTAGGTCTGTTGCATTTCCTTGATCATGAAGAACTTTTAGCTTGGGGATGGCGCATTCCTTTTATTGCTTCAGTTGTTTTTATGATTATAGGATTGTGGGTCCGTCTTTCAATCAATGAAACTGTTCAATTCAAAAAAACTCTTGAAAGTAAGGAACGAGTCAAAGTTCCTATCATCGATGTCTTTTTAAAATGTCCACGAATCTTATTTCTTGGAATATTTTCTGGTATGGCAACATTTGTTTTGTTTTACTTGGTCACTGCTTATTTGTTAAGCTACTCAACAAACCATCTGCAATTGCCATTTTATCAAGCTCTTCAAGTCGAAATTGTTGGTGCTATTTTCTGTGGAATTTTTACTGTCATCACTGGAAGACTCGCTGATCGTATTAGACGTAGAACTTTGATGATTTGGGTTACAATCATCACCGGTATCTATTCTTTTGCAATTCCTTATTTCTTAAATTCTGGAGTTGTAGGAGTCCTTGCAATGTCTGTTATTGGTTTGTCTATCATGGGGATGATATACAGTCCTCTTGGTGCTGTTTTGGCTTCACCATACCCAACAGAAATTCGATATACTGGTTCTTCTATTACTTTCAACTTATCGGGTATCGTAGGAGCCTCTCTTGCGCCTTATATTGCAGAATATCTGGTACAGCATTTTGATACATCTTATATCGGCTATTATTTGCTTCTCGCTTCTTTTATTTCACTGATTTGCTTCGTCGGATTTACAGATGATGAAATATCCAACTAAAATATAATAAAGAAGAATAAAATAAGTACTGGCAGCAAAAATGCTGCCAGTTTCATTTTTAAAGACATGGGTTGCGGTATTTTCCACCACAATATTCCCGCGAACAAAGCGCTTAAAAAGAAAAATAAAAAATCTGCAATATTGCTTATATAAGCAACAGTAAACATTCCTGATAGGATATGTGTTGTTCCCAACCACGAAACGCAAAAAAAAGCCAATATCACAGCCCATAAAACAAGCAAAATTCGATCAATTATCATGATGCCGTTTCATTTTTTTAATTGTAGGCCATATCTTTAATATGCCTAAAAGAAAAATCACAATAAAAACCCAACGCCCTCCCCCTGATCCTTTCGCAATAAAAAGCGCTGGATTTACTATTCCTACCAATCCTATAAAAATCAGAACAACAGAGATGAGACGCATTAAACCTGTTTTTCCCAACAACGATCTTCAGTCTGTTGCCAATACGTTAAATTATGATTTTCCATTTTATATTTTTTCCACTGTGCACGAACAAGACTCAACTGCTCATCATTTCTACCATCAAATATCACAACAAGCCGTTGATAAGTATCAATATTCGAACATACGGCTCCCTCTATGAGAAAACGAATCTTTGAATCATTCGGATTTTCTTGTCCTGTCGTCAGAAATACAGGCTGAAAGTTTGAATATTGATCACACTCAGTTCCATGTCCAATAAATGATTCATCCGCATAAACCCATAAATGCATATCCATAGAATCGCGTTGTTCTTCACTTACACATTGTATTGTTACCTTACCAAAACGAGCCAATGCACGCTCTACAAGCGTTGGCAAAATATCTTTCAGCGTTGACTGCGTCAAATGATAGAATAAAATATCCAACCTCTTAAGCCCTCATCACTCTTTATAAAAAGCTAACATCTTTTTTAGAGAAACTTCCATACCCCCAATATAAAAGGAAACGGTTCAAGATATAAACCCTCTTTTTTGATTGAAATCATTATCTTTTTGCACATGTCTTTAAAAGACAAAAATTTTTATTTTCAACGTTAATAAAAAAGTTTTTTAAGTTATTTTCTAGATTCTTTGTAGACTATAGTTGAAAATAAAATATAATGTACGGAAAATTTAAAGAGGAACTCATAGGCAATTTTTTATTATTTATTTAGTTAAAATATCCAATTCATGGAAGGATATTTTTTCAAACTTTATTACATTCTAACCGAAAGCAGTAAAAATATTTGCTATCGAATTAAAGGCTGAGGATTTTCCCCAATTTATGCGTATTATTGAGTTCTACATCCTGAAACGTGTCCTCGTTTTGTTTAGTTCTGTCATGATTGCAGCAGTGGGCGTTAGTTGGACAGTACAAATTCTCGCACGGATAAACTTTCTCACAACAAGCAAACAAACACTCCTCACAGTCTTACAATTTTCACTCTCATTGGTTCCTTCTGTTATTTTTCTTGTCATTCCATTTGCATTAGTAATCGCAGTTACAACCATTCTTTCAGCAATGCATCAAGACTCAGAACTTGCTGTCATCAATGCCTCTGGTTTTCCTAAAAGTACTGTTTGGAAACCTATTCTTCTTCTTGCTATTGTTACATCCTGTATCTCCTTTTCTATAGCTAATTTTGTTGTTCCTCAAGCGCGTCTTCATATGCGACAAATGCTAGCAAGCGCTCATTTTGATCTTATTAATCTATTCATTAGTGAAGGAAGCTTCCAAAAACTCGCCAATAACCTTTACATAGAAATTGGCGAACGAAATCCAAATGGAACACTTGAACGCCTTTTCATTGCCGACCAGCGTGATCCTAAGACTGATCTTTTTTATTATGCAACAGACGCATCCATTGTGAGCAATAAAAACGGTAGTTTTCTGGTTCTCAATAACGGTGAAATAGAAAGAGTCAACCATCAGAATAACAGTGTTTCAATCGTTCAATTTAACTCATATACTTTTAGCCTAGGGGAGTTTATCCCCAGTGATAAAGCACCTACTCTTTATCCAAAAGATAGGTTTCTTTCTTATTTACAAAACCCTGATCCAAAAGATCCCTACTATCAACGAAAACCACTCCAATATAAAGCTGAGTTTCACCGCAGATTAACACAATGGCTCTACCCTATTGTTTTTTCACTTATTGCACTAGCAGCGGCAGGGGATGTATGCTCCCATCGACAAGCTCATCATTCCGCAAATTTCTCGGCAATTGCCCTTTCTTTTCTGGTGTATTGGATAGGATATTTTTTCGCAGAAAAAGCAAAGAACGATCTTGCATACGTTCCTCTCCTTTATATTATGCCCATAGGGACAAGCGCATTTGTCTTTTTTATGCTTTTAACGAATCATAAAATTGGGCTCTCTACAAAAGTTAATGAGATTATTCAAATCGCTTTTCAAAAAGTAATGAACAAATTTGAACATCGAAAATCTCAAGATTCCTCGGATGAAATATCATGATTGGGTGGACACTTGGACGATACTTTTTTATACGTTATCTTAAAATAACTTGTTATTTCTGGGGAAGCATTTTTGTTCTTGCTCTTTTAATCGATTTCACAGAGAACTCCGGCAGGCTATCCTCCATTCCGCATCATACAGCAAAAGATGCATTTTTCCTCTCTGTTTTACGCATCCCTTTTATCATGCAACAACTCATCCCTTTCATTGCACTCTTTTCTGCAATGGCAACACTTATCTCGCTCAACAAAAAACTTGAACTTGTTGTGACTCGTTCAATCGGTGTTTCGGCATGGCAATTTCTTATGCCAGCCTGTTTGGGAGCTTTTCTTTTGGGATTATTTTCAATTCTTCTCATTAATCCACTTGCTGCAT
Organism: Bartonella sp. MU37NMGALS; assembly: GCF_042194015.1. Lineage (NCBI taxonomy): Bacteria > Pseudomonadati > Pseudomonadota > Alphaproteobacteria > Hyphomicrobiales > Bartonellaceae > Bartonella > Bartonella sp. MU37NMGALS. Next base: position 72,588 of record NZ_JBHIML010000001.1, read on the forward strand.
GGGGATTTTCTCAAGCAGAAAAAAAGATGACTGAATGGCGCAATAACAATGTACTAACACCTCTTCATAATACAGATATCCACTGGTTAACACAACGTACAAATTTAGGCAGAACAACCATTGGTGCTAAATTTATCACTGACCAAGGACTTTCTCTTCTCGATGCAACCTTTGTACAATACAAGGACAACGCAACCGTCAAAAATTGGATTAATACCCCAAAAGCAACCTTGACTAATGGATCTTGGCTATTAACAAATGGAACAATCTATAAAATAGGGCATCCTCCTGAAAAATTTGCCGTGTTGCAAATAAAAACTAATCTAAAACCTGAATTTTTAACGGAACGTTTAGCGAATCCCGCCACTATTCCATTTTATCAACTGCCAAAAAAAATTATGATTGCACGTTCATTTGGCTATTCTGCTAATAAATTTGATATGTATTTCCAATCTTTGATTGCATTACCGGCATTACTTGTGGCAATGACCCTCATTGCAGCAACTGTATCTTTAAATTTTACACGTTTTGGGCAATCTAGAAAGTTGATTCTTGGTGGCGTAATAGCTGGGTTTATGCTTTATGTTATTTCCGTACTCGTTCAAGCATTTGGTAATGCTGGATATATTCCACCAATTATTGCAGCTTGGACACCTGTTGTTATTGCGTTATTCTTAGGAATCTCTTTTTTACTTCATAAAGAGGATGGCTAAGTGAAAGCATTAACGCTTAAAAAAATTATTTTAACAAAATTAAGTGCTCTCGCTTTTAAAAGTGTTATCGGGGTTATTTTAGGAGGCGCTTTGTCTTATTGTGCGCACGCTCAAAGCCTTATGTCTCCTTCTCAAAGTCGCATTCAAAATCCGGAACGTCCTCTTTTGCTCTCTGCGGATGAACTCATCTACAATCGTGATGAAAACACTGTTTCTGCACAAGGTAATGTCCAAATCGAATATGATGGCAATAAAGTTGTCGCTCAAAAAATTATTTACAATCAAAAAACAGGACGACTTATAGCACAAGGGAACGTTGAAATTACTCAAAAGGATGGTAATAAAATTTATTCCAACCAAATTGATATGACCAAAGATCTTGGCGAGGGTTTTGTAAACGCCTTACGTATTGATACAGCCAACAATGTTCACTTTTCAGCCCAAAATGCTACACGCAAAAACAATCACATAACAGTCTTTGAAAATGCAACCTATACAGCCTGTGAACCTTGCTCTTATAAACCAGATAGAGACGTCCTATGGAAAATTAAAGCAAGAAAGATCATATGGAATAATAGTATCAAAAAAATTCGGTTTGAAAATAGCAGTTTTGAAGTTTTTGGTGTCCCGATTATAAAATTTCCAAATTTTGAGATCTATGATCCAACTGTCAGGCGTGCTAGCGGTCTGCTTACTCCTCATTTTTTTTATACTGATTATCTCGGTATGGGGATAAAGAATTCTTATTTTTGGAATCTCGCCCCTCACTATGATTTTACCCTTTCTTCTACCGTTTATACCCAACAAGGGCTTTTAACCGAAGGGGAATGGCGTCAACGTTTAAAAATGGGCAGTTATAATATTCGCTTTGCTCATATATACCAAATGAAACAGCATAGATTTGATAATGATACGATTGATGCACAGCATAAAAACCGTTATATGCTGGCAACAAAAGGGGACTTTCGTATTAATTCACACTGGACTTATGGATGGGATATTCTTGCACAATCAGATCGGCATTTTAGTCGTGCCTATAAACTTGAAAACTATAGCAATCCTACACAACTTTCTCAGATCTATCTGAATGGTCTTGCAGGAAAAAATTATTTTGATATGCATTTTTATCATTTTAAAGTTCAAGATTCATTATTGAATGATCCTCATTATGAACGTCACTCTCGGCAAGCTTGGGTCCTACCGCGCATCGATTATTTTTTCACACTAGATGAACCCATTTATAATGGGGAGCTTACCTTCCATAGTAATATACAATCAATTTATCGTCGTCATGCTGACTTCAGTTCACACGACCAGAAGAGAAACCCTCTCAACATAGTAAGACTTTCTGGTATGGCTGGAAATAGTTTGCGTTTAACAAACGAGCTTCAGTGGAAAAAGCGCTTCAACACGCACAATGGCCTCATCTTAACCCCCCTTCTCTCTCTACGAGCTGATATTATTACAACCAATGCAAGCGAAAATTATACAGATTCTACAGAAAACAATGCCTTATCCGCAATTCATGGTTCAACAATTCGTGGCATGGCAACAGCAGGCTTGGAACTACGCTATCCCTTCCTCATTACAGCTGATCATTCTACACATATTATAGAACCAACCGCACAAATTTTTATACGCAATAATGAACAATATATTGGACAAATTCCTAATGAAGATGCTCAAAGCTTTGTCTTTGATGCAACCACTCTCTTTCAACGAGACAAATTTTCTGGTTATGATCGTGTAGAAGGTGGCACACGAGCCAATATAGGTCTAAGATATTCTGGAAGCTTTAATGACAATTGGTCTCTTTATGCTCTTGTTGGACAATCCTTTCATCTAGCAGGAAAGAATTCTTTTGCAGAAAAGGACTTTGTCAATGTCGGTATTCATTCTAGCTTAGAGGCAAAACGTTCAGACTATGTTGCAATGTTTGGTGCGACCCATAAAAGTGGTTTTTCCCTAGAAACGCGTGGACGCTTTGACAAAAAAACAGGAAAAATCCGCCGTAGTGAAATCGAAGCATCACAAAAATGGCAAAATTTTTGGGCGGCTCTACAATATGCCTATATCGCAAAGCAACCAGATTATGAATATCCTCAAGAGCGCCAAGAAATTTCTTTTCAAACAGGACTTAAACTGGCAGATTATTGGTCTATTAATAGCAACGCCGGTTATGATTTAGTATCTGGTACGTTTGTAAAGCGAGGAATTAGCTTGAATTATACAGATGAATGTTTCGGGTTAACATTCGGTTATCAACAGGTAACGAATCCAGGCAGGAAAACACCCTTGCAAAACTTTAATTTCTCTCTTTCATTGCGTACGATTGCAGATATCGGAAAAAAGATAGATTAATTTATAAAGAGAATGTATCAGTCATTTAACTTATCATTGTTTTTATGAAAGAAAGAGTATATTTTAAGTTGTTGATGAGAATTAATAAACAATGCGAAAGCCTATTCACATGAATAAATTGAAAAAGCGTGTTCTTGCTTTATTTTATATTGCGTCTTTGAGCGTAAGTAGCCTTCTAATAAATGAATTTTTGATTCCGACAGTCTTTGCGCAGACTTCTATTGTTGTTACAGTTAATGGCAACCCCATCACAAATTATGATATACAAAGGCGCCTTGCTTTTCTCAGATTACAACAAAAGCAAGGCAATTTGGTGGCACAGGCTAAAAAAGAGCTTATCGATGAAAAGCTAAAAAATATTGAAATAAAACGTCGTAATATTGAAGTAAGCAATGATGAAGTTGATAAAGCTTTTGAGAATTTTGCGACACAAAATAATATGACGATTGATCAGCTCAACCAGATTCTGATCCAAACTGAGATCACTGTGCAACACTTTAAAGATTACATCCGTGGACAAATAGGATGGGGGCGTCTTGTTAGTGCACGCTATCAAGCTGAAACAGGTATGATTAGCGAACAAGAAGCTGTACGCAGGATATTAAAAAATGGTGGTGTAAAACCTTCAACCAATGAATATACATTACAGCGAATTGTTTTTGTTATTCCTGCACATCGTCGTTCAGAAATTTTTGAAAGACGTCAAAGAGAAGCAAGCAATTTTCGCGCACATTTCCGTGGATGTGCCAATGCTCACAATCAAGCAAGAGGTATTTTAGACGTTACTATCCGCCACTTAGGAAAGTTTCTGGAACCCCAACTTCCCAATGCATGGGAACAAGCTATTCTTGCAACGCCTGCTGGAAAAATGACAAAATTACAAGAAACATCTGATGGAATAGAAGCAATTGCTGTCTGCAAAATAAAAAGAGTTTCTGATGATTATGTCGCTCGACTAATATTTTCTCTTCAAGATAGTAAAAAAAGAAGCCCGCAAAAACTTGAAGAATTAAGCGACAAATATTTAGGAGAACTGCGGCGAGTGGCGCGCATTCAAAATTCATAATGGCTGCTCTTATTGTTAGCGGTGGTGATCCTGCCGGAATTGGTCCTGAAATAGTCCTAAAAGCGTGGAATTTGCGTGTTACGCGCCAAATTCCACCTTTTGTGCTTCTTGCTGATCCAGATGTTATTCGTTCGCGCGCTCGTTTTTTACAGATTGATGTTGAGGTGCAATCTGTTTTAATCAATAATTCCGCAAAAAATTTTCAAAACGCTCTTCCTATCATACCATTAAAAAACAAACAAAGTGATCAATTAGGTATACCTTCATCGAATAATGCCGCTGGAATCATTGAATCAATTGAACGCTGTGTTCAATTGATTCAAAATGGCCATGCATGTGCACTTATCACTTGTCCTATTGCAAAAAAGAATCTTTATGATGCCGGTTTTCAATTTCCAGGTCATACAGAATTTTTAGCCGATTTAGCCCATAAAGCTTTTCATAAATGTTATCATCCAGTTATGATGTTAGCAGGACCTCGATTAAAAACAGTACCAATAACTGTTCATATTCCATTTAAAAATGTTCCTTCACAGCTTACCCGTGATTTAATTATTCAAACGGTACTTATTACTGAATGTGACTTAAAAACACGGTTTAAAATAACGTCACCCCGACTAGCTGTTGCTGGTCTTAATCCTCATGCTGGAGAAGAAGGTGCAATGGGAAAAGAAGATATTGAAGTTATCACTCCTGCTATTGAATATCTTAAAAAAAAAGGACTCAATATTGCAGGCCCGCTGCCTGCCGACACAATGTTCCATGAATGCGCAAGAAAGGCATATGACGTTGCCATTTGTATGTATCATGATCAAGCCCTTATCCCTGTTAAAACATTAGACTTTGATAGCACTGTTAATGTCACGTTAGGTCTCCCTTTTATTCGCACGTCCCCAGATCACGGAACTGCTTTTGACATTGCTGATAAAGGGATAGCCTCTCCCGAAAGCTTTATTGCTGCTCTTAAACTTGCAAATCAACTTGCCGAAAATAGTTTAATACCATGCCAATAGATAATCTCCCTCCTCTACGTGAGGTCATTGATATATATGGATTACAAGCGCATAAATCTTTGGGGCAAAATTTTCTTTTTGATCTTAATTTAACATCTAAAATTGCTCATCATGCAGGTAATATAGAAGGAAAACCTGTTCTTGAAATTGGTCCTGGTCCTGGAGGTCTCACACGAGCCTTGCTAGCAAAGGGCGCCATTGTAACAGCAATAGAACGCGATGAACGCTGCATACCAGCTCTCTTAGAAATAGAAAAACACTATCCTAAAAAATTAAAAATTATTTGTAATGATGCACTGAAGCAAGACTTCTCAAAACTCTTTGAAACAAGCCCAGAAAAACCTCGCATTATTGCAAATCTTCCCTATAATATTGGAACACAACTCTTATTAAATTGGCTTTTGACTGAACCATGGCCTCCTTTTTATGAATCAATGACATTGATGTTTCAACGTGAAGTTGCCAAACGGATTACAGCTAAACCTCAATCTACTCATTATGGACGTCTTAGTGTCTTAACTGGCTGGCGTACCACTGCTAAAATTGCTTTTGATGTGCCCCCTCAAGCCTTCATACCAATACCTAAAGTAACTTCTTCCGTTGTTCACATTATTCCGCGAACACAACCTCTTGCCTGCTCTGCACAAAAACTAAGCCTCGTCACAAAAACCGCCTTTGGACAAAGGCGAAAAATGCTTCGTCAAAATCTCAAAATACTTGGAGGTGAAGTGCTGTTAGAAAAAGCTGGAATTGATGGAACGCGCCGTGCTGAAACGCTCTCGGTTTCCGAATTTGTAACTTTAGCGCATCTAGTTCTCTAAAAAATTGCAATTTTTGTTATACAATCTTTTTTAATCAAGACATTTATCGATCTTTTCAGCAATAAGCCCATCAACAAAAGAGTCAAGATAAGAACAGCGCTCGCGTTTTGCGGTTTCAGCTAAATAAATTGATTTAATAAAAGATAAAGACTGATCTAAATCTTCGTTAATCACAACATAATCATAAGAACGCCAATGCTTTAACTCCGTTCGTGCATTTTCCAATCGTAAATTGATGATATCTTGACTATCTTCTGCTCGACGATGTAACCGCGAAACAAGCTCTTTCATTGATGGTGGAAGGATAAAAACAGATACAGTGTCTCCCAGCATCTTTTTTTGCAGCTGCTCGGTACCTTGATAATCAATATCAAATAACATATCACGGCCAATACTCAATGCGTTTTCAACAGTTTCACGTAAAGTGCCATAATAATTTCCGTGAACTTCTGCCCATTCAATAAATTCATCTCTATCACGCTTATATTCAAACTCTTCCTTTGAAATAAAGTGATAATGCAGTCCATCTACTTCACTAGGACGCCTTTTCCTTGTGGTCACACTTACGGAAAGCTCTAATTGTCCATCTTTTAGAAGTAATCGAGAAATTGTTGATTTACCAGCACCTGAAGGTGAAGAGAGAATAAACAAAAAACCGCGGCGTTGATTTATTTTTATAGCACTCAATTTACTTTCGAAGACTGTCATTACATCACTCTACTTTGTTCATAAATGTTTCTCCAAAATTTGAATTATACATTATCTCAACCTTTCCCCTAATCAATGTGTTTTCTTAGCAGTTTTCAATGTTATTCTGCTCTTTTTTGAGATACGTTATTAGCAGTGTATTCACTGCTTTCTTAAATATTTTTATCCATACGCTAATCCTACTTGTGACAGACAAAAAAATGATTTTTTTATCATTCTCATAAAAAGTTTAAAGAGAAAAATTTCACTATATTTTGCATTCTCATTTACGATGCAAAAAGATGTGTTATCGTTATAAATTCAATGTCTTGCCTTTAATTCTCGCCACTTGCGAACATTCACATTATGTTCTTCTAAAGTTCGAGAAAAAACATGCCCTCCTGAACCATCAGCAACAAAATAAAGTGCGTCACTGCTTGGTGGATGTGCCACCGCTTTCAAAGAATCTCGACCTGGATTTGCAATAGCTGTTGGAGGCAAACCATTAATTTTATAAGTATTATATGGTGTTTCCTTCTCAAGATCTGAACGATAAATTGCACGACCTGATGGCTTTCCTTTTCCTCCAAAGAGACCATAAATAACTGTTGGATCCGATTGAAGACGCATATGCTTTGTAAGGCGGTTATAAAATACCGCAGCAACCATTGGTCTTTCTGCTGCAATTCCCGTTTCTTTCTCAACAATTGAGGCTAATATAACAAATTCATCAATCGATTTAATGGGTAAATCAGGCGAACGCGTAGCCCATATAGCATGAATTAATTTTGTCTGTTCTTCACGCAATCTGTTTACAATCTCTTTACGCGTTGTCCCCCGAATAAAACGAACAGTATCCGTCATTAAACAGCCCTCTGGAGGCAAAATTTTTGGAAGATCTCCAATCAAAATTTCATTCGCAGCTAATCGATCGAAAACTTGCTGAACCGTTAAACCTTCAGGTACTGTAAATGTATACTCAATAGATTTTCCTTTCACAAGAATATCCATAATATCCTGCATCGAAGCATGTGCTGGAATTAAATATTCACCAGCCTTCAGATGCGTTGTTTTTTGGTGATAACCAACCCCATAAACAAAAATATCTGATGATCGAATGAAACCACGTTTTTCTAGCAATGAAGCAATTTCACGAATTCCTGTGCCAGGATGGATAAGAACAATTTGTTCTTCCTCAATTTTCCCCTTTTCTTCAAAAATACTTTTTCCAATATAAAGAGGAATACTTATGGCGAAAAGAATAACCACAATCAGCATAAGAAAAAAATGACCGAGAATAACCAACGGATTACGGACGATCGATGATTTCTTTCGTTTTTTATGTACTAACATGTCATAACTATATGCTAAATGATTCGAAGAGGAATCACTTACGTCCTTTAATGATTTTCCTTTTTTCACACCGGACATAACCCCTCAATAGCGATTAAGGACAATATTATAATTTCTCATTCACCTTATAACAAAGTAGAAAACTCAAAAGCAGAAATTAAATAAAAATACTTACTATCCACTAAAACGTCGCATCACCAACGATGCATTTGTCCCACCAAATCCGAAAGAATTAGAAAGAATTGTATCAATCTTTCGTTCACGCGGTTTGTGTGGTACAAGATCGATTTTCGTTTCAATCGACGGATTGTCAAGATTAAGTGTCGCTGGAGCTATATTATCCCGTATAGCTAGAACAGAAAAAATAGCCTCAGCAGCACCGGCGGCACCAAGTAAATGCCCGATAGATGATTTCGTTGATGACATGGATACTTGTGGTGCATAATTCCCTAAAACACGTTCAACAGCTGCTAGCTCTATAGAATCAGCCATCGTTGATGTACCATGAGCATTAATATAATCAAGTTCACTCACATTCACTTGTGCACGCTTAAGAGCAGCTATCATACTACGCTGAGCCCCTTCACCACTTTCTGAAGGCGCTGTAATGTGGTAAGCGTCACCAGATAAACCATAACCAATAACCTCAGCATAAATACGCGCTCCTCGTTTTTTGGCATGTTCCAGCTCTTCTAAAACAACAACTGCCGCTCCTTCCCCCATCACAAAACCATCACGATCAGTATCATAAGGACGTGACGCCCGTTCAGGATCATCATTGCGACAAGTAGAAAGAGCTCTACAAGCTGCAAAACCTGCAAGAGATATCCGATTTATCGGAGATTCAGCCCCCCCTGCCACCATGACATCTGCATCACCAAACATAATCAAACGTGCCGCATCACCAATCGCATGCGCCCCTGTTGAACAAGCCGTTACAACAGAATGATTAGGCCCCCGTAAACCATATTGAATAGACACATAACCAGAAGCAAGATTAATCAAACGACCTGGAATAAAAAAAGGAGAAACACGACGTGGGCCCTTATCACGAAGCGTATAACCAGCTTCAACAATGCCCTCAACTCCCCCAATTCCCGAACCAATTAACACACCTGTACAAATCTGATCTTCATCACTCTTAGGAAACCATTCGGCATCTGCAAGCGCTTGGTTAGCAGCAGCCATTGCATAAACAATAAATGCATCAACTTTACGTTGCTCTTTAGGTTCCATATACAAATCAGCATTATAAGTCCCCTCTGTTCCATCCCCTAAGGGGATACGCGCAGCAATCTGGCATGGCAAATCTGACACATCAAACTCTGTGATACGTCGGACACCACTTCTTCCTTCAAGAAGTCGTTTCCAACTATATTCAGTATTACCAGCTAATGGAGATACCAACCCTAAACCAGTAACAACAACACGTCTCATAACTTCTAACCTTGAACTAAACTTCACCTCTCAAAGCTCTCTTTTCAAAAGAGCTCCGAAGAATATAGGCAAAAGCAATTCATGCCTTTGCCCTTTAGTAATCACGCAGAAGCTTTATCAATGAACTTGACTGCATCGCCAACTGTGAAAATCGTTTCAGCAGCTTCATCTGGAATTTCTACCCCAAACTCTTCTTCAAAAGCCATAACGAGTTCAACCGTATCAAGGCTATCAGCCCCTAGATCATCGATAAAGCTTGCATTTTCTACAACTTTATCAGCATTAACCCCAAGATGTTCCACGATAATTTTCTTAACGCGCTCTACTGTATCACTCATGTTGAAATCCTCGAATTTATATTTTCCTATAATTTGGTTAACTATATCGGTTCATCTAATCAAGCAATAGATGCATTACTTTAAAAGATTTTAGTAATGATTTAAAACATCCTGTGGATATCCCCTAAAAAATGAACCAATCTGACATTCCGACATCAATTGATCAACGACCATATTAAAGAAATAGATGCATCTATCCATTTCAATCGTTACTATCTAAAATAATACAACTCATAAATCAATGTGGAATAAAATAAATACTCAAATCATTGCCATTCCACCATTGATATGGAGTGTTTGACCTGTCGTATAGGCTGCTTCATCGCTTGCTAAATAAACAGCAGCAGCGGCTATTTCTTGCCCACTTCCCATACGCTTCATCGGAATCGCAGCCATAATGGCTTCTTTTTGCTTTTCATTAAGCTTGTCTGTCATTGCGGATTTAATAAATCCTGGAGCAATACAATTGACAGTGATGTTTCGCGAAGCAATTTCTTGTGCCAATGCTTTAGAAAAACCTATCAAGCCTGCTTTTGCAGCACAATAATTCGTTTGTCCAGGGTTTCCCACAACACCAACAACAGATGTAATGTTAATAATCCTTCCATAACGGCGGCGCATCATAGAATGTATTAATTCACGCGTCAAAAGAGAAGCAGCTGTTAAGTTAACTTCTAAAACATCATCCCAGTCTTTATCTTGCATACGCACAAAAAGACCATCCCTAGTGATTCCCGCATTGTTAACCAAAATATCGACGCCATCCATTTCTCTTTCTGCAACTTCAGCCAATTGTTTAATCGATTGGCGTTCAGAAAGATTAGCGGGAAATACAAAAACATTCTGCCCTAATTCTGCCGCCACTTCTCTAAGCTTTTCTTCGCGTGTTCCATGAAGTCCAACAATGGCTCCTTGTGCATGAAAGCAGCGTGCAATTGCCTCACCAATTCCTCCCGAAGCCCCTGTTACAAGAGCTTTACGTCCTGTTAATCTAAACATCTTTTAACTCCTTATAGATTAAACGCCGAGCATACCTAGCGCTGATTCTATTTCATCAACTGTTCCAATGGTTACTCCCTTTATATCTTTGTTAATACGACGCGTTAAACCTGTTAATACTTTTCCAGAACCAACTTCAAAAAGCGTATCAACTCCATTAGCAGCGATCCATTCTATTGTTTCACGCCATCGCACCCTCCCAGTCACTTGTTGGACAAGAAGAGTAGTAATACGCTCTGGATTGCTCTCAGGTGCAACAGAAACATTGGCAATCAAAGGAACAATAGGGGACATTTTGTTAACAGTCAAAAGTGCCTTCTTCATGGCATCAGCAGCAGGTTGCATTAAAGATGAATGAAAAGGTGCAGAAACAGGAAGAAGAAGTGCACGTTTTGCACCTTTTGTTGATGCAATCTCTACCGCTGCCTCAACTGCTTTTGCTTTACCGGAAATAACAATTTGCCCACCACCATTATCATTAGCAATCTGACATAGTCCTTCTCCAGAAACAGTTTCACAAATTTCTTCCACAATGTGCTCTTCTAAACCAATTAATGCAGCCATAGAACCTTCACCAACCGCAACAGCAGCCTGCATAGCATTGCCACGAATACGCAAAAGTCTTGCCGTATCTGTGAGAGTAAATGTACCAGCAGCACAAAGAGCCGAGTATTCGCCTAAAGAATGACCAGCAACAAATCTTACCTTTTCTTCTATACGAAGCCCTAATTGTTTCATCACACGAATGACAGCCATAGATACAGCCATTAATGCCGGTTGTGCATTTGCTGTTAACGTTAAAACATCTGCTGGTCCTTCAAAAATGATCTTTGATAATTTCTCACCCAAAGCATCATCAACTTCCTCGAAAACCATCCGTGCGGCAATAAATTGCTCTGTAAGCGCCTTTCCCATACCAACAAGTTGACTCCCCTGCCCTGGAAAAATAAAAGCTGCACCCATTTATCAACTCCTAAAACTGTACAATTAAATTATTTTCTTTTGACCTTATTCATCCGCACAAATCAAGATAAAGCCCTTTATTTAAAACGAATACCACACTTAAAATTATATTTTAAGGGCGGAATTTGATATAAAAACTTAGGGAAATAGGGTGCTATAAACTGAATAACACCCAAACTTATGAGACTTCCTAAAATTGCACCTGCTAAAATATCAAAGGGATAATGTACACCCACAAAGATGCGCGCCCAACAGATCAAACACAAAAATACCGAAGCAAATTTAAAAGCAACTTTGTATCGGTAAAAATAAAAGTTAGCTGCATAAGATGCAATGGTCAAGGCATGATTACTAGGAAAAGAAGCTGTCGCACGATGTTGAATAAGCGGTGTCGTCAGCCCTACCACGAATGGGCGAGGATGAAAATAAAAAAGAGAAATGAGATAACCTATGAAAAGAGCCGCACAAATACTCATGCAAATGCTTAGCACGACACATCGTTCCCTCTCCCCACCACAAAACCACAACGCACAAAGATGGAGAGGAATAATATAAATTAAAAACTTTGCACAAAAAATACTAAAAAAAACTACAATCGACCAAGCGTGATGATTGCCGACAAACATTTCAAAGAGTGTAACATCAATCTGGTTTAAAAAGTCCATTTTTCCCTCCTTTACCTTTATATTACAGTATTATCTTTTTGTAGAAGAAGGAAATATATCAAGATTTAACAAATCAATTTTTTTATGTGCATAAACTTGCTATTTTAAAAGATAACCTGTAAATGTGAAATGTTCGTTGCCGGCACTTTAGCTGGAGGTTGAACGGAGGGCTGTAAAATATCAGTAGGAAATACAATGTTTCCGGCCTCCCGTGTCTCCGCTCTGAGATGTCTCGAATTGTAAACGCGTCCTTTCTTCTTTGGATTTCCAAAAAAGACAAGTCGCAGAGGCTTTGCGCTAAAGCCGGTGAAATTTAATTGAAGAAAGGCAAAACAATGGCTCTTTATGAACATATGTTCCTTGCCCGACAAGACATCGCACCGCAGCAAGTTGATGAACTTTTGAGTCTCTACAAAGGTGTCATTGAAGCGCATGGTGGAAAAGTTGGGCGTATAGAAAATTGGGGACTTCGTCCTCTTGCTTACCGTATTCGTAAAAACCGTAAAGCTTATTATGTCTTGGTCAATATTGATGCACCAGCTTCAGCAATTGCTGAAGTGGAGCGTCAGATGCGCATCAATGAGGATATTTTGCGTTATATGACCATTCGCGTAGAAAAACACGAAAAAGAAAAATCTGCTATGCTCTCACACCTTGATCGCAATAGTCACATTGGACACGATGAAGAGCGTCCTCGTTTTCCACGTCGTCAACGTGAAAATGCTATAGAAGAGGTAGAATGATGACTGATACTAATCAAAACTCTGCACGTCGCCCCTTTCATCGTCGTCGTAAAACATGTCCTTTTTCAGGGACCAATGCTCCCAAAATTGATTATAAAGACATCAAGTTGTTACAACGTTATATTTCCGAACGTGGGAAAATTGTTCCTTCACGGATTACTGCTGTTAGTCAGAAAAAACAGCGTGAATTAGCTAATGCTATCAAACGTGCTCGCTTTTTAGGCTTACTTCCGTACGTTATAAAGTAAGCGATCAATACGCTATGCAACTGGAGAGTTTCTCCAGTTGCTTTTCTTATATGGTTAAAAATAGCTTGTTGTATCCTATGTTAAGCTATTAAATGTCAAAGTTGGGGTATTGACACGCCTCTAACTGCAGAAAGCAGGACAGCAATAAATGAAAAAAAATCGTACTTATGAGATATTAACCGGTATTTTGGCAGGATTATTTGCTGTTGTGATAGGAATGGCAATCATCAGTGTTGCAAATATCGCGCCCTTTTTTTCTCTTCTTCTTGGCTGCTTTCTTTCATTGCCAATTTTTATTGTTGCGTTCGGTCAAGGAACATTAGCCAGTCTCATCGCCCTCATAAGTGCCACTGTTGTTCTTATCATAACCACTAATACCTATATTGCTCTTGGCTTTATGTTCTTATTTTTCCTTCCTGCTGTCTATGCTTCTTGGCTTCTTGGGCTTGCACGACCAGCGCAAAAAGAAAACGAACTGATATGGTATCCATTATCATCGGTTATTTTTCATTTAACTAATTTTATCGCTCTTATAGCAACTTTCATTGGGCTCTATGTTCAAACCCGTCCTTCCACACCCGTCATTGCAAAAAAAATCACCGAAAACATAGCACAAACTCTGCAACAATCACAGTCAATAAAAGAAGCCGATATACGCGCTTTTAGTGAGCTTTTAATGACGCATCCAGCAACTTTTACTGCTGTTTCTTTGACTCTTTATAGTTTGGTTTTTCTCATTGGTAACCTTTACTTTTCCATGATAGCAGCACAACACATGAAATGGCTGAAAAGACCCCGTGATGATTGGAACCAAACTCTCCGCCTTCCAATTTCTGGAATTGTTATTTTCATTATTGTTTGCATAGCATCGATGGTTGAGTTGAGCGCTTCTCTTAACTTGAGTACCCGTGTCTTTAGTACTGCATACACTGTCATCATATTAATTAGTGGTCTAGCATATCTTCACAATATTACAAAAGGGGTAAACGGTCGGATTATTATACTTTCTCTTGTTTATATTGCTATTTTAACAGTCGTTTTTACTCCACCTATTGTTTTCATGATGCTTTTGATGGGAATTTGGGCTGCTATTCAATATAATTTTCAATCACGCAAAAAACTCCACTAAATTTATTTGTTCGAAAGGAAAAACTATGGATATTATTTTACTTGAGCGCATTCCTCGTCTTGGTCAGATGGGTGATATTATCTCAGTTAAAGATGGTTATGCGCGTAATTTTCTCTTGCCTCAAGGTAAAGCTTTACGCGCAAATGAAGCCAATAAAAAACATTTTGAGATACAACGTGCACAACTTGAAGCCCGTAATCTTGAACGCAAAAGCGAAGCGCAAAAAGTTGCTGAAAAACTTGATGGACAATCATTCATTGTTGTTCGTTCTGCTGGTGAAACAGGACAACTTTATGGTTCTGTATCAACACGTGATATTGCTGAAATTATAACAGATGAAGGCTTTTCTATTGGGAGAAATCAAGTCGAACTTAACCATCCAATAAAAATGATCGGTCTTCACACAATCACTCTTAGCTTACATCCTGAGGTTCAAATTTCTGTGATTATTAATGTTGCGCGTTCTACCAGTGAAGCACAACGCCAAGCAGAAGGTGAAACTCTCACTTCTGCTAAAGAAATATATAATATTCAAGAAGAATTATTAGAAGAAAATCAGGAAGAATTATTGGTAGAAGAAATTAATGACAACGATATAAACAGTTCTCATCAAGAAGCTTAATTGCTATTTTTGCTTTCTGTTTTATATTTTTTATTCTATTTTAAATATTGCTCATAAAATACTCACACTTTAAAATTGGGTATTTTATGGCTATCATACATAAAGAACCTAATTTTTATGAAAGAATTAGCAATATATTATTTAAAGGCATTACATGCCGAGAATGATAATATCACTAAGAGGAAATTTTCTTTTGTTGTCTATCATCTAAAGCAAAAATAATTTAAAGTTCTACCCTTAAGGGTAAGGTTTGTATGAGCGGTAAGTTGATTATATCAACACATGATCTGAAATAATTTCAGTTATAAAAAAGTAATTCTACTTACACAGATATTGGAATTTTAAGGTCACATAACTTCAAAACACTTAAATTTAGAATAGCAAAACTTCCACTTTAAAATCACGTATTATAAAATAAAATAGATCAATGTTATATAAATAATACACAAATGATAGATGAGCAACGAAAAGAGGGTTTTGAAAAATTATATAATTTTAACTTAAAATGAAGATTTGTAGCTCTATTCTTTTAATTATACGATTTTCAATTTATCGCCTAAAGTAGCTAGACTTAGAATTTTAGTGGAAAAATATTATGGAAGAAACTAACGTTGTTAATGTCAGCTCTTCAAAGAAGGAAGATTCTCCTTCTTTTCGGCAGCTTCCGTATAATATTGAAGCTGAACAGGCATTGCTTGGTGCCATCTTTATCAACAATGATTCTCTTGACCGCGTTTCAGATTTTCTAAAACCAGAACATTTTTTTGAACCATTGCATCAAAAAATTTATCATGTTTTATCTCACCTTATTAAAACAGGAAAACGTGTAGATCCAGTTACAATCAAGCCCTATATCCAAATGGAAGAAAAAATTGGAGATATTACTGTATACCAGTATGTTGTTCGCTTAGCCACAGAGGCAGTCACTATTATTAACGCTGAAGATTATGGACGCGTCATTTACGATCTTTTTATCCGACGGTCTTTGATTAACCTTGGAACTCAAGTTGTCAATACAGCCTTTGATGCTCCTGTAGAGCTCACGCCTACCCAACAAATTGAAACTGTTGAAAATCAGTTATTTGAGCTAGCAGAAAAAGGGAAATATGGAGGTGGATTTGAAAATTTTAATGAGGCTATCAAAAAAGCTATCGATATGGCAAGTGCTGCGAAAAAGCGCTCTTCACAATTATCAGGGATAGCCACCCATATTAAAACACTTGATGAAAAAATGGGAGGATTACAAGCATCTGACTTAATTATCCTTGCAGGACGCCCTGGTATGGGAAAAACCTCACTGGCTACCAATATTGCCTTTAATATTGCTAATGCTTATAATCGTAATGCCAATATCCAAGAAAATGAAGGGGGTATTGTAGGTTTCTTCTCACTTGAGATGTCATCCGAACAGCTTGCAACCCGTATTATTTCTGAACAAACAGAAGTCTCTTCTTCTGATATTCGGCGTGGTAATATCTCAGATGAACAATTTTCAAAAATTATTCGTGCGGTGAACCAACTACAAAAGGCACCGCTTTATATTGATCAAACTGGGGGAATATCAATTACGCAATTAGCTGCTCGTGCGCGGCGTCTCAAGCGACAACATGGTTTAGATATCTTGTTTATTGACTATATCCAACTCATGACAAGCAGTTCAAAGCGTTCATCAGAAAATCGTGTTCAAGAGATCACAGAAATTACCACAGGATTAAAAGCGTTAGCGAAAGAATTGAATATTCCTATTATCGCTCTCTCTCAACTTTCACGTCAAGTAGAAAATAGAACAGATAAACGTCCCCAACTCTCAGATTTACGTGAATCTGGTTCAATTGAGCAAGATGCCGACATTGTTCTGTTTGTCTACCGCGAAGAATATTATCTCAAAAATGAAGAACCAAAATTAGGTAGCTTAGAACATACAAAATGGCAAGAAATAATGGACAAAGCTTTTGGAAAAGCTGATGTTATTATTGCAAAACAGCGCCATGGGCCGACAGGAATCGTGCCACTTGCCTTTCAATCTGATTTCACACGATTCAGTGATCTGGCCGATAGCAATTATCTTCCAGAGCAAATCGGTTAAATTAACATGGCGCGTAATCGTATTCAATTTATCTGTCAAAATTGTGGAACTGTCCATTCTCGTTGGGCGGGAAAATGTAGTGCTTGTGGAGAATGGAATTCCCTTATCGAAGAAACTATAAATGGCGGCATAGGAAGTGGTCCTAAGCAGAGTGCTCGTAAAGGACGCATCGTCACACTCACATCTCTTTCTGGAAATATCGAAGATGCTCCACGTATTCATTCTGGTATTGCTGAACTTGATCGTGTTACCGGTGGGGGCTTTGTCCGTGGATCAGCACTCCTTGTTGGAGGTGATCCGGGTATTGGTAAATCAACATTGCTGACACAAACAGCTGCTGCTTTATCACGCAAAGGATATAATGTTATCTATGTTTCAGGTGAAGAGGCTATTGCGCAAATTTGTCTGCGCGCGCAAAGGCTTGAAGCTAACAATACAGAGGTGAAACTTGCTGCTGAAACCAATGTTGAAGATATTCTGGCAACCTTAAGCGAACATAAAAACCTTGATATGGTGATTATCGATTCAATTCAAACCCTATGGTCAGATACAGCAGATTCATCACCCGGCACTGTCACACAAGTACGTATCGGTGCTCAAGCAATGATCCGCTTTGCCAAAAAAACGGGAACCGCCGTTGTTCTTGTTGGTCATGTTACAAAAGATGGGCAAATTGCTGGTCCTCGAGTTGTTGAACATATGGTTGATGCCGTTCTCTATTTTGAGGGTGAAGGAGGACATCATTATCGCATTCTTAGAACTGTAAAAAATCGCTTCGGACCAACAGATGAAATTGGTGTCTTTGAAATGTCTGATAAAGGATTACGCGAAGTGATAAATCCATCCGAATTGTTTTTAGGAGAACGTAATGAAAAAGCTCCAGGTGCTGCTGTTTTTGCGGGAATGGAAGGGACACGCCCGATACTCGTAGAAATTCAAGCGCTTGTTGCTCCTTCTTCCCTTGGGACACCAAGACGTGCGGTTGTCGGATGGGATGGAAATCGTCTTTCTATGATTCTTGCCGTTTTAGAAGCCCATTGCGGCATTCGTTTTGGACAGCATGATGTCTATCTGAACGTGGCAGGTGGATATCGCATATCAGAACCCGCTGCTGATTTAGCTGTAGCCGCTGCTTTGGTATCCTCTCTTGCCAATATCGCATTGCCAACGGATTATGTATATTTTGGTGAAGTCAGTCTTTCAGGAGCTACCCGCGCTGTTTCACATTCAGCACAGCGCATCAATGAAGCAAAAAAACTCGGCTTTCAAGGAGCATTTCATCCCACAACAACAACCGAAATGATGAAGTCGCTCAATTTTCAACAAAAAACTTTCTCCGACCTTCCGGAACTCGTTGCTACTCTTACCGTAAGTAAAAAATGATCTGCACCATAGATATGATAATATAGAAAAAACTCTATAAAATACAAAAGATCCTTGCTATAAGAACAAAAAATATATTTGCACATAGACTTAGAAGAACACAACTTTATGTATAAGGAACAAACAAATGATCATAACAATCCTTGATGGAATTGTCGTAGTAATCATCCTGTTGTCCGCTTTTCTTGCTATGCTTCGAGGGTTTTCACGTGAAGTGTTATCGTTGATTTCTTGGGCAGTTGCAGCTATTACGACACTGTTTTTATTCAAGCCTGTCTTACCTTTCTTTGAACACTATCTCTCTAATAAAATGATTGCATTGATCACAACATTGGTCACGATTTTTATTATTGTTCTCATTATTACTTCAATTATTACAATGAAGATCTCTGATTTTATTATTGATAGTCGAATTGGTATTCTTGACCGTGCTATTGGTTTTATTTTTGGAGCACTTCGCGGTTTACTTATCATGGTCATCGGTATGTTGCTGATTAATGCACTGATTAAACCCGAGCTTCAAGCGAATTGGTTAAAAAATGCAAAAACAAGGCCTATTTTAGATTCACTAGGACAAAAAGTTTGGGAAATACTCCCAAAAGATATTGGATCGGTTCTCGAAAAGGCGGAAAATTTGTTTAAAGACAGCAATAAACATACGTATGGGCAACACTCTCATGAAAAGATAATTTTCAAAAAATAGAGAATAGTTTTTCATGAGGAAAGAGAACTAAATGATGTAGAATGTGATATTAATGATTCCTTCGTATCACAACTGAAAGAATATGATGATAAAGAGTGATGTTTTCTGTCAAGAATTTTCATTAGATGATGATACCCTTCATGAAGAATGTGGCGTTTTTGGTATTCTTGGGCATGAAGATGCAGCAACATTAACAGCTCTTGGACTCCACGCACTTCAGCATCGTGGGCAAGAAGCGGCTGGTATTGTTTCCTACCATAATAAAATGTTTCATCAAGAAAAGCATTTAGGTCTTGTTGGTGATCACTATACCAATCCTACAACACTTGCACGCTTACCAGGAAATCGCGCTATTGGACATACCCGTTATTCAACAACTGGAGAAGTAGCATTACGCAATGTTCAACCCCTTTTTGCTGAGTTGAAAGCTGGAGGCATTGCTATTGCTCATAATGGTAATCTTACCAATGGTCTCACATTACGCCGTGAACTCATCGCTTCTGGTGCTATCTGTCAATCAACGTCAGATTCAGAAGTTTTTCTCCATCTTATTGCCCGCTCACGTTATGAATCGTCCTCTGATCGTTTTGTTGATGCAATTCGGCAAGTAGAGGGTGGATATGCTATGTTAGCGCTCACGCGTACAAAGCTTATTGCTGCACGCGATCCAACAGGGATTAGACCCCTCGTGATGGGGGAACTTGATGGTAAGCCTATTTTTTGTTCTGAAACTTGTGCTCTTGATATTATTGGAGCAAAGTATGTCCGTGATGTTAAAAATGGGGAGATCATCATATGTGAAATACAAAAAAATGGGGAAATTACTAAAAAAATTATAAAACCAAAAAATGAAAAACCAGAAAAACTTTGCTTGTTTGAATATGTTTACTTTGCCCGTCCGGACTCAATCGTTGGAGGGCGTAGTGTCTATGCAACACGCAAAAATATGGGAATACGTTTAGCACAGGAAGCCCCTTGTGAGGGTGATGTTGTGGTTCCTGTTCCTGATGGAGGAACTCCTGCTGCAATTGGCTATGCACAAGAAATTGGAATTCCCTTCGAGCTTGGTATTATTCGTAATCACTATGTTGGTCGCACTTTTATCGAACCAACACAACAAATTCGTGCTTTTGGTGTCAAATTAAAACATTCTGCAAACCGTCCTGTGATTGAAAGAAAACGTGTTATTCTTGTTGATGACTCTATTGTACGTGGAACAACATCTCTTAAAATTGTGCGAATGCTCCGTGATGCAGGAGCAAAAGAAGTTCATATGCGCATTTCTAGCCCTATGATTTTCTATCCCGACTTTTATGGTATTGATACACCTAAAGTTGAAAGCCTTTTAGCAAATCAATATCCAGATTTAAAATCTATGTGTGATTTTATTGGAGCGGATTCATTAGAATTTCTTTCAACGGATGGATTATATCTTGCTGTAGCAGGAGAAAAACGGAATAATGCCGATCCACAATTTACTGACCATTATTTTACTGGATATTATCCTACGCAGCTGGTTGATCAAGAAAACCTCTCCAAAACTCATCAATCATCTGTTCTTAGAACAAGAGATTAATGATGACAAAATTTAGTCTCCATGGGCGTGTTGCACTTGTTACTGGCGCATCAAGAGGAATTGGTTATTATTTGGCACTCGAGCTTGCTACACGCGGCGCTCATATTATTGCTCTTGCACGAACAGTCAGTGGACTTACTGAATTAGATAATCAGATCCAAGAAAAAGGGGCTCATGCAACCCTTGTTCCCCTTGACTTGCATCATATGGAAAACATCGATACTCTTGCTATCTCAATTGCCAAACGCTGGAAAAAACTTGATATTATCGTTGCAAACGCAGGAATCCTTGGAACACTCTCACCAATAGCGCATATAGAAAACACGGTATTTGAAGATGTTTTTCAAATAAATCTTTTCAGCCAATGGCGCTTAATGAAAGCTGTTGAGCCTTTATTACGAGAATCTGATGCTGGACGAGCCATTCTGTTATCCTCAAGCGTTGCGCATGCTGCGCGCCCTTTCTGGGGAGCTTATGCAGCCTCTAAAGCGGCTTTAGAGATGATTGCCCGCTGTTGGGCAGAAGAACTCAAACAAACCCCTATTAAGATTAATTGTGTCAACCCTGGTGCCACACGCACTGCCATGCGCGCTGAAGCTATGCCCGGTGAAGATCCACAAACTCTCCCTTCACCACAAGAGGTTGCAAAAAAGATAGTACATTTGTTATCACCTGATTTAAAAGAAACTGGAAAACTCTTTAATGTCCATAAAAATCGGTTTGTAGATTATCATGTACCTGACTGATCATCATCGGAGAAGTAAATCGTTTGATTCTCTCTTTTTCCTGTGCTTCTCAACAGAAGAATGAAACACTTTATGATTCTTGGATAGCTTTAGCATCAGCCTTTTTCTCTTCTAAAGTAGCACGTTTATTATAAGCGATAAAACTACAGGGGAGAAAAATCATATAGCTAACAGCTGTAATCAATAAAGTTTTCCATGTGTAAGTCGCAAGAAAACCGACATAAATAACAATAACCAACATGCATGGTATAACGATATCGCGCCTTAAATTTTGATCAATTGTTTTTGCATTCCATACTGGTAAACGACTAATCAAAAGAAAAGCAATAATTACAGTATAAAGACTAAAAAATAATGCCCACCCCCAATTGGGGACCAAACCAAGAGCGCCTAAATAGGTAGGCAATAAAAGGAGTAATGCTCCTGCTGGTGCTGGAACACCAACAAAATAACTTTTCTGCCACTTAGGTATATTGGTGTTATCCAACATCACATTAAAACGTGCTAATCGCAAACAACAAGCAACACAATAAACAAGGGCTGCAACCCAACCAATGTGATTTGCTTGATTCAAGATAAAGGAATAAACAATAAGTGCAGGGGTAACACCAAAATTTATAACATCAGCAAGAGAATCCATCTGTGCCCCAAAAGATGAACTACCATCTATTAAACGGGCAATGCGACCATCAGCACCATCTAAAACTGCGGCCAAAAGCACCATTAAAATAGCAGCTTCATAGCGATGTTCAAAAGCCAAACGAATGCTGCTCATCCCTGCACAAATTGCTAAAATAGTAATGATATTGGGAATGACATACCGCATTGATGTAGGTGAACGCCGCCGACTTGCAACATCATCATGCTGCCCCTCAGGATTGAATGAAGAAAATGGCGAAAAATTTTTCATTGTGAGTCCTAATCGTATCTGAAGTCCGTTGTGGCACTCTTATCATCAAAAGAACCCAAAACT
Organism: Bartonella sp. MU37NMGALS; assembly: GCF_042194015.1. Lineage (NCBI taxonomy): Bacteria > Pseudomonadati > Pseudomonadota > Alphaproteobacteria > Hyphomicrobiales > Bartonellaceae > Bartonella > Bartonella sp. MU37NMGALS. The sequence goes on from NZ_JBHIML010000001.1 coordinate 95,213, forward strand.
GTTTCTCCAGCAATTGCTGTCTGTCCAACTGCAACACGCAATTTCATTTCAGTTGGTATATAAATATCAAGGCGAGAACCAAAACGAATCAATCCAAATCGCTCACCAATCATAACGGCATCGTTTTCTTTTGACCAACAAACAATCCGGCGTGCAACCATTCCCGCTATTTGTACGATACCGATTTTACCATGTTTGCTATCAATTACCATCCCATTACGCTCATTAAACTGGCTAGCTTTATCAAACTCAGCATTGGTAAATCGACCTGGATGATAAACGATAGACTCTACTGTACCACTGATAGGAATACGATTAATATGGCATGAAAAAATATCCATAAAAATGGAAATACGGATCATTTCATCTTTCCCTAATCCTAATTCTTCAGGTGGAACACATGATTCCACAAATGAAATACGCCCATCGGCAGGCGACATAACCCAATTTGAATTCAAAGGGATCACACGATCTGGATCACGGAAAAAGTATATACACCACACCGTGAGAACGAGACCAAACCAAAACAACGGACTCCATATCCAACCAAGAATGAGCGAAATAACAAAAAACGCTACAATAAAAGGATAACCCTCTTTATGAACCGGTACAAAGCTATTATGGAAAGATTGCAGAATACTCATATAATTTCCTATTCATCGTAAACTTAAACAAGCAACAAATCTTTTTGTTCCTCTTGTATCTTTTTATGTATTTAATCAATCACTCCATATAAAGATATAGATTACATTTTGCCCTATTTATTTTTTACGATTAACAACACTCGTCTCATCTTCTTCACGTATTTTACGTAATTTTTCTTCAGCTTTCGATGCTTCAAGCTGCTTATTCCACATTGAAGCATATAAACCTTTCTTGCGTAAAAGCTCTGTATGCGCCCCATTTTCAATAATACGACCACTTTTAAGAACCAAAATTTCATCAGCATTGATAACAGTAGAAAGACGGTGAGCAATAATCAATGTTGTACGTCCACGGCTTACAATATCCAATGCTTGTTGAATTTCCTGTTCCGTTGCCGTATCAAGAGCCGATGTTGCTTCATCTAGGATAAGAAGTGGGGGGGCTTTTAAAAGTGTCCGTGCAATAGCCACACGTTGTTTTTCACCACCTGATAATTTGAGACCTCGCTCTCCTACCATAGACTGAAAACCTTCCGGTAAAATTTCAATAAATTTTGATATTTGTGCCATTTCAGCAGCTTTGCGCATTTCTTCATCTGTAGCACTTGGACGCCCATAGCAAATATTATAGGCAATTGTATCATTAAATAACACTGTATCTTGTGGGACCATGCCTATCGCTTCACGCAAACTCTTTTGTGTTACGTCACGAATATCCTGCCCGTCAATTGTGATAGAACCCGCGTCAACATCATAAAACCGAAAAAGCAACCGAGAAATAGTTGATTTACCTGCACCAGATGGACCGACAATGGCGACTGTTTTTCCTCCAGGAACTTCAAAATCAATATCTCTGAGAATCTGACGTGTCGAATCATAGGAAAACTTTACCTGATGAAAACGAATGGTCCCATCGCTTATCTCTAACGGTTTAGCATCCGATTTATCAACGATCTCCTTCTGAACATCTAAAAGATCAAACATTGCTTCAATATCCGTTAAACCTTGTCGAATATCACGATAAATTGAACCAATAAAATTCAGTGGAATGGAAAGTTGCATTAAAAGTGCATTAATAAAAACAAAATCACCCAAAGTTTGTGTTTTATAAAAAACTTCATAAGCTGACATCAGCATCATGATCGTCATTCCAATACCAAAGATAAGAGCCTGACCAAAATTAAGCCAGCTTAACGATGTCCAAATCTTTGTTGCGGCTTTTTCATAACCTACCATAGAAGCATCAAATCGATCGGCTTCTAGAGTTTCATTGCCAAAATATTTCACCGTTTCAAAATTCAAAAGAGAATCAACAGCACGCGTATTGGCCTCAGTATCTGCTGTATTCATTTGTTGCCGAATACGAATGCGCCAATCACTCGCCTTAATGGTAAAAAAGATATATAATCCAACCGTTGCAACAACGATGAGAAGATAATGCCACCCATAACTTATGTAAAATACAAGTGCCGTTAATATAAACTCTAGAACTGTCGGTACTGTGTTCAGAATTGAAAATCTTACGATCGCTTCAATTCCTTTTGTACCACGCTCAATCACACGAGAAAGCCCACCAGTTCGGCGTTCCAAATGAAATCGCAAGGATAACTCATGCATATGTACAAAGGTTTTATAAGCCAATTGACGAACAGCATATTGACCAACAGTGGCAAAAAGAGAATCGCGTAATTGATTTAATCCAGCCTGCATAATACGTGCGACATTATATGCCAAAACGAGCATGATGGGAATAATCAAACTGGATGGGAACCATTCAGGTAGCTGAAAGCTTGAATCAAGCACATTCGTAGAATATTTAAAGAAATACGGTACAGATATGAGAACGAGCTTAGCCAAAACAAGATAAAATATTGCCCATAGCACACGTATTTTTAGATCACGCCGACCTACTGGCCACATATAGGGCCATAAATTGTAAAGTGTGTGCAGAGTTCTCCCTGTATCTGATGATACAGTTTTTGTCATTTCATTGCGTTTCATAAAGTCCTTACTTCTCTATCATCCACACGAAAAAGGCAAAATACCCCCCGTGGTTGTTTATAGATTTATCTCTTCATTACGCTTCCAATAAGCTATACCTACTCGTTGTTTGAAGTTAGACTGTTTTTGAAAAAGGAACAAGAAATAATCCACTATACAATTTATTATTTTGATCTGTATTTTCATACCACTCTGCTGCAAATAAATTTTCAACTTTTACATGTTTTTTTTTCAATTCTGCATGAAGCCACTTTTTTGTTTTACCAATCTCTTTAAGTCCATCATCAATAACTTCACCATTTTCTATTAAAATCGTCGATTTCTTCCCCTCTTCCTTTTTAATGACAGTGAAATCACCATTGGTTTCCAAACGAACAAAAGCGGCTTCATGTAAGTGACACCCTTTAAGACGTAACATCGTAATGAGATCATTAACATTGATCCCTAAGTTCTTAATCTTATCTATTTGGAAAACCCCATCTAAAACTAATGTAATATTCCGCCCCGCGATAAGACGACGAAAAAAAACTGAATAGCGTGCAAAAAAATTAAAAGATGTAATCAAGGTTTGCCAGATGAGTAAAACAAGCAATAATTGAATGCTACTAATATTCTGATTATAAATAACTCCGCCAATAATACCTCCCATAACAAAATTACTGACCAAATCAACTGGTGTCATCTGACTAAGACTCCCCCGTCCTGTTGTTCTTAAAATAAACAAGAAGGCAACAAGACCTACAGCCAGCTTAAGCGCGATATATCCATAATGATATAAAAATTCCATCAAACTTTCCTCCCTTTATTTATGTAAGCTGCTGGAATAGGAAAATTAAAATCGTTTTATTTCCCACACAGTTATGCGCTCACCACTCTGCGGATCCTTACTGTCTTTTAAAAGAATCCCCTCAGCTGCAAGCTCATCACGAATTGTATCCGCTGCTTCCCACTCTTTATTATGGATAAGTCGTAGTCTTTCAGCAATACGTTGATCAATAAATTTTGAATCAAGAAAAATTTTTTTTATAAATAATGGGCAGTCTATTTCTTTAATCCATTCTTGTCGTAACAGTCCTAATAAATTCATCCCATTAGCAAGAGCCAACGCATTCCCTTCTTTATAAAACTTTCGCAAAAGAGTCAGTGCTTTTGGAGTATTAAGATCATCACTGAGTGCATCTATCAAAGTATCATTAATTGCTTCATTGTTTTCCATCTCACTTTTTTTGCTGCGAAGCAATTCATACCAACGATACAGTTCGCTGCTCGATTGTATTAAACGCTGTGCTGTCCAATTTAATGGTTCACGATAATGCGTTTGCAACATCGAAAAACGCGCAGACAAACCAGCCCAATTTTGCTTCATTTCATCGGTTAAAATACCATTAAACTCCCAAAAATTACTCTCTAAAACAGAACGAATGGTTATGAAATTGCCAAAACTTTTCGACATCTTTTTGCCTTCAACTTGTAAAAAACCATTATGCATCCAAAAATTCGCCATTCGCTCCGTCCCAAAAGCTGAACAACTTTGTGCAATCTCATTTTCATGATGAGGAAAAATTAAATCAAGTCCACCACCATGGATATCAAAAATATTCGCGGTCGGATCATCACAGGTTAAACCACCGCCATAGGGTGCTAATAACTTTGCCATTGACATCGCAGAACATTCAATATGCCAACCTGGACGACCTAAAGCAGGAATTCCGGCCGGCGATTCCCAACCCGGCTCCCCTTTCACAGAAGGCTTCCATAAAACAAAATCCATCTCTTCCCTTTTATAAGCAGCAACATCAATACGCGCTCCCGCCCTCATTTCATCTAAAGAACGATTTGCAAATGCCCCATAATGGGGAGGATTTTTTATGCTACTTACAGAAAATAATATATGATTTTCCGCTTTATAAGCGTGCCCCTTTTCAAGCAATCTTTCAATTAAAGAGCGCATCTCCTCTAAATGCTCGGTTGCGCGCGGCTGGTTGGTTGGCAATAGACAACCAAGTGCTATTGTATCTTGTTGAAACTGGAAATATGTACGTTCTGTTAATTGACGAATAGCGTCATTCAGTGACAAGTTTGGATATTCACAAGCTGCTCGTGCATTAATTTTATCATCAACATCTGTGATATTACGCGCATATAGAACATGCTCATTGCCATAAACATGACGCAATAAACGAAATAAAATATCAAAAACAATGACAGGGCGTGCATTTCCTATATGCGCATAATCATAAACTGTTGGGCCACAAACATAAAGACGTACTCTTTTCGGATCTATTGGTGTAAAATTTTCTTTTTTACGTGTCAGCGTATTATAAAATCGCAACTCTTTCATTATTGACTCCATGGACGATATTATGCACCGCTCCTTTTAGATGCATCTTATCTCAAATTATCCTATTCCGCGGTTTAGGCTAAAAATTTTTATCTTATAGTAAATTCTTTTTACCATTTCCCCATTGTATCCATGGCTTTATTCATCATTTATCATAAAAACAATCTATTTTATTTGATTGAACAAAAGCATTCTATCATTAGAGATGCTTTCCCTCCTTAAAGAAAACGAGCTTAGAAAAAATTCTACAGGTAATACAATATAAATCTATGTGAAAAATAGATAGCTTCTAGGAAGCAAATCTTAAATTTTTAACCACACAAAGCTTCGTCAGTATTTTCAATATTCCACAATGGGTTCCTTACTGCTTCTTACGCCCTATATTTTATAATCAATAATTGAGAATAATGCAGCAATTCACTCTATTTTTACACCATTCTCATGACAAAATTATTTTATCTTTACAGAGTTTTATTCAAAGAAAGCGATAAAAATAATGCGTAATAGATTGATGAACATCATTATTTTAATATTTCTTGCCATTTCAATGCCAACCTTTGCGCAACAATCTCCACCTTATGAAAAAAAATTACTCCGATTAGCAGAAATTTTGGGATCATTGCATTCTCTCCAAAATCTTTGTGAGTCTCCAACAAACCAATGGTATGATTATATGAATGCACTGATTGAAGCAGAACACCCCATTCCACAAAGACGTGCTTATTTTTATGAAGCGTTTAATGAAGCGTATCGTGCTTTCTCAGAAAATTATCATCATTGTACACAAGCAGCCATTGAAGCCAATCAACGATACATTGAGGAAGGAAGAATTTTATCTGAAAACCTCCTCATGCATCATAGATAATTAATCTATACAAAAAGTATCTCTCAATTTTAGCAATATCAATGATACTCCTCTCACAAATGCGTGGAGCAATAAACAAGCTCTGAAAATAGAGAGACTTTTAAAGAATAATATCTTGATACGCTTTTATTCGTATGAGCCCCTTTTTCCCATACAAAATCGCTCTTTGGATTCCTCCCCCCACCTCAAAGGACGAAGATTTTTAACTAAATTTGCTCTGTAAATAATCTAGGTTCTTGTTGAACAAAGTTCCTCTTGGCTTCTAACACATGTAATTTCTTCATAGTTTCTACAAATAAGCCTAAGAATATTCACCACGCATTAAAAAACACTTATGTGCCAAAGAGGCTGACATACCCTATATCATCACTCTAAAAGATGATATTTTACGGCATATTTATAATTTTAATCTGTTTACACCAAAGTTTCCATAAATTTAACAGGCTCTCCTTGTGACGGTGTGACAATTTCACCTTCCCACATAACGCGCATACCACGGATAATAGTCCCAACAGGCCAACCTTTAACTTTTTGACCATCATAAGGTGTCCAACCGGCACGCGAACCAATTAAGCTATTCGTAATAATTTCTTCTCTCTTAAGATCAACAATGGTTAAATCAGCATCATAACCAACAGCAATGCGCCCTTTACAGCTTATACCAAAAATACGACTAGGACCATGTGAAGTGAGATCAACAAAACGTTCAAGAGATATTTTCCCTGCATTCACATGTGTTAACATAACTGCTGCTGTTGTTTGCACCCCTGTCATTCCTGAAGGTGAAGAGGGATAAGGTTGAAGCTTTTCTTGAAGAGTATGAGGCGCATGATCTGAGCCTAAGACATCAATAATTCCTTGTTGAACACCGTACCAAAGAGCTTCACGGTGGCGCGACTCACGAATAGGCGGATTCATCTGAATTAATGTACCAAACTTCTTATAATCATCAGCCGTGAGAGTCAAATGATGTTGTGTCACTTCAATTGTTGCAACATCCTTATGTTTTTTTAGAAAATCAATTTCTTCTTCTGTCGAAAGATGTAACACATGAATCCGTGCTTTCGTCTCATGGGCAATTTTTACCAAACGCTGCGTACATTTTAATGCCGCAATTTCATCACGCCAAATCGGATGTGATGATGCATCCCCTTCAATACGCAATATTTTACGCTCTTGAAGCCTCGCCTCATCTTCAGAATGAAAAGCTGCACGACGGCGTGTATTCTTCAAAATAAGGCGTACACTTTCATCATCATCAACCAAAAGATCACCGGTAGAGGACCCCATAAAGACTTTAATTCCAGCCGCACCAGGAAGTCTTTCTAACTCAGAGAGTTCATGGGCATTTTCACGCGTTCCTCCAACCCAAAATGCAAAATCGCAATGCATTCGATGAAATCCGCGCTTAACCTTATCGCTTAATGTTTCTTCTGATGTTGTCAACGGATTGGTATTAGGCATTTCAAAAACCGCCGTAACACCCCCTAACACAGCAGAATACGAGCCACTTTCCAAATCCTCCTTATATTCATTTCCTGGCTCCCGAAAATGCACTTGGCTATCAATAATTCCTGGTAAAATATGAAGCCCCGTACAATCAATGACCTCATTAGCCGATGCACATGTAAGGTTGCCTATTTCAGCAATACGACCATTTGTAATACCAATATCACGCTTGCTTCTTCCATCATGATTCACAAGTGTTGCACCTTTAAAAATTGTATCAAATGTTTTAAACATAGCCACGCTCCTTACATATTGCTCACTTATCGATTATGTAACTTTGAGCAGAAAGGCAAGAACCATGATTGAAAAACAAAATGCCATTTGCTTAAAAAACCGCAGGCTTATTCAAATTACAGGCGAAGAAGCAACAGATTTTCTACAATCCCTGATCACGACAGATGTAAAAAAAATCAGCCCACAGGAACTTTTCCCTGGAGCCCTTTTATCCCCACAAGGAAAGGTTCTTGCTGATTTTCTTATCGGAAAAAAAGAAAATGGTTACCTGATTGATATCAGAATGCCTTTAGCTGATACGCTTCACCAACGTCTGTTGCTCTATAAGCTGCGTAAAAAAGTAGAAATTACACAACCATTACAAAAGCTTGTTACGGTTTCTTTGAATAATGAATCAGATTCTTTAAATTTTGATTCAAGTTTTGTTGATAAACGCTTCCCACAAAAAGAAAAAATAATACGAATCTATGGCAAAAAACCTTTTTTGACTTCAGAATATAATGACACATGGAATCAATTGCGTATCCGTTATGCAATTGCAGAAAGTGGTCAAGACTATGAAGTTGGTAAAGTCTTTCCTCATGATATTAATTACGATCAAATCAATGGACTCTCATTCAATAAAGGATGTTATATTGGACAAGAAATTGTTTCACGAATGCACCATCGCCGTGCAGCACGTCGCCGTATTTTTATTGTAAAAGGCCAGTGTGAATTAACCCCTCAATCTAGCATTGAAGCAGGAACAAAAGTGCTTGGCTACTTGGGAACGTGTGTAGAAAATGAGGCTCTCGCTTTAATGCGTATTGACCACGTCAAAGATTCTATGAACCATAACATCCCCTTTACTGTAAAAAACATTCCTGTCACCATAAACATTGCTGAAAATATGAATTTTACCTTTCCTGAAAATACTATAGAAAATACGCATGGCTAAAGCTGAATTATTAAAAAATGGAGAAGCACGCGCTTGGCAAAGAATGCTCTCTGGACGCAGACTTAATCTTCTCAACCCTTCTCCTTTTGATGTTGAAATTGAAGATATTGCCCATGGACTTTCTCGCGTGGCACGTTGGAACGGTCAAACACGAGGGGAGCATGCCTATTCTGTTGCACAACATTCACTTTTGGTTGAACAAATATTTCAAAAACTTTTTCCACAATCGGGAAGCAACGAATGTCTTTATGCTCTTCTTCATGATGCTCCAGAATATGTCATCGGCGATATGATTTCCCCCTTTAAAGCTGTCATAGGAAAACAATATGAACGCATTGAAAAGGGCATCCAAGATGCTATCCACATGCGCTTTTCTCTTCCCGTTGATCTTTCTCAAAAACTTTTAAAAAAAATCAAACAAGCCGACTGTATCGCTGCATATTATGAAGCGATTACGCTTGCTGGATTTAGTAGAGAAGAAGCCCTTCGCTATTTTGGCTCTCCCAATAATATTTTACCCGATGATCTTAATTTATACCCCTACTCTACCCAACAAATTGAAAACGCATTTTTAACTCGCTTCAATGCCTTGGATGCCCAAAGATTATAGACTCTTCGCATTGTTCCTTCCCTATCATTAAAGACTCATCACACTGATTTATAATAATAATTCATTGTTTTTTCATGTTGAATGAGAGCCACTAATATCGTAAGATTCACTCATTTCAAATCTGTTTATATTGAATCAATCAAAACCATTCTCTTGTACGTCATAAGTGGGACCGGCATATAGGTAAAAACTTTTAAAGAAAGAATTTGAAATGTCTCTTATGAAGCGTAAAGATGGGGGCGCTCTATAAATTGTACACTTCACAGGGGCTTTACCGCTATACCATTCACGAACATCACCGTGAAATGGGATTGAGTCCCCAAGAAAGCTTTCTTAAAAAAAGCACATGACTTAGCAACCCAATGGCGTTCTGTTTTGCATGAGAGGAGTGACTCCATTAAAGAAATCGAAAAAATCACAGCTCAAATTGCATACAAAATATATGAAATAATACACTTTCATTATCAAAATAACAAATGTTCCCTTGTCAAACTTTTCATCTTAAACTGAAGTTTATTTTAGTTTATAAACTTCATTATCCGCTGGGAAAGCACGAGATGTGACATCCTCTGCATAATTCTTTATTGCAATTTCCATGGCTTGTTCAAGGTCTCCATAACGGCGTACAAATTTTGGCACATGAGCACCATAGCCCAACATATCTTCCATAACCAATACTTGTCCATCGCATTGATTGGATGCACCAATACCGATCGTAGGGATAGAAAGCTTTTCTGTCAGTTTTACTGCTAAAGGTTCGACAATCCCTTCTAAAACAATAGCAAAAGCACCGGCCTCCTCAATTGCAGCCCCATCGGCTTCAATTCTTTGCCAATCACTCTGTTTTCGTCCTTGTGTTTTGAAACCACCAAAACGATTCACCGCCTGGGGTGTAAGACCGATGTGCCCCATCACTGGAATGCCACGTTTACACAAAAAATCAATTGTTTCCGCTATATAAACACCACCTTCAAGCTTAACTGCACCACACCCCGTTTGAGCAAGAATACGCGATGCATTAAAAAAAGCTTGCTCTGGACTTTCCTCATAAGAGCCAAAAGGCATATCAATAACCACAAGAGCTTTTTGAGATCCACGCACCACGGCTTGTCCGTGTAAAATCATCATATCTAAATTAACAGGAAGCGTTGTCTCAAACCCATACACAACCATACCAACGCTATCACCAACCAAAAGGATATCGCAATATGGATCAGCAATCCGCGCAGTATAAACTTGATAAGCTGTTAAAGAAACAATTGGCTGTTGTCCCTTTCTTGTACGTATTTCGGAAGATGTTATACGCTTTACGGTTTTATGTACACTCATTTTCCGCCCTTCTCTTGCAATATATATTGATCAATCAGCCTTACCTCTCCAAAGCGAACAGTAAGAAGTAAAACTGCTGGTTTATTCAATGTTCCTTTAACCACGCATAAAGTTTCCATATCCCGCAAATCTATTGCTTCAATGATTGCACGCGTTTCTTGTTGTAAAATATCACGAACAGTTTTGCATAATTTATCAACCGACCGTTCACCTTCATGGTAAAGCTTTTTAGCAGCTTTCCCACTTTCAGGAATAATTTTGGCAGCTTTACGATCTTCTAATGTTAAAAACTGATTGCGTGAAGAACAAGCGACACCATCTGACTCCCGTAAAATAGGAACTCCAACAATTTCAATAGGAAAAGCCAAATCTTCAACCATACGCCGAATAATTAAAATTTGTTGAAAATCCTTTTCCCCAAAAAAAGCCTTATCTGGTTGAACAATGTTAAAAAGTTTAGCAACAACGCTTGTTACACCACAAAAGTGCCCTGGACGTAATTTTCCCATCAAAATACGTGATAATTTTTTCACTTGCACAATTGTATCATTTCCCAGTGGCCACATTTCATCTACAGAAGGGGCAAAAACACATTCAACACCTGCTTCTTTTAACAAAGCACAATCGCCCTTCAAATCTCTTGGATATTGAGAAAAATCTTCATGAGGTCCAAATTGCTTTGGATTGACAAAAATAGAAACCAATACGCGATCACACATTGCTCTTGCATACTGTACTAATGCAAGATGACCATCATGCAATGCCCCCATTGTTGGAACAAAACCAATCGAAAAACCTAAACGTCGTTCCTCTGAAGTATATTGGCGGACTTCAGCAATTGTCTTTAAAACTTTCATTTTTCCATTCAATTATCATCAGATCAACAAATTAATGCTCGTATACCAAATTGGCGCTCAAACAATTGTATCAAATTCATGCGCACTGACGGCTGCTTTATATCTCGTGGCGCCCAGACATGACGCATAAGAAAAAAACCCGTCAGTATAAAACCATTTATTATGTCACTAGAATCAGTAGGACGAGTTGTTCTTTGCACAAGAAACTGCGGTAGAATGAGAAGCTTTTTTTTCCAAGGTTCCCCTGCTTCTTCACAGACAGCCCGTCCAGATTTTGGTGATACGTAATGCAGCCTTTCCTGACCGCCTGTTGCAGCACAACAAGATAAATCAAGACCAAAACCAAGTTCTTCAAGAAGCCGCATTTCAAAACGTACAAGCAATTCTGCAGTTACAAATGGTTCATCAAAATTCTGCATAAAAAGGTGTAAAATATCATATAAAACGGGGTGTGGATCACGTTCGGGAAGAATCCGCAAATGAAAAGCTATCAATTGCAAAGCATAAAGTGCTTCTGGTAGACAGATTAATCGCGCCGCGTGTAAATCAAGAGCTTCAAGTCGAAAAATTCCCAAATGTTCTTCTAAACGAGCCCACCATTCAGCCTCCACAAAATTTCCAGGTTGAAGAAGAGCTGCCATACGACGCGACCGCCCCCCTTTTACCACTCCCATATAACGACCATGTTCACGTGTCATAACCTCAAGAATAACACTTGTTTCACCATATTGGCGTGTACCAAGAATAACGGCTTGTTCTTTCCACTTCATTTTACTTTAATTATTTTTAAAAATCTTATTTTTAAAAATCCAATCCCATTTCGCGATAACGTTCTGGATCGGTATCCCAATTATCGCGCACTTTCACAAAGAGAAAAAGATGAACCTTTTGATCCATAATTTTCATGAGTTCTTTACGTGCTGCTTGACCAATCGCTTTTATTGTATCGCCTTTTGCTCCTAAGACAATTTTTTTCTGACTCTCACGCTCAACATAAATAACTTGATTAATTTTAACGGAACCATCTGAACGCTCTTCCCAGTTTTCTGTTTCAACCGTTGAGGAATAAGGAAGTTCATCATGAAGACGAAGAAAAAGTTTTTCACGCGTAATTTCAGCAGCAAGATGACGCATGGGCATATCGGAAATTTGATCTTCCGGATAATACCATGGTCCCTCCTGCATCATATTACTCAACGCATGAAGTAAATCCTTGCAACCAGAACCGTTTAGAGCAGAAATCATAAATGTTTGCGCAAACTTTACACGTTCATTTATTTTAGTGGTTAACGCTAGAAGAGATGATTTAACAACTGTATCAACCTTATTAAGAACAAGAACTTTTTCTTGTTTCATGTTGTTTACAATATCTAACATCATATCAACTTCATCCGAAAGACCACTTTGAGCATCAATTAAAACGAGCAGAACATCCGCGCTCTTAGCCCCTCCCCAAGCAGCAGAGACCATGGCACGTTCTAAGCGCTTATGGGGACGAAAAACACCCGGTGTATCGACCAACACAATTTGCACATCATCATGAATGACAATACCGCGGATTAAAGTTCGTGTTGTTTGTACCTTATGCGTTACAATTGAAACCTTTGTTCCAACCAATTGATTAACCAATGTCGATTTACCGGCATTAGGCATCCCAATAAGCACAACAAACCCAGAACGCGTTTTCATAACGTCACTCATGATCATTTTTTCCCACTGTTTTCCATACACCCTCTCGTCGCAAAATTTTTTCAGCTGCCATTCTTTCGGCATATCTTTTGGAGCTTCCCTGCCCAATCTCTGAAGCAAACCCAGAAATACTTACCTCTACCATAAAAACAGGATCGTGATCTGGACCTGAACGTTTTATAACCTGATAATGTGGTTGTGCATTGCCTTGGATATGCGCCCATTCCTGTAATTCGGTCTTGGCATCACGCCGACCAGCATTCATTTTCTTTGCCCGACTATGCCAATATTTTTGAATAAAAGGGCGAACGCTTTCCAAGCCTCCATCGAGATATATCACGGCAATCAAAGCTTCCACGACATCTGCATGCATATTGATGAGTCGACGCCCCTCGAAATTTTTCATCTCAAAACCAACACGGATCATATCAGGCAGCCTCATTTCACGCGCAATATCAGCACATGTCTGCGCGTTGACCAGATGATTCAAACGGACTGATAATTCACCTTCACTTGCCTGAGGAAAAAGTTGATACAGCATTTCTGCAATCAAAAGCCCTAAAACCCGATCCCCTAGAAACTCTAGTCGTTCATAATTCCCCTGTTCCGAATCTTGCACACTCGAGTGTGTTAATGCCTTCTTTAACCTCTCTTCATCTTTAAAACGATGCCCCGTCAGCTTGAAAAGCTGATCAATCATTAGACGTTTCATCGTTGTTTCCTTGCTTGATAAGCGGCAAATCATGAACCGTATTTATGAAAGAAAACAAACGCTTCCAACGCACATCAAATGGCCAGCGCCAAACCTGCCAAGCACTTGAACCGTTACTGATGGAAAAGAAAATCACGCTCGCGCGACCAATAAGATTTTCTTCTGGAACATAGCCTACATCTAAACGACTATCATCTGAATTGTCGCGGTTATCTCCCATCATAAAGTAATGTCCTTGAGGAACTTCAAAGACTTTTGTATCATCGACTTTCGGGATGAAAGCTAAATCAAGTGTATCATAACTGACACCGTTAGGCATTGTCTCGCGATAAACCTCAACAGGATAGTTAACCTCTGTTATATCAGAATTATCAATTTCCCCCATAAAGTGACGGGAAACAGCCTCATCATTAATATAAAGAATACTTTGACGGACTTGTATACGATCACCTGGTAGCCCAACAACGCGTTTTATATAATCAATCTTCGGATTACTTGGTAAGCGAAAAACGACCACATCTCCACGTTGAGGTTGAGATGCCCAAATCCGTCCAGAAAAAAGAGGAGGAGAAAATGGGATGGAAAAATGAGAATACCCATATGCATACTTAGAAACAAACAGATAATCTCCCACCAACAAAGTAGGACGCATTGAACCGGAAGGAATACTAAAAGGCTGGAAAAAAAGTGTCCGAATAACCGCTGCTAAAAGCAGAGCCTGTATTAAAACAGAAATAAATTCACGAACCCCACCTTTTTTTTCTTTTTTATGCACTTTATCTTTTTGGATCATCACCAACTGCCTTCTCATCACAGATATAATTTTTTTTCATCATAATATTCAAATAACAAAAGCACAATCTCTCACACCATCTATCCACGTGGAAGTGCTTCGATAATAATAAATGCCTGTGCCCAAGGAAAATCATCTGTTATGCTAAGATGAATAACTGCATCATGATGAGGAGGTAATAACTTTTGAAGTTGTACTTGCGCACGATTTGTTAATTGCATTATTGGTTTACCAGATGGCAAATTAATAACCCCCATGTCTTTCCAATTAATCCCACAAGCGATTCCCGTTCCTAAGGCTTTAGCACATGCTTCTTTAGCAGCAAATCTTTTTGCATAGGAAGAAGAGCTTTTTTTGAGATTTTCCGATCTATTCCTTTCAATATCCGTAAAAATACGTTGGGTAAAACGCTCACCATAACGAACCAACATTTTCTCAATACGTCGTATATCAACCAGATCATTTCCAAGACCAACAATCATACGATATTACCCGATCTTTCTTACGATGAACGCTTCTTTAAACGCCTTTTTTTATAATCTTTTGATATCGCTTTTGTTTAAAACGAACCGTTGCTCTGTAAACACCTATATAAGATAAACCACCAAAAACAATACCTAAAAGAGTTCCACCTAAAATCATAGGACTCATAATTGTGTCCCATGCGCCTTTAAAGAGGAGAGAGAGATTTGACAATGTCAAACCATTAAATAGAGCACGAATTTGCGAAAGAGAAATCTCTTTGACATCGCTAAAAAGTGATAAACAAAAATACCCTACTTTATAATCAGCCATGACAATCAATAAAAATGTGAGTGGATTAGAAAAAATCGTCCCAATGATTGCGGCAGCAAAGTTTGCACGCAAAAGCCAAGATAAAAATATTGCCAAAATAATATGCAACCCAAAGAAAGGGGAACAAGCTAAAAAAATGCCAACAGCAACCCCTAATGCTACTTCATGCGGTGTTGCTGATATACGCAAAATACGTTTATGTATGTAGCAAAATGAGCGAGAAAATGAACGACGTGGCCATAACCAAAGTCGAATACGCGTTACAAAATCTATTGGTTCTCGACGACGAAAAAGCATATGACTCTCAATATACATCTTTTGATGATGAAATAATCTATATCATCTAAATTAATCTTTTTAAGCTTTTGCACAAAAAAAAATAGAAAGACAATTAAATATTTCGACTACCTGGTTTAATCGCTGGAAGAACAGAAAGCTCTGCAGGAAGTGCATCACTAGCATAAGAGGTTATCTCGTATTCAGCAAGTGCAATCAATGGAACTCCAACATTGACTTTACCACCAGAACGATCAAGGATACATGCACTGGCTAATACCTCTGCTCCTGCTGCAACGAGCGCCTCAATAGTCTCACGAATGGAAAGACCCGTTGTCACAATATCTTCAACGATAACAACCCGTGCCCCCTTCTTGATTTCAAAACGACGCAATTCAAAGATGCCATTTACACGCTCTACCCAAAGAGAAGGAACACCAAGGTGCCGTGAAGTTTCATAGGAAGGAATAAGGCCGCCAATTGCGGGACCAACAACATAATCAATTTTTCCCTCGATAGATTTTTTGATTTTTTCAGCTAATCCACGACACAACTTTTCCGTCAAGTCAGCATGCATGAATACTTTCGCTTTTTGCATATAAGTCGCACTATGGCGTCCCGATGTTAAAATAAAATGCCCTTCTAGAATAGCATCTGCTTGTTTAAAAATATCAATGACATCTTGTGTATTCATTGCAAAATCTTTCTTTTTATCCATGAACCCGCCGTACTGTACTTACTGAACCCGCCTCTTTTAACTGAGAAAAAATACGATTCAAATGTTTTAAATCCCACACTTCCAAATCAATCATAATTTCTGTAAAATCTGGTGCTGTACGGATAAAAGATAAATTTTGGATATTGGCATCGTTAGCAGAAATTATTTGTGTAATTTCAGCCAAAGAACCAGGACTATTTACAACCAAAATGTTTATCCGTGCAGGAAAACGTTCATTCATTTGGGCATCAATATCCCAGCGGACATCAATCCATCGTTCTGGCTGATCATCATATGCCATCAAAGCTGAAGACTGTATTGGATAAATAATGATCCCAGCCCCAGGCTGCATAATACCAACAATCCGATCTCCAGGCACTGCTCCTTCCGGTGAAAAACGTACGGGTATATCTCCACGGGTTCCTCTAATAGGCAATGCTTTAGATTGATGATTCTCGAACATTTCATTCTTTTCATTTTCTGGAACTTTAAAAATCATACCTTGAGCATTCTCAATATTAAACCAACCTTCTTCCCCAGGCTTAAAAGATGACTTTTGTACTACACGGTGATCTTGATAATCAGGATAAACCGCTTTAATCACATCAGCGGAAAACAGCTCCCCACGCCCAACAGCAGCCAATACATCCTCTACATCTTTACGTGCTAAACGTGGCAAAACTTTCTTCAAAACGTCTTTTGAAAATTGTTTTCCCATATATTCAAATGAACGCTCGAGAATACGATATCCTAAACCCGAATATTGTTTACGTACCGCAGCACGACTTGCTCGTCGAATAGCTGAACGTGCTTTACCTGTGACAACAAGAAATTCCCATGCAGCCGGCGGAATTTGAGCATGTGAACGAATAATATCAACCTCATCACCATTTTTTAATTTGGTCATTAAAGGCATAATACGACCATTGATTTTCACACCCACACAAGAATCACCAATATCGGTATGGACGGCATAAGCAAAATCAATAGGAGTAGCTCCTTTAGGAAAAGCAATTAATCGACCTTTCGGCGTAAAACAAAAAACTTGATCTTGAAAAAGCTCAAGCTTTGTGTGTTCTAAAAATTCTTCCGGATTATCTCCATCTGACAAAGATTGAATCGTTTGACGCAACCATGCATACGCATTTGTTTCATTTGATAACCTCGAAGCCGAATAATTAGAACCTTGCTCTTTATAAATGGAATGTGCCGCAACGCCATATTCAGCAATTTCATCCATAGCAGCAGTTCTAATCTGCAATTCAACACGTTGTCGCGATGGTCCCACAATCGTTGTATGAATGGAACGATAATCATTTTGCTTTGGTATAGAGATATAATCTTTAAAACGACCGGGAACCATTGGCCATGTCGTATGAATGACACCAAGAGCACGATAACAATCATTCACGGACTCAACAATCACACGAAAACCAAAAATATCCGATAACTGTTCAAAAGATAATGCTTTACTTTCCATTTTGCGAAAGACTGAATAAGATTTTTTCTGACGGCTTTTAACATCTGCTTTAATGCCGTGCTCGAAAAAAAGCTTTGTCAATTCATTTTCAATTGTGGAAAGCAAATCACGGTTGTGTTTCAATAATTCAGAAAGTCGATTAGTAATCGTACGATAACCTTCTGGATTTAAATAAAAGAAAGAGAGATCCTCTAATTCCTCGCGCATATCCTGCATACCCATACGACCTGCAAGTGGCGCATAAATATCCATCGTCTCCTCAGCAATTCGCCGACGTTTATCATCACGCATAACACCAAGGGTACGCATATTATGAAGGCGGTCAGCGAGTTTGACTAAAAGAACGCGAACATCATCAGAAATAGCAATAAGAAGTTTACGAAGATTTTCTGCCTGTACAGCTTTCTTTGATACAAGATCAAGCTTATTAAGCTTTGTAAGTCCTTCAACCAACTTCCCAATTTCAGAACCAAAAAGCTGATCAATTTCTGCTCGTGTAGCGCTTGTATCTTCAATTGTATCATGCAAAAGAGCAACAGCAATCGTTGCCTCGTCCAACCGCATATCCGTCAAAATAGCAGCAACTTCTAAAGGATGAGAAAAATAAAGATCACCTGACGCACGCTTTTGATGTGCATGCTTTCTCATTGCATAATCATAGGCCCTGTTTAAAAGAGCCTCATCTACGTCAGACTTGTAACGTTGAACACGTCCAACAAGCTCACACTGACGCATCATACGAGCATATCCTTTATCTTTTCACACCCCTAATCTTTATTGAACACGTCCTATCAATAAAAGACAAGAAAAATAATTGCTCCTCACATGACAAGGTATCTTTACTCCTGTAACATAAATTGCTGCAATTAATAATCGTCACTTTTTTCTGGAACAACCAAACCTTCAATACCCGCTAAAAGCTCTTCTTCTGACATATGATCAAATGAAGTACCTTCTTCTTGCGACGACGTATTAAAAGCACTTTCAGCTTCACCTGAATGGGTAATAAATTCACTTGCCATTTCTGGCTCATCTACTTCCACATGCTTTTGCAGCGAATGAATAAGGTCTTCCTTTAAATCAGCAGGCGACAATGTTTCTTCTGCTATTTCACGCAAAGCAACAACTGGATTTTTATCATTATCACGATCAACCGTAATCTGCGCTCCTTGTGAAATCTGACGCGCCCGATGACCTGCTAAAAGTACCAATTCAAAGCGGTTGTCAACTTTATCAATACAATCTTCTACCGTTACGCGGGCCATTTATGCCTCTTTCTCAAATAAAAAAATTTAATAGCGGATAGGGAAGTATATACAATAATCAAAACAAAACACAAGAAAAACAACTCAAACTTTTATATTTTTTGATTAAAGAACTTATTTAAGAAAATTCTTGGAAAATTTATAAAATGTATAACCTATTTACGCTCATTATCAAAGCTTCTCTTAAAAGCATTCCAATAAATTGACTTCAAACAAAGGACGGTCTTTCTTGACAAAATACTTGTCTGGGGTCTTCGTCCTTTTAAAAAGAATACCAGCTGTTGAAAATCCTTTGCAATAAAGGCAGCCTTATGCATAATTTTTATGATAATATTTTATCTTAAAGAGAGAGATTTTTTCTTTGAACATCATGTGTATTACGCTCTTATTCATCGAATAAATTACTGAAAGATTACCTCTCTTTACACAATAATTAGTAATAAGTTTATATTAAATTTTATTTATATTCATTATAGATTGTTTCTCAAAACATAACCCGTCATATACGCTATAAAAGACTCAAAAAAATAGAAAAAACGATTGATGCCTAACACCATGAATAACCAATTAACATCACTTTTCCCAGAACCACCCAAAAATTGCAATTTATGTCCTAGGCTCCATCAGTTTATCGCTGACTGGCGTGTAAAAGAACCAAGTTGGTATAACGCACCGGTGCGCCCCTTCTTTCCTTATAAAGGAGCAGACACAACGCGCCTTCTTATTGTTGGACTTGCTCCTGGATTACGTGGAGCAAATCGAACTGGACGTCCGTTCACTGGTGATTATGCTGGGCACTTACTTTATTCAACTTTAAAAAAATTTGGTTTTGCCCAAGGAACCTTCGAAGAAAGAGCAGATGATACTCTTGAACTGATTGATGCAGCAATCGTTAACTCTGTTCGTTGTGTTCCACCAGAAAATAAACCCACCGGTGCAGAAATTAACACGTGCCGCTATTTCTTCTCACCTCTTTTAACAAATCTTCCCAAACTTAAAGCCGTTATTACCTTAGGAACCATTGCACACCATTCAACGATACGTGCCCTTAATGCAAAAGTTTTAGCTCACCCTTTTGGACACGGCGAAATCAATAACATCGGCAGATTACGCATCTTTTCAAGCTATCACTGTTCTCGTTATAATACAAATACTGGACGCTTGACAGACGCCATGTTTCACCAAATTTTTCAAGCAGCAAAAACATACTTAGATCAATGCTAAAACTGTTTTAAACCAGCGCTATAAATAAAGGATACCTAGATCGCATTCGTCATCCATATCTTTTTAAAAGTCTTGCTTTTTCACGTCCCCAATCGCGTTTTTTTTCTGTTTCTCGCTTATCATGAAGTTTTTTCCCCCGCGCTAGAGCAATCTCCAACTTAACGCGCCCACGTTCATTAAAATAAAGTTTAAGAGGAACAAGCGTCATTCCTTCACGAGACGTTGCATTAAAAAAACGTGCCATCTCACGTTTTGAAAGCAATAACTTGCGCAAACGTCGCGGTTCATGATTAAAACGATTAGCCTGCGTATATTCAGGAATATAGCTGTTTACTAACCATAATTCCCCATTCTCAAAACTCGCATAGCTTTCAGCAATATTGGCATGATTAGAACGTAAGGACTTTACTTCCGCTCCCTGAAGGACAAGACCGGCCTCGAGATTATTAAGGATTTCAAAATTAAAACGTGCTTTACGATTGTCAGCAATTATTTTCCGTACGGGCGCGTTCTTTTTTTTATTCATGGCTTTGTCAATATCATTTTATGCTTTTAAAATACCAGCATGACTGAGGGCTGCATCAATAATCTTCTTTGTTCTTTCTGTTAACGGAACAATCGGAGAACGCACAGTATCACCACAAAATCCTAATTTTGCAGCAGCATATTTAATACCCGCTGGACTAGGCTCAATAAACACAGCACGATTAAGAGGCATCAAGCGATCATTTAATTCTCGTGCTGTTTTATAATCACCACGAAAACAAGCATCTTGAAGCTCTGCACACAGCTTTGGAGCAACATTGGAGGAAACTGAAATACACCCCATACCTCCATGTGCATTAAAACCTAACGCTGTACAATCATCACCGGAAAGCTGTACAAAATCCTTCCCACACTTTTCACGTTGTTCACTAACGCGTTCAATTCTGCTCGTTGCATCTTTTACACCAATGATATTTTTAAAATCTTGATAAAGGCCTTTCATCGTTTCCACAGCCATATCGATAACAGAACGACCAGGAATATTATAAATTATAATCGGAATAGAAACAGCTTTGGCAATGGAAGAAAAATGTTTGTATAAACCAGATTGATTTGGTCTATTATAATAGGGAGTGACAACCAAAACTGCATCTGCACCAGCTTTTTGCGCGTATTGTGCAAGCTCTACAGCCTCACTTGTGCTATTTGATCCCGCTCCAGCAACAACAGGAACACGCTTTGCGACCTGCTCAACACACAATTCTATAATCCGCTTATGTTCTTCATGACTTAACGTTGCTGATTCACCGGTTGTCCCAACTGGGCTTACACCGTTAATCCCTTGTGTGATCTGCCATTCAATAAAATCACAAAACGCCTTCTCATCAATTGCGCCCTTATTATCAAACGGTGTAATAAGCGCAGTTATAGCTCCCTTGAGCATGATAAACTCCCTATAATGTTCGCTTTTATTTTTTTTAATAATCGCCTTTTATAAATTTTAAATAGAGCATAATCTTGCTCTATCATTGAAGCAAGATGAATTTCAAAAAAAGCTCTCTTAAGATAAAAATATTCCTCCTTAAATGTTGCACATTTTTTTAAAATAAGCCGTCTATATTAACGCGTTTTTCATGCTTGTGTTCTATAAATCCTTAAGTTTTTACAAAAAGCAAGGTCTCAAGGTCTTTTCTCTATGCGTGTATTTTCCACCTCTCTTTTCGTATCAACCTTTACTGCACTTATACTGGCAATAAGAATTTTATTTTCAAGTGCATCAGCGCAAACACCCCTTTTGCACGGGAAAGCGCCAATCCCTTTGGTGCGCCCTACTCCCTTTACCGAAAAAGAAGCTCTAGAGCCTCTTCAACAGATACACACGACATTACACAATACTGCTACACTTCAGAAACTGAAAGCTGGGCTAGATGCACTAGCAAACAACAATATTGCAAAAACAATAAATCTTCGTAATTCAATGGAAAAACATAGCCTTGATCGTCATATTTTGACATGGGCGCTGGGGATATCAAACCAAGCTGATATACCAAGTTCTGAAATATTTAATGCAATCAACATGCTAAAAGGATGGCCCGGTATAGAAACGATGCAACGCAATGCTGAACGTGCTTTTCTTAACGAAACCAACCTCACACGCGCAATCATCCAAAAATTTTCTCATCACCCGCCCCAAACAGCGCAAGGAATGGCTCTCTTCGCTAAAGCACTTATTGCAACGGGAGAAACCACTCGTGCTCGACACGTTATTGCGCCATGGTGGCATAAAACACAGCTTAATGCAAAAGAGGAAATATTTGTTCTTAAAAATGCAAGCGCTGCATTAAAACCTATTGATCATCTGAAACGCATGCAGTTTATGCTGTATGCATATCGTTTTGATTCAGCAGCACGCGTTGCAAAATTAGCCCATGCTCAATCTCTTTTTGATGCTTTTGTGGCCGTTGAAAAAAATGATCCTAGAGCTACACAAAAATTAAAAGCTGTAGAAAGATCATGGCAAAAAGATCCTCTTTTTCAGTTTGCTCGAATACGCCATCTTCGACGAACAGAGCAATATAATGCAGCTGCAGCACTCATGATGAAAACATCAAAAGATGCATTCCACCTTATGAACCCTCATTCATTATGGAAAGAACAACGCGCCCTTTCTCGTGAAATGCTCGATTTAAACAAACCAAAAATTGCTTATCAACTCGTTGCAATGCACACTGGTATAACATCTGCATTAGCTATCGATGCTGAGTTTCATGCAGGATGGTACGCACTACGGTTTCTTCATAACCCTAAATTGGCAATGCAGCATTTTTCACGTATTCCTCAACTCTCTTCTTTACCTTTTTCTGCATCACGTGGATATTACTGGATGGGACGAACAGCAGAAACGCTAGAAGAACATAAAAATGCCCAGCAATACTTTCATCGCGCAGCTCATTTTGGTGCAACTTACTATGGTCAATTAGCCGCTGCACGACTCAACCAAAAAAAGCTTAAAATTTCCTTTCCCAAACCAACAACCGCTGAGCGACAACATTTTAGTGCACGAAAAGCGATCAAAGCAATTCAACGTCTTGAAGCAGCCGGCTATGCTGATTTTGCTAAAATTTTTTATAGAGAGCTCGGAAAAAAAATAGAAAGTCCCGGCGAATTAGCCCTTCTGGCTGTTATGGCAGAAAAAAACGGAGACTATTATACCAGTCTCAAAATTGGAAAAATGGCTGTTTTTCAGGGAAAAAATGTCGGTGCACTCTCTCATCCTCTGGGAGCTATACCAGCTTCTACTAATATTTCTGTAGAAGAAAAATCGCTTATCTATGCCATTGCACGCCAAGAAAGCGAATTTAATCCAACAGCCATATCAAAAGCAGGTGCACAAGGTATACTCCAATTGCTTCCTACAACAGCAAAAGCATTGGCAAAAAAACACTCAATTGCATGGTCTCCTAAAAAATTTAGCAGTGATGCTCATTATAATGCAACATTAGGTGCCCATTTTCTTAATGAACAATTGGAACGTTTTAATGGATCCTATATACTAACTCTTATTGGCTATAATGCGGGTCCCCGTCGTGTCAATGAATGGATAAAACGTTATGGCGATCCTCGAGGACAATCTCTCGATAACGTCATTGATTGGATTGAGCGTATTCCTTATACAGAAACACGTAATTACGTGATGCGTGTCATGGAAAATTATGGTGTCTACAAAGCAAGACTCACTGGGAAAATAGATATAAAAACCGACCTGCTTTCTGGTCGACGGAAATAATATGCCTTAACTTCCCAAATAGTACTTTGAAAGCGTTCATAAGACGTGTTTTTATTCCTTTTTAAATAGCACCCACATACCAACCTGCTTATGATGTATACGCAAGTAATTTTAATTGATTCAGTATCAATAAATTCAAAATGAGAAAACCCTATGCTATTAGGATCTTTTATTTCAAATACAAAATGATGAATTATCATTATAAATCAATATATTATAAGAAAAGCGCCCCATATAAAAAATCAGCTAAATATCAAGGATACTCTGATTATTTTATTCACTTTTGATGGGGGGGGGGGTGGAAAAGAACCAACGCGTTGAAGTGCCGCCATCGCTAATCGATCAAGTTCCGGATTACCAGCAGAGACTGCTACACGACTAGAAAAAATACTCCCCTGCTTATGCACCATAAATTCTAACTTCACCGTTCCTTTTGCACGACTGGTACGCTGTCCCACAATATAATTTTTTTGCCTTTCTAATTGTGACTGTACCTTTGCTAACCACTCCATTAACAACATATCTTCAAGCCCTGCTGTACTGACGCCCTTGTTGGTGGAAGAAGAACGTACCGCCTTTGCATTGGAGCGCTTTACTACAGCTTTTGGCATCGGTATTGTTTTTTTGATAAACGCTTTATGCTCCACTTTTTGAGGAAGGGGTTCTTCCAAAGACTTTAAGTCATCTTGTTCTACCATATGCTGAGGCTCTTCCGATTGAACTTCATCCACGGATTCTAATTCCTCTGACTCCTTCTCTAAAAGATCAGACTGTAATACTTTTGGCTCTGTATTAATATCCGAATTAATATCCGACTCTGTATGAATATCTGACAAATCTGTATCAACATCCGGATAGATAGTTTCTTGCACAAAAGTCAGCATAATCTCCGACGAGAGCAAGCTATTACTTACACCCGTACTTTGAAAATAAAACTGCGCTCCCAATAATACATGCAAAAATAAAGCTCCAACAAATGCACCAATCCAAAGAGTTAATAATTGCGTCGTATTTTCAAAATTCATCGTTTCTTCTGCCGCTATTTTAAGCTTAATATTGGTGTAAATCTCATTAAAACAGGCTATTTTGAAATTGCAACTTTTTTCTTGACTGATTTTGTCATGTTTAATATGGTTTTCTAGTGGTTTTGTCTTGTTGGCAAAATCACTTCTGCTTGGCTGGCAAGTTTTAATCAGCGGGTCCAGCCTTTTTGTATGTAAATAAAATTTCAAAACAGAGAGGGGATGTTTAAAAAGGTTGTGATGTGTTATGCAAATAAGACGAAAAAATATCTATAAAAGCTGTGTGATTTTAAGTGCATTATCGGTCTGTATACCTTCATTTGTTTTTGCACGAAATAAAGATGGAGGTACTGTCACTGAACTCAAACCAATTGTTATTGAAGAGAAAAAAATAGGGACGGCCTTGGATTCGGTCACTATTCTGACAGATCGGAAAACCGCGAAGGATATTCGTGAGAAACAAATAACTGATGCCTATGATATTAGTCGTCTTTATCCAACCGTGGGGTATAGCCCAAGTAATAACAGTTTTGTCATTCGTGGTTTAGAAGCAAACCGTGTTCTCACAACAGTGGATGGTATTGTTCTTCCATGGTTCAATGATATATTGCGTAATAACAGTGGTAACACAATGTTTGACTTTAGTGCGCTTTCCACACTTGATGTTATTCAGGGACCGGATTCTAGTCTTTATGGATCTGGTGCACTGGGAGGAGTTGTTGCGTTGCGTACCCTTGATCCTGAAGATCTTATCACAGAAGGAAAAAATTGGGGTGGTCTTATAAGAAGTGGTTATCATTCTGTTGATAATAGTTGGCACGTAGATCAAGCTGTTGCAATGCGTGCTCAACAAACGTTTTTCCTTTTCCAAGGTTCTTATGCGGAAGGTCATGAGCGCAAAAATATGGGAACCCTAGAAGGTTATGGAGAGCGCACACGTAAAAACCCTGCTCATTTTGACCAAAATAATTTGCTCTTTAAAATTCACCAATACCTTGATGACAATCACCGACTTGGTTTTACAGCAGAACGTTTTGGTCACAATGTTGATACACATTCATTGAATGCTTCTGAAAGATATTATGCCCGTGGTTCCGTTTATGACAAGGACGACAAACTCCGTGAACGCCTTTCTCTTTCTTATGACTATAACGGCAATGAAGATGCACTTTTTGATGCGTTTCGTGGACAGATTTATTGGCAAAGACAGTCAAGTCATGATATTATGACTTCATTTCGTGTTCGGGCACCCAAAGGGGATTTTTTGAGAGATAATTTTTTGCGTAATACCAATTATGGTTTCAATGCTGATGCTCTCAAGAAGGTTCATATTGGCACTGTAGACCATACGTTAAAGCTTGCCGCTAATGTCTTGTCATCTAAGTTTCATCATTATTTGTTCGGGAAAGATAATTGTCACTTGCCGGAAAATGCACGGGGATGCCTCTTTGTGCCCGCTAATCGGTCAGATTCACCAGATACAAATGGCTATAATTTGGGTTTTGTTTTCGAAGATGAAATTGGCCTTGCCGATAACCATTTCCGTATCACACCTGGAATTCGTTATGATTGGTATAAGTATGTCCCTCAGAAAACGTCTTCTTATGAGAAAGCTCTACTTTCTGACAAATTTCCTCCAGAAAGAAATGGTTCACGTTTTTCTCCCAAATTACGTGTGGAGTGGGATGTTCGTGATCAAGTAACGCTTTATGCCCAATGGGCACAGGCTTTTCGTGCACCACGTATTGCAGAACTTTACGTCTCTTATATAAAACCCTCTGCTTATTACTCGAAGGGCAACCCTGATCTTAAAGCAGAAACGAGCAATGGGTATGATGTTGGCATAAGGTATGGAAATAGAAATTTGGGTGGTTCAGTCAGTGCCTTTTTCAATCAATACAAGGACTTCATAGACACTGTGGATAAAGGTCCATCAGAGGAATTCCCATTAGCACGTCGCCATTATATAAATCGTGCAAATGTGCGTATTTATGGTGCTGAAGCAAAAATACATTTGGCTCTTAATGGTGGATTCCATAGCAATTTTGCTCTTGCCTATTCGCAAGGAAAAGATATTGATAAAGATGAATATCTTAACTCAATTCCAGCTTTAAAAGCGATTGTTGGGATCGGATATGCAAAAGAAATCTGGGGAGCAGACGTTGTTCTTACCTCATCTGCCAAACGTGATAAAGTTGCTAAGGAATCGGACTATCAAAAAATTCCAGGTTATAATATTATTGATGTGTCAGGTTGGTTGAAGCCATTTGGTGAAAAGGGTCCTGTTATAAGGGCTGGTGTTTATAATCTGTTCAATCAAAAATATTGGAATGTATCAGATCTTCCTTCCGATGACGGCTCAACACCGAAGGATTATTATA
Organism: Bartonella sp. MU37NMGALS; assembly: GCF_042194015.1. Lineage (NCBI taxonomy): Bacteria > Pseudomonadati > Pseudomonadota > Alphaproteobacteria > Hyphomicrobiales > Bartonellaceae > Bartonella > Bartonella sp. MU37NMGALS. The sequence continues at coordinate 122,667 of NZ_JBHIML010000001.1, forward strand.
GTCAGCCTGGTCGCAACTTTAAAGTTTCGTTCGTGCAAAAATTTTAGTCACTTTTGTTAATCATTAGATCAATTAAAAAGGTTATATCGATAAAAAATAAATTATTGCGTTTCTGTTCTCATTGTTCTTTGAACAACGAATTTTGAGGTTTGCGCTTTAACTCTTTGTAATTTATTGGTTTTTATTGTTCTATTGTTGATAAAATAAGGGCTTTTTTGGTGGTGAGTTGAACCATTAGTTGATAGTGGTTCAACTCACTGTTTTTGAGTTTTAAAATTAAACAATTAACCTTTAAACAGGTAACATAAGGATAAGCCCATGTCATACACAGCCGAAATGATTATTCACTTGCGTGAAGAAAAAAAAGAAATGCGTAACCGCGATTTCGCGGACTCTATTGGTATATCCGAAGCAGAACTCATTGCGGCTTATTGTACAATTGGAAAAGCAAAAAAACTACGCGCTGATGTCGCTACTCTCTTGGAAAATGCTCCTAAACTTGGAATAGTCATGGCATTAACACGGAATGAAAATGCTGTCCATGAAATAACAGGATGTTTTGAGAAGATTGTTCAAAGTCAGCATATTCCGATAACACTCGGTGAAATTGACTTGCGTATTTTTTCAAAACAGTGGAAGTTTGGTTTCGAGCATGACGTGACTATTCTCGGAACACCTATGAAAAGTCTGCAATTTTTTGATCAATATGGCATTGCTATTTTCAAACTCTATTCTCAAGACGCAACAAATATGGAAGAATGGGCTGCACTTGTTGAAAAGTTGCTTCATGACGATCAATCATCCGCACTTGATATTTCTCCCGCTCCTACTCCAGTACAATGTGATACGGCAAAGCTAGATGTTGAAAAGTTCCGAGATCGTTGGCGACAGATGACTGATGTGCATCAACTTCATGGAATTATTTCTGAACTGAAAATTAATCGACATAATGCCGTAAAACATGCCGGAAATGAATTTGCCGATGAGTTAAAAATAGAAGCTGTTGAGATGATGCTCAAACAAGTTGCACAAGAAGAGTTACCAATTATGTGTTTTGTTGGAAATAAAGGATGTATCCAAATTTTCACTGGGCAAGTAAAGAATATTAAGCAAATGGGACCTTGGCTTAATGTTCTCGATCAGAAGTTTCACCTCCATTTACTCGTTTCTGGAATCAAGAAGGTATGGCGTGTTCGCAAACCTACAATTGATGGATATGTCAACTCACTTGAAGTTTTCGATAAAGATGATGAGATGATTATTCAATTCTTTGGCGTACGCAAGGAGGGCCAAAAAGAACGTGAAGATTGGCGCTCTTTATTGAATGGTTTACCATCGAGCCAAGAAAACAGCAGTAACTAAGATAAGGTAAGGTCAGACATGTTCATATCTCTTTTGCATAGGTTATCAAACCTTTTCCTTATATGTTTACTGCTCTCTCTTACCTGTTTTTCTAAACAAGTGATTGCTGAACCCACAACCCGTTTTCCTGAAAATGCTCGAATTGTTTCTATCGGCGGAGCACTTACAGAAATTGTCTATGCATTGGGTGCCCAAGATCAGCTTGTCGCCCGTGATAGTACAAGCGTCTACCCGCAAGAAGCGCTCAAGCTTCCTGTGCTTGGATATATGCGTGCTCTTTCACCGGAGGGTGTTTTATCACTTGCCCCAGAGGGCATATTGCTTGTTGAAGGAAGCGGTCCCGCTTCAACAATTGATATTCTCAAAAAAACATCAATCCCTCTGGTGATCATACCAGAAGACTACTCCCGTGAAAATGTGATAGAAAAGATTCGCCTCGTTGGTCAAGCCATTCATCGGGAAGTTCAAGCCGCTGCGTTAATTGAAAAATTGAAGCGTAATTTTTTAGAAAACGATACGCTTTTGGCGAAAGTAACAACACCAAAGCGTGTTCTTTTTGTTTTCTCTGTGCAAAATGGACGCGTCATGGCATCTGGAACAGGTACTGCAGCTGATAGTATGATAAAACTTTCAGGTGCTATCAATGCTATCACCGATTATAAAGGATATAAACTTCTCAACGGCGAAGCGTTATTGAAATCAGATCCTGATGTTATCTTACTTGTAAAACATGGTGCAAGATCAACTAGCATTGATAAGATTTTAGCCATACCGGCAGTTCAAGCAACAACAGCAGCAAAAAATCATGCCATAAAACAGATGGATGCTATGTATTTTTTAGGATTTGGTCCACGCACTGCAGACGCATCAAGAGAGCTTATTGAGATACTTTATGGTGCAAATCAAAACGGTAAGAGCTGATAAAAATGGTAGACGGTACATCCATGATGCATTTACCTGAAACAAAAGAAGGTAAAAAAATAAACCGTTCAAAGCAGGGGAAGGTTTTATTATTAAGCTTAATAATATTCCTTACCTTCAGTATTTTTGGTGGGCTCTTGAATGGTGCCGCAAAGGTTTCTTTCCTTGATCTCCTCCATGTGATGCTTACACAAGATTTTTCAGTAAGTAGTAAAACGCGTGATTACCTCGTGCTTATCGACATAAGGCTTCCCCGTGTTATCTTTGGATTGTTAATTGGAGCAGCTTTAGCTGTCTCCGGTGTTCTTATGCAAGGGCTTTTCCGTAATCCTCTTGCAGATCCTGGAATTATAGGTGTATCAGCAGGTGCTGGACTTGGAGCAGTTTTAGCAATTGTTGTCGGTATTGCTTTTCCTGTTTCATTTGCACCTTTTCTAGAGACTTACAAAGTTATCATAGGTGCTTTTTTTGGTGGACTTTTATCAACGATTATTCTCTACATAATAGCAACGCATAATAGCTTTACCTCTATTGCAACCATGCTGCTTGCTGGTATTGCTCTTGGTGCATTAAGCAGTGCAGTTGTTGGAACATTGATTTTTATCGCAAATGACCAACAACTCCGTGATATCACTTTTTGGAGTCTTGGCTCTCTTGCAGGCGCTACATGGTTGAAAGTATGGCTCGTTCTCCCTTTCATCGTTATTGGTCTTCTTTTCTCTCCCTTTTTATCAGGAGCACTTAATGCCCTTGCTCTTGGAGAAGCTGTTGCTGGCCATATTGGTTTCCATATTCAACGCGTTAAAAATATTGCTATTCCCCTTGTTGCTCTTATGTGTGGTAGTGCTGTTGCTGTCAGTGGTGGTATTGGTTTTATTGGTATTATTGTTCCTCATATTTTACGTCAACTCATTGGTCCTGATCATCGCTATCTCATTCCTTGCTCTGCTCTCTTGGGAGCAGCATTACTTATTTTTGCTGATACGTTTGCACGCTTAATTGTTGCCCCCGCAGAATTGCCGATTGGGATTGTAACAGCGCTTTTTGGTGCTCCTTTCTTTCTATGGATCCTTATATGCAAACGAGGAACAGACTTTTCATGATTAAAGCGACAAATATTTGTGTTCAGCGCGGAAAGAAGCAGATTCTTAAACACATTAATCTTCAAGCTAAAAGTGGTGCTTTTACCATTATTATTGGTCCTAATGGATCAGGAAAAAGTACTTTTATCAAAGCTCTGAGTGGTGAAATTCCTTACAGTGGAAAAATAACCTTAAATGGTTATAATGTATGCCAAACAAAAACTCATGAAATGGCAAAAATGCGCGCTGTGCTACCACAATCAACAACGCTCGTATTTCCATTCTTAGTCCATGAAGTTGTAGGGCTTGGCCTTTCTGTAAACCAATTTACCATTACCAAAGCCGAAGTGCAAAATCTTATCCAAAAAGCTTTAGAGTGCGTTGACCTTTCTGATTATGGCAACCTGTATTATCACCAATTATCAGGTGGAGAACAAGCTAGAGTACAACTTGCCCGTGTCCTTTGCCAAATCTGGAAACCTGTTCATAATGGGATTCCTCGCTGGATGATATTAGATGAACCTATTGCTAGCCTTGATATTCAACATCAAATCATCGTTATGGATATTGCTAAACAATTTGCCCATTCTGGTGGCGGCGTTCTTGCTGTTCTTCATGACCTCAATCTCGCAGCACATTATGCAGATAACATGATCTTGCTCAAGGAAGGAGAGATTTATTGCAAAGGAAATGCAACTAACGTTTTGACAACACAAAATCTCCGCGATGTTTATCATTGTTCTTTAAACGTTTCTGAATTACCTAAAGAAGATATCCCATTTGTACTCCCCCAAACAGCCCCCTCCTATGAAATTAGATCTCTAAGCTATCGGTTTCAATCTAAAAACTAAAGTCCATAGAAAAATAAAACATGCAAATATTTAAGAATCTTTTTTATTTTTATATGAACTTCTTTTTGTCATCTGTCATTTAAAAAAAAACCAAACACCCTAAAAATATTTTGAGAAAAAACCACTAGTTTAAAATCTTTCAAGATTTTACATAACTAAAAACATGCGAAATTTTGTTTTGCTATCAAGCTGTTAGATAATACGAATTTATACAACATAAATATGCGTTTTTCCACTCTTTTTATCACTTTTATCTTTATAAAAATGTTTCAAGAAATGCGTACAAATGCCTTTGTTATAATAATGGGGTGTATTATTTATATCTTCTAAGGACTATGTAGAAATCAAGTACCTTTCTCCCATCTATAAAAATTTATTTGTAGCTTTAATGGTAATATTTTCTTTATAACACATATACTTTAGCTTTTTGTATAAATAAATATTGATTTATAATGATATTTTTTACTTTTCTCTCTCTATTTAAAAAATCGTTTATTGGCATATCACAAAGAATTAAACTATTGAATAAAAACTTTAAAATAAACTCAATAACGCTTCTTGTAAGCCCCCTAATACAAAAACAATGCGGAATATAGGAATGAGGAGAGAGATAGCATTTGTCTGCTGCTTCACAAGCATAACGATGATTCCACTCAAGGAATACTATCATTTACACATAAAGCCTACACCATAGCAATGCAAAGAAATGAAATGGACAACAAGATGAGAGATATCTTTATGAGATAAATTAACTCATACAGGGGTATGCTATTTTTACACAAAAAACGTTAAAAATATTGTACTTTTTATGCCTCAGGTTGAATAATTTTATCACCTTATCCCCTATCAAAACACCTTATGAACAAATATATCTCCAGATCTCTTCATGGCACAGTTTAAATGATTTCATACATTTTCCCTATGTTATCATACAATTATAAAAAAGTTATAATTTTCTTTTTCTTATAATAAATTATATCCTTAACTCTTTCTTTCAATCATTTTTAAATTGTTTTTTTGACTCTCTCAAGTATCCTATTAACAGTATAGACTTCCTCTTCATATGCATATGAAAATAACGCGGAATTGCTCCGCGTTAATAAAATTATCAATGTCTATAGATTATTATTACTCAAACATACTCAGGATTTTATAGCATAGACAACGGTTGTATTAACAGGGCGCGTTTCTGCCTCACCCGTATGGGAAAGAGTTACCTTGTGTGTATGTGCGCCAGCAGAACCTGTTCTCCCCTTCAGGGTCGCATCATAGGTATAATGGTTCGGTAGTCTCCCAATATCACCAACTGGCCATCCAACTCCTTTATACTCAAAATTATGCGCATGCTCGCCTGCATTTTCAATACTCCCAATATGCGTATGCGATTTTATGCTATCTTGTTGTTCATCTGCAAATTTTCTACCACCATCTAAACCCCGACCATTATCAAAGCCGCGTAAAAACATGCCTCTAAAATCAGGAACTTTAAAAGTTTTATTGCTGTCTTTTCCCCATTTATCACCTATTGCGTTGAATAACTGCGGATAATCTTCACGCTTATAGGCCTTACCATCACACAAAAGCCAACCATTTGGCACATTTTGCATAGCAAATGTTGCAATAAATCCAGAGGGAAAACTTTCTATCTTTGGTGGTGTAGGATTTAATAAATACCACCCCTCATGCTCTTTTATTAAAACACCATTATTGTATACCATTTCATAAATGCCATCTGTTTGAAATTCTCCACCTTCTAATGGTATAACCCCCGCATCAGTTGCTTTATAGATAAGCTTTTCTCCTATATTATTAACAGTTATTTTTGTCGAGCCAATATTTACACCACAAGCTTTAAAACGTATGATGATATCATTGTTGTATTTTTTTATAGGCGAAACTGTCTTTAAGGTAATTAATGTTGTTTTATCTTCCACATTTACTGTAAAGCTTGAATTAATAGATCCACCATTATCTGCAAGATATTCACGCACGCGCTGCATCATCGCCCGTGCACTATCATTAACAGAACTAGGCGGCTGACCTTCTGCCCAATTAATGATACTATCTGAATAAGCATTTTCATCAGCCTTTAGAGACCAATCGTAAATATTAGACATTATAAATCCCCCATTATTTTCATAGTTTTTCTAACAAATTCTCGTTCTGTGCACTAAAATGTGCTGCCACTGTTGATTGGTACATCATAATCACTGCACCATCCGTATTTACGCATTTTACCTCTCTTCACTCCTTATAATTTAATAACCTAAATTCACCAGATGCTTTTCATAACATTAGTATTAATGTTTTCTCTTCTAATGTGTGATGTAACCACCTCATCTGATGTTACTTAATATCTTGTTTTGTTGCTTTGCTGTTGTTATATAAATATTTCTCAAATCTTGCATCTTGTTGCAAAATTTATAAATACTGTTCAAAATTTTCCTTATTATGGATTTCATATAACCATTATCGAATGTAATAACTTATCATCCACATAGAAAGTTTCTGACTTAAGCATTATCTTTTTTATTTTTTTCAATAGTTTAAATCTATCTCGTTGATATTTTAAAACAAGGAAACTCTATCTTTTGGCTATCACTTGTATTAAAATTTTAAAGTTAGCTTTAAATTCTTTGCATGCTTCATTATGTTTTTATTCACATGCAAATGCTTTGTTCTATTTTATTCAATTTATTCCTGAAATTGTGTTACAAAGTCAGCACCAATGTTTTTTTGAACAGGCTTTTGTTCAATCTAAATGCACCATAGAGAATATACTCAATATGGCCATTTCCTCACACTTTCATTGAACTGGAAATGAAATACCACACACCTTCACCACATCTGAAGGTTGTATCCGATCCGGAAAACATTAAAAAACATAACCTAGCACCCTCCCCCAATTTTTATGAACAATACCCTTGTTTTTTTAATGCCCCGTAACCAAATTCTTCCCTCCCGCATTTAGCATACTTCTATGTATATTATTATATGTATATTTTTTTTGCAAGAATAATAAATCATTCTCCACAACATCTTGCAATTATTGGTGCTCTTCTCTATTCTTTCCAACGTTTACCTCATTATTTAGTATAATTGAACTACTTAAAAATGATTTTTTTAACAAGATCTAAAAGATAAGCTGTTTTTTATATCTTTCATAGTGTTCATAACGAGTTTTATGATATTAGTGGAACGATGCAAAGCAATTATAGAATGCTATGGTAGTTTAGATAAAGAATTCACTAACGAATTTATCTATGAGTCTCTTGTTAACACATTTGTCTATCTCTGGGGTATACCAATCATCTTTTCCTGTATAGCTGCAGATTTTATATGGCTACCAATTGTAACATTGCTAATAATAGCAACATTAGTGGGAATTTGGTTACTCTTCCTCATAATTCCTTACTTATTCCAAAATTGGTTTTTGGCTTTGATAATCATTATTATAATAATTCTTTGTTTGCGTTTGTTTTATTTATTCCCTATTTTAGTGTTTAAAAATTTTTTTGAGGCGAATTTACTCAATTTTTCTCTTGTTGTATTATAATAAATAAGAGCACTTCATTATAATTAGAAAGCTTTTTGTATATCTTTTTGTATATAATGAGTGATTTCTTATCTGTAATATTACTGCACGACATCACATGACTCTTGAGTACCTTTACCTTGAAAACAAAGAGCTTTATGTCTCAGAAAATGAATTTAAGTAGTACTTTATGCTGAGATACATCCTTTTGCTTTCTCTCTTCCAACTCTTTAAAAGTGTTGATGAAATTTCAAGATGAAAAGCCTTTGTTCATTTTCATCATCATTTTTTAATAATAAAGATTAAGTATTGTTTCACATTTTTTTTATCGCATTCTTAATGGGAATATCTCCTCATGAAAAATAGAATGCCCCACACAAAATATAATGATATTGCATATCACGCACTTTTTAAAGAAATATTGCTCAAAATATACTCTGTTCATTTTACGATAGCACACGTCAATGATACAATAGAAAGCCATTACAGATCATCATCTTTAAGCTTTTGAAGATACAAGCTGGAACCCATTATACAATTTTGTTGGTCGCCACATTGCGATCGTCCTCGCATCTGAGAATGTTCATGTATGACTTTTCGCTTCCTTTCTTCAAGTATTTTGCCCCATATGCTCCCACTGATGACGTGCAAGAAGTGATTTTATATGAAAAGATGTATGATGAAAGAATCTTATGGTATTCTGAGTTATTATTTTAATATGAAAAAATCTCGATCAGAGCTATAAACTATCTAATTTTTCCTTGATAATCCGTTTTTAACTTTATTCTTGTTTATAAAAGCTTCAGTATCATAGTTTATCACTTCATAATATCTATTTTCACTCTTAAAAAACACACCAAAATCATTTAAATATATTTTTATGATTGACAATATAGATATTTAAGCCAACCATATTCGTATTAAAAAAATACTTTAAATGGGAGGAGGCATGTAAATATTAGAATAGATATTGTATCAATTTTTCAAAATAAATTTTCTTGAGCTTTATTCGGTTTGCTTTGCTATAAAGCAAATACTATTTCTATTCATCCGAATGCTCGTAATTGATAATTTGAATATATCTCCATTAACATCGCAACCTATTTTTGAACTCTGTATCTATAAGGAAGAAGTTTGTGCAGAAAAATACTCCATCAATCAGTTGTAACCCCTTTCCCGCTTCACGCAAAATTTATCAACAAAGTCCTATCTTTTCTGATGTGCACGTACCATTGCGTGAAATTTCACTGACTGATGGTAGTGGTGAGAAACCTTTAAAAGTTTACGATACTTCTGGCCCCTACACAGATAAAGATATGATCATTGATATTACAAAAGGCTTGCCAGCAATTAGCTTGCCTTGGCTCTCTAAGCGGGATGATACTGAAACTTATCCTGCACGATTAGTTAAACCTGAAGATAATGGATTGGCTTCTGATAAAAACCTTACACCAACCTTTAAACAAAAACGTCCCATTTTACGAGCAAAAAATGGCAAAGCAATTACACAAATGGCTTACGCGCGCGCAGGCATTATTACCGAAGAAATGGAATATGTGACTATACGAGAAAATGAAGGATTAGCAGTAAAAGAACGGCAAGATGTACCATCAAATGAAACATTTGCTGGATCAATACCAGAAATTTATACTGCCGAATTTGTTCGCAATGAAATTGCTTGTGGACGCGCCATTATTCCACAAAACATTAATCATCCAGAATGCGAACCCATGATTATTGGGCGTAATTTTCGTGTTAAAATTAATGCCAATATTGGCAATTCAGCAGTAACTTCATCTATGGAAGAAGAAGTTGATAAAATGGTTTGGGCCATTCGCTGGGGAGCCGACACAGTTATGGATCTCTCAACAGGTCGAAATATTCATAATATTCGTGAGTGGATTATTCGAAATGCCCCTGTTCCTATCGGGACTGTTCCACTTTATCAAGCACTCGAAAAAGTACAAGGTATTGCCGAAAACTTAACATGGGATATTTTCCGTGATACCCTTATTGAGCAAGCAGAGCAAGGTGTTGATTATTTTACCATTCATGCGGGATTAAGATTACCTTTTATCCCTTTGACCGTTGATCGGGTAACAGGTATTGTTTCACGAGGTGGTTCTATTATGGCAAAATGGTGTTTGCATCATCACAAAGAAAGTTTTCTCTATGAACATTTTGATGAAATTTGTGATATTGCACGCACGTATGACATCTCTCTTTCCTTGGGGGATGGATTGCGCCCTGGCTCTATTGCCGATGCCAATGATGAAGCTCAATTTGCAGAACTTAAAACTTTAGGAGAATTGACAAAAATTGCTTGGGAAAAAGATGTACAGGTTATGATTGAAGGTCCTGGGCATGTCCCAATGCACAAAATTAAAGAAAATATGGAGCAACAATTAGATCTTTGTCATGAGGCACCTTTTTATACTTTGGGACCTCTTACAACCGACATTGCTCCTGGTTATGATCATATTACATCAGCAATTGGTGCCGCTATGATTGGATGGTTTGGAACAGCTATGTTATGTTATGTAACACCTAAAGAACACCTAGGGCTCCCCGATAGAAATGACGTAAAAACTGGTGTAATCACTTATAAAATTGCTGCTCATGCCGCTGACCTTGCCAAAGGTTTGCCTAGAGCACAATTGCGCGATAATGCTCTTTCGCGTGCACGATTTGATTTTAGATGGCATGATCAATTCAACCTTTCTCTTGATCCGGAAACAGCTTGTGCCTTTCATGATGAGACAATGCCTAAAGAAGCCCATAAATTGGTACATTTTTGTTCCATGTGTGGACCAAAATTCTGTTCTATGCGTATTTCTCATGATATTCGTGAGGCAGTAGCAATAAGAAAAACAAAATGGGAAGGTATGATCGCCATGTCCGAGAAATATCAAAAAAATGGTGATCTTTATATGGAAATCGTTTCTCCTCAAAAAGAGAAAGCAAACAGTTGAAGAACATTCTTATCAAAGGAGCAGGTGTAGGAGGACTAACCGTTGCCTTTATGTTACAGCAAAAAGGTGCTTCGGTTACTGTATCGGCTCCCACTCATTCTCCTATAGGAAGTGCTAGTTGGTATGCAGGAGGAATGCTCGCACCTTACTGTGAGAGAGAAAATGCGGAACAGATTGTTGAAGATCTTGGTATACAAGCTATACAGTGGTGGCGTAAAACGCTTCCCAACCTTGTCATACAAAAAGGCACTTTAGTGGTTGCACCTACACGAGATAGAGGAGAGCTTGAACGGTTTTCTGGACGCACGCATAATCACAAAACCATAGATAATATAGAGATAGCTCATCTTGAACCAGATCTTGCGGAACGTTTTAACTGTGCACTCTTTTATGAAAATGAAGCCCATATTGATCCTCGCAAAGCACTTATGGCTTTAAAAGAAAAGCTTCTCAACAATGGAGCGTGTTTTGTTGATGTAGAGACGGCTGAAACAAATTTTGATATTGTTATTGATGCGACAGGAATAGCACGTTTAGGAAAAGATAAAAATATACGGGGCGTACGCGGCGAAATGCTTCTCGTGCGCTGCACCGATATTAAAATTTCGCGTCCAATTCGTCTTCTTCATCCACGGTTTCCTCTCTACATTGTACCTCGACAAGATAATATTTTTATGATTGGTGCAACGATGATTGAAAGTGACTTTGATGGTGCAATCTCAGTGAGATCAATGATGGAACTGCTCAACGCGGCTTATACTTTACATCCTGCTTTTGCTGAAGCAGAAATTATTGAATCTGGCGTTGGTGTTCGTCCATGTTATCCTAATAACTTCCCTTCTGTGCATAAAGATGGTAACTTTATTTCTATTAATGGATTTTATAGACATGGTTTTCTGTTGTCTCCAGAAATGGCAAAACGAGCAATGGAATTGGCATTGGAATAAAGCATGCAAATATTTGTTAATGGTGAAACAGTCCAAACAGAAGTTATGACTCTCGGTCTCTTGCTTGAAGAATTGGGGTATGAAGGAAATTGGCTTGCAACTGCTGTTAACGCTGAAGTTGTTCCCATAGATGCACGAAGCCAATTTGTCTTGCATGAAGGAGATAAAATTGAAATTTTAAGCCCAATGCAAGGAGGCTAAAATTATGCTGAATCTTTATGGACGACAATTCTCTTCCCGTCTTCTATTAGGTACAGCGCAATATCCTTCACCAGCAATCCTTCGTGATGCTATTCATAAATCGAATACGGAAATTGTAACTGTTTCCTTGCGCCGTGAAACTGCAGGTGGAAAACAAGGTGGACAATTTTGGCAATTTCTTCAAGGACTTGGGGTAAAAGTGCTTCCTAATACTGCTGGTTGTTATACTGTTAAAGAGGCCGTAACCACAGCCCAATTAGCAAGAGATCTTTTTAAAACAGCTTGGATTAAACTCGAAATTATCGGTAATTCAGATACCTTACAGCCAAATATTTTTTCCTTAATCGAAGCAGCTCAAATTTTAAACAATGAAGGTTTCAAAATTTTTGCTTACACAACGGATGATCTCATTGTTGCTGAAAAACTTTTTGACATTGGTTGCCGTGTTATTATGCCTTGGTGTGCTCCTATTGGTTCTGCCAAAGGACCTCATAATACTGATGGATTGCGTTCTATCCGTGCTTACCTTCCGGATGCTACTCTTGTTATTGATGCCGGCATTGGACGCCCATCACATGCCGCCATTGCGATGGAACTCGGTTACGATGCAGTACTGCTTAATACCGCAGTTGCTAAAGCAGGTGATCCTGTCTTAATGGCTGAAGCATTTTCTAAAGCTGTTCAAGCAGGACGTATGGGATATAAAGCTGGCATGATCGAAGCACGCAATGTGGCAGTCCCTTCAACGCCAGTCATTGGAAAAGCAGTATTTTCATGAAACTGGATCCATTTTACCTCATCGTTGATAACGCTGATTGGGTTGAACGTTTGCTCCCTCTTGGCATCAAGCTCGTACAATTGCGTATGAAACATGAAAATCAACAAATAATCCGTCAACATATCAAGCGCGCAAAAAACATATGCAATAAATTGGGAGCACAATTAATTATTAATGATCATTGGGAAATAGCAATTGATGAAAAGTGCAATTTTATTCATCTGGGACAAGAAGATCTAAGCAATGCTGATCTTCACGCAATTCGTAAAAGTGGTATAAAAGTTGGTCTTAGTACACACGATGAACATGAATTGGATATCGCACTCTCTGTTAATCCTGAATATATTGCACTTGGTCCTATTTATCCGACAATCTTAAAAAAAATGAAATGGATGCCGCAAGGACTAGAAAAAATCAAACAATGGAGAAAGCGGATTGGTGCTTTACCTTTGGTGGGCATTGGTGGTTTAACACCAGAACGCGCAGTTGGTGTTTTAAAAGCGGGAGCAAATAGTGCTGCTGTTGTGACTGATATTATCCTCCATAAAAAACCTGAAGAGCGTGTCCAACAGTGGATAAAAGTGACACAAATATGGCGTTGATACCTTCCATTCTTATTGTTGCAGGCACAGATCCAACAGGAGGTGCCGGTATTGTTCGTGATATAGAAACCGCTGCACATTTTCAAATAAAAGCAAATTTAGCAATCACTTGTGTTAACGTACAAGATGATAATCGCGTTGCCGAAATCATTCCAATGCGTGAAGACCTCGTCGCTGCGCAAATGCGTGCTGCCCTAGAAGCAAATCCAATAAGCGCAATAAAAATCGGTATGATGGGGACAAAAGCAATTATAGAAGCAATCTGTAACGTACTCAAAGACTATCCCCATATCCCAGTTATTTTGGACCCCGTACTTGTCGCTTCATCAGGAGGAAAACTAACAACGGAAACAATCATCGACACGATGATCGATAAACTGCTTTCTCATGTTACTCTTTTAACACCGAATAGAGAAGAACTTGCTCTTCTTAGCCAAAGTCCATTGGCATCTTATGATGAGCAAGCAATACAACAAGCAAAAAAACTTTTGTCATTGGGAGCTCAATCTATTTTAGTAAAAGGGGGACATGCAGAGGGTCCTCTTGCAATTGATAGCTTCTTTGACAAAACTGAAGTCATAAATATTTCTACGCCACGTTTAAAAGGAACAATGCGAGGAACAGGTTGCATTCTCTCAAGCGCTATTGCTGCGCATTTGGCGTTAAATGAATCTATGACTGAAGCGGTAAAAAAAGCAAAAGCATATACCCACACATTACTTTTAAACCATTGTAAAAACAGTTTGTAAAGTCTTAGTATTTTTTCATATAAAAGTAATATTCATATATCTCATTAATATATTTAATATTTTTAATAAAAATTATTAAAAATAATATAATAATAAAAAAATTATACTTAATTTTATAAATAAAATACTATAAAAGTAACTTTCATTAATTATTAAATATAGAATATAATGATCAAAAATGTTATCATACCACTTGCATTCAGTAGAGAATTCTTTTATTATAAAGAACTTAGTCTGTTTAAAAATTTAAAATAGCGTAATTTAAACAAATTGTACATTTAAAGATGTATATAATCGCGAACACTCGCATTTTACGATTTGCCTTTTTTGTGAAAAGAGAGAATCCTATCAGCGTTCTTGTACATTAATGGCTAGCGAATACATTTATAAAACTTGAAGGATAATTTTGTTTGATCTATAGTTGCTAGATCATTAGAAAAAATAAAATGTTAAATCAAACGCCGTGCTCAATTTCCTATGAAGAACTCTTAAACTTTTATAAAGAAAGTGGTGCGGATGCTGTTCTGACAGATTTCCCTATTAATCGTTTTAAGCAGTCTGCTTGTTCAGAGAGCAAATTAATATCTGTCGTGAACATTTCTCATAATCAACAAACATCTCCCAAAACATCTCCCACCGTAAAATCAGATCATCGTCCGCTGCATAACTCTAGGGGGGCTATACAAAATGAACCCACAGCTATAGAGAGTGCAAACAATGCAAAAACACTTGATGAATTAAAATCTGCTCTCCTTGCATTTAATGGCTGTTCACTAAAATTGACAGCAAAAAATACCTGCTTTTCAGATGGAACAGCAGGAAGCCCCCTGATGCTTATAGGCGAAGCACCAGGACGAGAAGAGGATATACAAGGAATTCCTTTTGTGGGAAAAGCAGGAATGTTGCTTAATAAAATCCTCGCATCAATTGGCTTAACAAGGAATAATGTTTACATTGCCAACACTATTCCTTGGCGTCCACCAGGAAATCGTACACCAACACCAAGAGAAGTCGCCTTGTGCCGCCCTTTTATTGAACGGCACATTTATCTAGCGCGTCCTCGTGTACTTATAGCACTGGGAGGCATTGCTGCACAGCTTCTTACGGGATCTCAAAATGGGATTATCCGAACACGAGGGAAATGGCATATTTATGAAAGTGAGGATAATATAAAAATACCTGTTATGCCAACTTTCCACCCTGCCTACCTTCTCCGAACCCCTAGTCAAAAAAAACTTACATGGATAGACTTCTTAGAAGTAAAAAATCGCCTCGATAGCCTTTTGTAATTCTTTAATCTTCTTTGACTCTAAAATTAAAAACCTTCTTTAACTCTTAAAATATGAATGGGAAAAACTATGGAACAGCCAACAACACCTATTTATCGTTTGGAAGACTACCAGCCAACCCCTTACGTTATTCCTAAAACACAACTTTCCTTCCAATTGGCACCAACAAAAACCTATGTTACAGCCATATTGTCTATTGAGTCCCGTCACAATACAAAAGAATTAACACCTCTTGTTCTTTCTGGTGATGATCTTACTTTAATTTCCGTTTCTATTAATGATGAGACATTAGCCCCAAACACTTATAAAGTGACGCCTTCACGTTTAGAAATTACAACGCCACCAGCAGCTCCTTTTACATTGAAATTGGTTACGGAACTGAATCCTGAAAGCAACCGCCAACTTATGGGCCTTTATCTTTCAAATGGTGTTTATTGCACACAATGCGAATCGGAAGGTTTTCGTCGTATTACTTATTTTTACGACCGCCCAGATGTTCTTTCTACCTATAGAGTGAAAATTGAGGCAGATTCCCAAACAATCCCAATCTTGCTTTCAAATGGTAATCTGGTGGAAACAGGAACTTTAGAGAATAATCGCCATTTTGCCATTTGGGAAGATCCTTATCCCAAACCATCCTATCTCTTTGCTTTAGTAGGTGGAGATCTTGATAAGTTAGAAGATCATTTTACAACTGTATCTGGACGACGTATCGAGCTTGGTATCTATGTGGAAAAAGGAAAAACCAAACGCGCAACCTATGCAATGGATGCTCTTAAACGTTCCATGCGTTGGGATGAACAATGTTTTGGGCGCGAATATGATCTTGATATTTTCAATATTGTTGCAGTGTCCGACTTTAACATGGGAGCAATGGAAAACAAGGGACTTAACGTTTTTAATGATAAATATGTTCTGGCAGATCCTGAAACAGCAACCGATCAGGATTATAGAAATGTTGAACGTGTCATTGCACATGAATATTTCCATAATTGGAGCGGTAATCGTATTACCTGTCGCGATTGGTTTCAACTCTGTTTAAAAGAAGGATTCACTGTTTATCGTGATCAGGAATTTTCATCAGATCAAAATGTACGCAGCCTACAACGAATTGAAAATGTAAAAGCATTAAAAGCGACGCAATTTGCAGAAGATGCAGGACCTCTTGCGCATCCTGTACGTCCTCGTCAATATAGCCAAATTAATAATTTTTACACCACAACTGTTTATGAAAAAGGTGCCGAAGTTGTTCGCATGATACGGACTATTTTAGGACCCTCTCTATTTCGTAAAGGTACTGATCTTTATTTTCAACGTCATGATGGACAAGCTTGTACAATTGAAGATTTTATCGCCTGTTTTGCTGAAGTATCTGGTCAAGACTTTTCCCAATTCATGTTGTGGTATGAACAAGCTGGAACACCAAATGTAGAAATCGATAGTCATTATAGCGATGGTGTTTTAACAATTCATGCAAAGCAACATATTCCGGCAACCCCACAACAAAATACAAAAAAGCCCATGCTTATCCCTATATTATTTGGCTTGTTAGGACCTAATGGAGAAAACCTCACCTATGAAGCGGATACAGATATTCAATCAAACGTTATGCTTTTATCCAAGGAAAACCAAACGTTTACATTAAAGGGTCTGCGTGAAAAACCTGTTTTATCACTGCTTAGAGACTTCTCTGCACCAATCAATCTACAAACTCCATTCAATGAAAGCGAACTTATTTTTCTTGCACAACATGATGACAATCACATCAATCGCTGGCAATCTCTTAATCATTTAATGACGCAAGCTTTGATTCAAAGCATTCAAGATGAAACAAAAGCAAAAGAGGGTATGCCCTCTGCTTTGATAAAATTGATTGAAGCTATCGTTACAGATGAAAGTCTTGAACCTGAGTTTCGTGCATTTTGTTTAAGTTTACCGAGCGAAGTTGAACTTGCCCACACACTTGGTAAAAATATTGATCCAGAGCGTATTCATCATGTGCGCAATCAGTTTTTAGCTTCGCTCGCGCATACACATCAAGGGCTCTTCACAAAATTTTATGGGCAAATGCAAACTAAAGAGCCCTATTCACCAAACACTGTACAAGCTGGAAAGCGAGCGTTAAAGAATATAATACTGGATTATCTTTCCATTACTGAGGCCAATCCAAATCGTGCTGCCACACAATATGCAACAGCTGATAATATGACTGACCGTATGGCTAGTATCGCTGTTCTCGTGAAGCGTTTTAATGAAAGTGAGCAGGCGCAAAATGCCTTAAATGATTTTGAAAACCGCTATCACCATGATCCTTTGGTCATGGATAAATGGTTCTCCATTCAAGCAATGGTTGCAGGGGCATCAACGCTCGAGAATGTTCAAAAGCTCATGCAACACCCGCTCTTTTCAAAAGATAATCCCAATCGTGTGCGTTCCCTAATCGGTGTCTTTGCCTCTAACAATCTCACGGGCTTTAACAGGATGGATGGAGCGTCTTATCATTTTCTTTGCCAAATTATTTTGGAAATTGACAAAAAAAATCCACAGCTCGCTTCACGATTATTAACAACGATGCGCTCTTGGCGACAATTAGAACCCATTCGACAACAAAAACTTGAAACTGAATTAAAAATGATTGCTGCTGCACCAAAGTTATCAAGTGATGTCGCTGATATCATCAACCGTCTGCTCACTTGAAACGAAAAAATTATTTTAAATCAATATTCTATAATATTTTTTAAATAAATTCTACAGACTATTCGATCATCATTAAATCTATAAACAGGCAATCTAAGCCTGTTTATAGATCATGTTTAAAGTGCCTTTTCCTTTTCATATTCCAAATTCATAGAAGTAAAATTATTTTTTTTAAAAAAAAGACTGGACAGAAGACTCCTGTTTTGATTCATTGCACTCGATGGGGTTACTATGAATATCGAAGCAGTTTTTAAATCACATTATTCCATAATTAAAGGAACTGGAAATGGCTAAATTGGACGCATATCATGCGCCAACGGAGGTGTATGCTGATTCAAAATCGAGCGCTCCAAGTCATAAAGCGCAGAAAAAACGCATTCATCTGCTTTCTGGCTCCGCCTATCAAAAGCTTCTCTTTATTGAACCTTGGTTGCGTCGCTCACTTCCGTTTGTCATTTTAGCATTTCTTATTTTACTTGCATCAATTCGTTTTGTATCACTCTATGATTGGCGTAACACGATTGACAAGAACACGCGTTCTACCATCACTCTCTTAGCTTCTCATATTACCAATACAATTAATCATGACTTACTGGCTGTTTCTCAGAAAGGAAAAGTCTCTGCCCTTTCTCATAGTCATTTGCAAAATATCCTTACCAATTTTCGTAATCAAGATCTTATTAATCCTAGCACTCTGATCGCCATTATTGATCAAAAAGGAAATGTCTTAGCTTCATCTAGTTCAGAGATTGCTTTAGGAAAACCTTTGCAAGATTTTATCTCTGACAGCATTGCTTTACAATCTCTTGGACAGCGCGTTGGAATTATGAAAATCACAATAGGAAAAGATGCCCCTGCTCTTGCTTCATTTCACCAAACAGAAAATGGGCAATATGGTATATTCATTAGCGAAAAGATGCAAGATAGCGCCATGGAATGGCGGAAAATTCTCTCGTTAAATATAACTCTGTTCATTGGAACTAGTGGCGTTATCCTCGCTCTTCTTTATGCTTATTACAACCAAATTGTACGAGCACGCAAAACGGATCTTGTTTCAGAAAAAATTCAAAACCGTATTGATATGGCAATGATGCGTGGACGCTGTGGACTATGGGATTGGAATATGGCAAGTGGACGCGTCTACTGGTCACGAGCAATGTACGAAATGCTCGGCTATATCCCTCAGGATGCATTGCTCTCAATTTCCCAAATTAGCGCCATTATCAATCCAAATGATGCGAATTTTTTTGATCTTGCTCAGGAATTAATGAGCGGTAAAAAAAAGCATATCGATATTAACGTTCCCATGCGTCATGCCGATGGCCATTATGTCTGGATGCGTATTCGTGCTGAAGTTACTGAAGAAGAAGAACCCCATTTGGTTGGTATTTCCTTCGATATTAGTGAACAGCAACAATTGGCTGAACAAACAGCGCAAGCCGACCTTCGTATCCGTGATGCGATTGAAAATATTTCAGAATCTTTCGTCTTGTGGGATGCTGAAGGACGTTTAGTCATGTCCAACAGCAAATTTTGCGAATATGCCGCTATTCCTAAACAAATTCTACAATCAGGTATCCAACGTGCAACCGTCGAAGCCATGGCACGCCCTGCACTCAGTGAATATCCCCTTAAAGATGATGGTACTGGTAACTTAACCAGTATTCGCCAAACGGCAGATGGTTGTTGGCTCAAAATTAACGAACGGCGAACCCAAGACGGAGGATTGGTTTGTATTGGTACTGACATTTCTGAGCTTAAACAACAACAGGAAAAATTTGAAGACAGTGAAAGGCGTCTTTTTTCTTTCATTCAAGAACTCAAACGTGCTCGAGGAAGTGCTCAACAACGTGCCTCAGAAGTTGAAAAACTTAATAAAAGTCTCAAGGCAGAAAAAGAGCGTGCTGAAAGTGCTAACAAAGCTAAATCAGAGTTTTTGGCTAATATGTCCCATGAATTGCGCACTCCACTTAACGCTATTCTAGGCTTTTCAGATATCATGTTACAATCGACTTTTGGCCCTCTTGGTTCACAACGCTATAAGGAATATATGCATGATATTTACAATTCAGGAACCCATCTTCTAACCCTTATCAATGACATCCTTGATATGTCAAAAATTGAAGCTGGAAGATTTACGCTTGATTGTAAAAATACCGATCTTGAGCCCATCATTAGTGAAGCAGTACGGACATTAACGCCTCAAGCTCAAGAAAAAAATATTGTTGTTACAACAAACATTACGCCAGAACTTCATGCTGAAGTTGATGGTCGTGCTATGAAACAGATTTTCCTTAATCTCATCTCTAATGCCGTTAAATTTACGCCTTCTGGCGGAAATATTGATGTTTGCGCTTTCAAGAAAAAAAACAGCCTTATTTTTAAAATTACAGATACAGGTGTTGGTATTCCCCAATCAGCAATTAAAAAACTTGGGCAACCTTTTGAACAAGTTGAAAATCAGCTTACTAAATCTCACACGGGCTCAGGTCTTGGCTTAGCCATTTCACGCTCCTTGCTAGAACTCCACAAAGGAAAACTTGAAATTACCTCAAAAGAAATGAAAGGAACAACTGTAACGATTATAATGCCCATCACACAAAATTAAATTCCTCCATTTTGTTCTCGTTGTAGCAAAATCTGTTTCCGTTTGGATCCCCAACGATACCCTGAAATAAAACCATTTTTACGCACAACACGATGACAAGGAATGATAACAGCCAATTCGTTACGTGCACACGCATTAGCAACGGCACGAAAAGCGTTCGGTATACCAATACGGCACGCTAAGACTTCATATGAAATTGTTTCACCACATGGTATATCACATAATACTGCCCATACTTGTCGTTGAAAAACTGTACCATTTATATCTAAGGGAAAATTATATTTTTTGACCAACTTAGGTGTTTCTATCATGGCTATAATATGAGCAACTTCTCTCTTAAATGTATTGTCACCTACAACTTGTTGTGCATTGCCAAAACGTATCGTAAACTCCTGTAATAATTGCTCTATAGTGTCTCCTAACGCTATATGACAAATCCCTTTTTGAGACCTAGCCACCAAAAGCTTTCCTATTGATACATCTTTCAGACAGAATACTCTCGTTTGGGAAATGTTCAGCATTTTAGCCTTCTTGATATTTTAAAATATTTTGAACATCATCCATAAAGTAAAGAGAGAGTATTCACTATCTTTTAACAACAAACAAAATCATTCTGAAATTATCTCCTTAGCCATTGTATTAAAATACACTCTCGCCCTTTTATGAAATGGAAACATACATCGATTGACTTCCTTCCTACCCTAAAACGGAAACTTCAACCAGAAAAGATCTATCAACAATCTTGCTTTTTATCTAACAGATTCCAACTGAGACCATTTCATATGGTTTATTTCACAAGCTCTCTACAAACAAATCCTGCCCTGAATTCTATCATATACTCTAACAAAAAACACCTTAATGTGGTAAATTTTCATACCTTATATTAGAGCTCTAAACGGTAGTATTTTACGGATTAACAAGATAAACTTCCCATTTCATTTTACGAAATCTCATCGAACCATAAATAATGGCTTATGTTTTACAAGCAACAGAAAAAGCACGCGCGCTCTTAGGCAAACAACGTCATAAAACACAAAATATGCCGGCAATGGACTGGAAAGATGTTACAGCCTTTTATTTTCCACAGCATGCTTGAATATTCTAATTTGTTGGAGCACTATTATTATTTTTTTATTAAAGGTCATACTTTTGATATACTGACGAGATGACTCAGCTCAAAAAAGAAATTTATCTTTAATTTTATGAAAAAAAGCATGGAAAAGGTATTTTAGTGCTTACTTTCTTTGTCACTTAACTTATAAAATGACTGTAGCCTCAGAACTGAAATATTTTACCCGCAACAATCGCGCACAGATATTTGTCATAGGAAAAAGCCATGCCCAAACGCACAGATATAAAATCTATTCTTATCATCGGAGCAGGACCTATTATCATTGGTCAGGCATGTGAATTTGATTATTCAGGCACTCAAGCCTGTAAAGCATTAAAAGAAGAAGGTTATCGAATTATTTTGGTAAACTCTAATCCTGCCACGATCATGACAGATCCAGATCTAGCTGATGCAACTTATATAGAGCCCATTACTCCTGAAATAGTTGCCAAAATTATTGCCCACGAACGTCCCGATGCCCTTTTGCCCACTATGGGAGGACAAACAGCTCTCAACACTGCTTTATCATTAAAGCGTATGGGTATTTTAGACCGCTATCATGTTGAAATGATAGGGGCCAATGCTGATGCTATTGATAAAGCTGAAGATCGTGCTTTATTCCGCCAAGCGATGGCAAAAATCGGTTTGGAAACGCCACGCTCTATGTTAGCCAATGCAACAGAACTAAAAGAAGAAAATCGCCGACAGCACGCAAAAACGCGTGCTGAACTTAAAGCAAAACTTTCTGGTGCTGCACTTGACAAAGCACTCGAAGAACTTGAGCGCAACTGGCGACATACCGAAACTGATCGCAAACAACATTATATCGCCCATGCAACAGCAAAAGCAGTTCAAGCTCTTGATGTTATTGGACTTCCAGCTATTATTCGTCCTTCATTTACCCTTGGTGGAACCGGTGGTGGAATCGCTTATAACCGCTCTGAATTCTATGAAATTATTGAACGTGGGCTTGAAGCTTCACCAACAACAGAAGTTTTAATTGAAGAAAGTGTTTTAGGGTGGAAAGAATATGAGATGGAAGTTGTTCGTGATAAGAACGACAACTGTATCATCGTTTGTTCTATTGAAAACATTGATCCAATGGGGATTCATACCGGTGATTCGATCACTGTAGCACCTGCTCTCACCTTAACCGATAAAGAATATCAATGTATGCGTAATGCTTCGATTGCTGTTTTGCGCGAAATTGGTGTTGAAACGGGGGGATCCAATGTACAGTTTGCTGTCAATCCTGAAAATGGGCGCCTCATTGTTATTGAAATGAATCCGCGTGTTTCTCGCTCTTCAGCGCTTGCCTCAAAAGCAACGGGGTTTCCCATTGCCAAAGTAGCGGCCAAACTGGCTGTTGGTTATACTCTTGATGAATTAAAAAATGATATCACGGGTGGTGCAACACCAGCATCATTTGAACCTTCTATTGACTATATTGTAACAAAAATTCCTCGTTTTGCTTTCGAAAAATTTCCCGGTTCATCACCTGTCCTCACAACTGCGATGAAATCTGTAGGAGAAGTCATGGCAATTGGACGCACTTTTCAAGAATCGTTACAAAAAGCACTCCGTGGACTTGAAACAGGACTTACGGGTCTTGATGAAATTGTTATTCCAGAGCATGCTGAAGGTGATGAAAAAAGTTCTATACGCTCCGCCATTGCAATACCAAGCCCTGATCGTCTACGCTACATTGCTCAAGCCATGCGCACAGGCTTACCCTTAAATGAGATTCACCAAATTAGCAAAATTGATCCATGGTTTTTAGAACAAATAGCCTCCATCATTGAAATGGAGCAGCGTATCCGCGTTCATGGATTACCCCAAGACTCAGATAACTTACGTATGTTAAAAGCTATGGGATTTTCAGATGCGCGATTAGCCTCCCTTACTGGAAAAGAACCCGATTATATCGCAGCTTTACGCAAATCACTGAATGTTAAACACGTCTTCAAACGGATTGACACTTGTGCCGCTGAATTTTCTTCTCCTACAGCCTATATGTATTCAACATATGAAGTTCCCTTTGCAGGTGTAGAACACTCGGAAGCATATGTTTCTGCACGCAAAAAAATTGCTATTTTAGGTGGTGGACCAAACCGCATTGGGCAAGGTATTGAATTTGATTACTGTTGCTGCCATGCTGCTTTTGCACTGCGCGATGCAGGTTTTGAAGCAATTATGATTAACTGCAATCCTGAAACAGTTTCAACCGACTATGATACCTCTGATCGCCTTTACTTTGAATCTTTAACAACAGAAGATGTTATCGCTATTTTAGAAGCAGAGCAGGAAAAAGGCGATTTGGTTGGAGTCATCGTCCAATTTGGCGGACAAACACCCTTGAAATTGGCAAGCGCTCTAGAAAAACACAACATTCCCATCTTGGGTACTTCACCTGACGCTATCGACTTAGCAGAAGATAGAGATCGCTTTCAAAAGCTGTTATTTAAACTTAACTTAACACAACCTCAAAATGGTATTGCCCACTCCATCGAACAAGCACGTCTCATTGCCCACGAACTAGGATTCCCACTGGTTGTACGCCCCTCTTATGTTTTAGGAGGACGTGCTATGCAAATTATCCGTGATGAACGTAGCTTACAAAATTATTTACTTGAGAGTGTCCCTGAATTAATTTCAGAAGATATCAAAGTTCGTTATCCTAACGACACAACAGGGCAAATCAATATATTGCTTGGTAAAAATCCGCTTCTCTTTGATACATATTTAACAGAAGCAATTGAAGTAGACGTTGATTGTCTATGTGATGGCAAAGAAACACTGATCGTTGGTATTATGGAACACATTGAAGAAGCTGGTATCCACTCTGGTGATTCAGCATGTTCTTTACCAGTCCATACGCTCTCAAATAAAATAGTTACTGAATTAGAGCGCCAAACCAAAGCATTAGCACAAGCACTTCATGTTCGCGGCTTAATGAATGTACAATATGCTATAAAAGATGACACCATTTATGTCTTAGAAGTCAATCCCCGTGCTTCACGTACTGTCCCATTTGTTGCAAAAACGATTGGTCGCCCTATTGCTAAAATGGCTGCACGTATTATGGCAGGAGAAACACTTCATGATGCTCTTCAAGCTTATGGTGGATTACCTTCTTTGCAGGAGAAACAACATATTGCCGTCAAGGAAGCAGTGTTTCCTTTTGCTCGCTTTTCAGGTGTTGATACACTTCTTGGTCCAGAAATGCGCTCAACCGGTGAAGTTATGGGACTTGACTATGAATTTTCGCTTGCTTTTGCTAAAGCCCAACTTGGAGCTGGTGTAAACCTCCCTAAAGAGGGAACTTTATTCGTTTCTGTAAGAGATGAAGATAAAAAACGCATCTTAAATCCTGTAAAACGTTTAACTGAGCTTGGCTTTTCTGTTGTCGCCACAAGTGGAACACAAAAATTTCTTACCGAACATAATATTGAAGCAAAAAAAATCAACAAAGTTCTAGAAGGACACCCTCATATTGAAGACGCTATTCGTAATCGCCAAATTCAATTGATTTTTAATACAACTAGCACTGCCAGTGCCATCTCAGACTCAAAATCATTACGTTATGCAGCACTCATGCAAAATGTTCCCTATTATACAACAATAGCTGGAGCCGAAGCCGTCGTAGAAGCGATCAAAGCACTCAAAAAAAGGCGCCTTGAAGTACGTTCCCTACAAAGTTATTTCAGTTGAATTTTTTCTACTTAGCAAAATATACACTGTTTTCTTATTTTTTCTTTATATAAAAATTGATTAAGACTTGCTTTTTGTTCTAAAAACTTTTATAGAAGTTTCATCGAATTTTCGGTTACGTGACTTTCTTTCCTGTGCAATCTGCACTTTTGACGAAACTTCTCCCACCTAATTTCGATCTACAACCGTATTGAAGGAATGAAAGCTTCAGTACTCAATATAATTATATATTCTAAGGAGTTTCCTATGTCTACAGGAACAGTTAAGTGGTTTAATACAACAAAAGGTTTCGGATTCATTCAGCCTAGTGATGGTAGTGCGGATGTATTTGTACACATTTCTGCCGTCGAGCGTTCTGGTCTAAACAGTCTTAATGAAGGACAAAAAATTTCTTATGATGTTCTTCAAGATCGTCGTTCAGGAAAATTTGCCGCTGGTAACCTTGCAGCTCTTTAAAGTTTAAATTCTGCAATATTTTATTTAAAAATCTTCGTCTGTAACGACGAAGATTTTTTTATTTTGTATAAAGCATCATTTTACCTTGTTAAAATTTAAGACTGCTTATCTCCTTTGCACAATTTATCAAACCTCCCTTATACTTCCTTAAAAACTTTCATAAAACCTAAGAAGAGCTTATCTTGTAAAAATCTCAAAAAGAAGAATGTAAAGCCCGTGTAAGAGTATTTTGGAAGTTTTTTATTGCATACAATGTAATCTCTTATAGAATATCCTTAAAGCAATAACCATTTGTTGATATAATATAAGGATTTAAAATTATGGCTTTTATTGCCGACAAACTGTCTCGTATCAAACCTTCTGCAACAATTGCTGCTTCCCAAAAAGCCCGTCATCTGAAAGCATTAGGGCGCAACGTTATTGCTTTAAGCGCTGGAGAGCCAGACTTTGATACCCCAGAAAATATCAAAAACGCGGCCATTGAAGCTATTTGTAGAGGAGAAACAAAATACCCTCCCATATCTGGAATTCCAGAATTGCGGCAAGCAATTTCTGCAAAGTTTAAAAGAGAAAATAATCTCAATTATGAACCAGAGCAAATTATTGTTGGTACCGGTGGAAAACAAATTCTCTTTAATGCATTCATGGCAACTTTGAATAAAGGAGATGAAGTCATCATTCCATCCCCTTATTGGGTCAGTTATCCAGAAATGGTCGCACTCAACGATGGTACGCCTGTCTTTTTGGAAACAAAAGCCGAATTTTCTTATAAACTCCAGCCACAAGAGCTAGAGGCTGTCATTACCCCCAAAACCAAATGGTTCATCTTTAACTCTCCTTCAAATCCATCAGGTGCCGCTTATACACATAATGAATTGAAAAAACTCACAGATGTTTTATTAAAATATCCTCATGTTTACATCCTTTCCGATGATATATATGAACATCTCACATATGAGGGGTTTACCTTTGTTACTCCAGCTCAAGTAGAACCAGCGCTTTATGAGCGTACACTCACAATGAATGGTGTTTCTAAAGCCTATGCGATGACGGGATGGAGAATCGGCTATGCAGGTGGACCAAAAGAATTAATTAAAGCTATGGATACCATTCAAGGTCAGCAAACATCTGGAACAAGTGTCA
Organism: Bartonella sp. MU37NMGALS; assembly: GCF_042194015.1. Lineage (NCBI taxonomy): Bacteria > Pseudomonadati > Pseudomonadota > Alphaproteobacteria > Hyphomicrobiales > Bartonellaceae > Bartonella > Bartonella sp. MU37NMGALS. Next base: position 149,682 of record NZ_JBHIML010000001.1, read on the forward strand.
TTTCACAATGGGCTGCTGTTGAAGCACTCAATGGGCCACAAGACTTTATCGCTAAAAATAAAAGTATTTTTCAAGCACGCCGTGATCTCGTTGTTTCCATGCTAAACCAAGCTCCTGGCATCCACTGTCCAACGCCCGAAGGTGCTTTTTATGTTTATCCTTCTTGCACAGAACTTATTGGAAAGAAAACACCCAACGGTCAATGTATTACGAATGATGAAGACTTTTCCATAGCGCTTCTAGAAACAGAAGCTGTTGCTGTCGTCCAAGGATCTGCTTTTGGACTTGGATCAGCTTTTCGTATTTCTTATGCAACATCAGAAGAATTACTTGAAGAAGCTTGTATACGTATACAGCGCTTTTGCAACAGTTTAATTTAAAAGATTTAATATCGTCTCTTGTGATCGTTTTTTGCCGAATGTCAGTATATCCTAAAAAATATTGGAAATTGTATCATGGTCTGAATCAATCGATTCAGCAATCAAATAAATGAATCGGTCTATTATCATGAGATGATGAAAAACCTATTCTGCTTTTTCTATTTAATTTATAACTCTAAAAAAGACCGAGCACTTTTAAACACTATTGCTCTTACAATCAAATCTTTTCTATTTCACGGCTTTTTCATCTTCGTCCTAAAATGAAGAAGAAGCCACCTCCCGTCGTTATGTAAATCCAGTTTCCTTTAAGTTCTATCTAAAATGACTTGATTTATTTCATAGGCTTTATGAACAAGACCTGCCTTAAATATTCACCTCACATTCTAATAAAAAGCACTTCATGTATAAAGTTTTAAATATTTATATCACGCCCCTAAAGGACAGACTTTTATGTTACATCAGGACAAATCTCTCTCGAACTCCTCATTGAATTTTAGTATTCTTAAAAAATTGTTGAGCATCCACAAATTTCGAAATTTTTTCCTTATTATCTTTCCATACATTGCAATTTCTAGGAACTTTTTCAAAAATAAAAAAAAGCCGGACATATGTCCGGCAAATTTGGAAAATCCTCAGAGATAAAATCAATCTGATAGATCTTCGTAAGGGAACACTCAAGAAAATGCACTGGGAGGCAACATAATCAAGAGATAGTATTCTATGTCATCTTATAAGAAAAAGTACAATAAAGACTTAAGCGTATCTGCTATGCAATAAACACATAGCTTTAAATTTGTCTCCATCATGTGCCATTCTTTTTAATTAAATATAAAAATGTAAGCTATACCATCACACGATTGTCCAGTTTTCAGTATATAATAACTCTCACATTCGCTAGTATTCATAAAAAACATTTATCCCTTTTTCCAAAAGTATTTCTCCACACGGACTCCCCCCCACTTTTAATGTGCAACGAATAGTTTTAATTGATTCAATATAGGCAAATTTGAAACGAAAGAATATTAGGGAGTCTCAAGTTATAGAACAGTTAATTATTCCTTATAAATTAAGGCATTAACATTAAAAAGACCACTGACGGGCTTTTAAAAAAATATAATCTCGAAAAGCATTTAATCTTGCCAAATTCTTTAAATTATAAGGATAACAAAAAAAAGTATCAAACGAAGGAATATCAACCATCTCAGGAAAAAGACGCACCAAATGCTCATCATTATTGACGATATAATCAGGCAGCACAGCAATCCCAAGATCACGCATAAGCGCATTCTTTATTGAGATAATATTGTTGATTTGTAGAACTGAAACGCGCAATGATCCATCACTTCTACCAGCCTTTTCCAACCAATTTAAACCAGACAAATAAGGTGGGACAGGTTCACCGAACGAAATAATACGATGCTCATCGAGATCAGACAATTTTTCCGGCTTTCCATAATTTGCAATATACTTTTCCGAAGCATAAACATGCATATGAATTGTAAAGAGTTTTCTTTGTATAAGATCAGGTTGTTGGGGTTGATGTAAGCGAACAGCACAATCCGCATGACACATTGTCAAATCAAGCTCTTCATCGGAAAGCAAAAGCTGAACCTGCATATCAGGATAAAGACTAAGAAATTCTGGCATACGCTCTGCAATCCACCCTGCCCCCATTCCAAAGGTTGAGGTCACACGCAAGTGCCCCGTTGGTTTTGCATAGCTTTCACTTAATTGCAAACGCACACTTTCAAGCTTAATCAAAACATCATGAGTTGTACGATAAAGAGTTTCTCCCTGTTCTGTAAGAATCAAACCACGCGCATGACGTTGAAATAAGGATACCCCAACCTCTTGTTCTAAAGCCGAAACCTGTCGTGAAACTGCTGATTGAGATAAATGAAGTTTTTGAGCAGCATGCGTAAAAGATCCCGCTTCTGCTGCAGCGTGAAAAACCCTTAACTTATCCCAATCCAACGGTGGCGCCACAATTAATTCTACCTCTAGATTCTTTATGTTCTCAATGAGTTACTAACGCTTAGGTATATCCAAAAACCGTTCTGCTTCCAACGCTGCCATACATCCTCTTCCTGCAGCTGTTACAGCTTGGCGGAATATTTCATCTGTTACATCCCCAGCAGCAAAAACACCAGTAATGCTTGTTGCTGTTGAGTCCGGTGCTGTCCATAAATAGCCGCCTCGTTTTTGTTTCAGCTGTCCTTCAAACAGAGAAACAGCAGGATCATGCCCAATAGCAATAAATATTCCCTCTGCATTCACTGTCATCTCGTGACCTGTCTTAACATTTTTTAGACGTGCCCCTGTTACAACAGCGCCCACTGCCCCCTGTGCAGGCAGCCCCACAATTTCTTCCACCACATGATCCCAAATGATACGTACGTTCTTGCAAGCAAGCAACCTATCTTGTAAAATTTTTTCTGCCCGAAACTGCCCCCGCCTGTGAACCACGCTTACACTTTTAGCCAAATGCGATAAATAAAGTGCTTCTTCAACAGCGGTATTTCCTCCTCCCACGACAATAACGTCCTTATCACGGTAAAAAAAGCCATCACATGTAGCACAAGCGGACACACCACCGCCCATAAAGGTCTGTTCACTTTCTAAACCAAGCCAGCGCGCTTGAGCTCCTGTTGCAATAATCAGGGAATCACAAGAATATTGTGTTCCTGAATCCCCATATAAAACAAAAGGATACTTCAACAAATCAGCCTTTATAATTGTATCATAGACAATTTTTGTCCCCATATTCTCAGCTTGTTTCGCCATTTGTTCCATCAACCACGGTCCTTGAATGGGATCTGCAAAACCTGGATAATTCTCAACATCAGTTGTAATTGTCAATTGTCCACCCTGCTGCAAGCCCGTCACCAAAACCGGCTTAAGCATTGCTCTTGCTGCATAGATCGCCGCTGTATAACCAGCCGGACCTGAGCCAATAATCAGCAGACGAATATGTGATTGTACCATTAAATCCCCTTCATTATAACTTAATTATTATATAAATGATAACGGAATGCAGCCTTTTAAAAAAATATTTTTCAAGAACTCCAATTATGTTATACATACTTTATTTTCAAGTTTTATGAAAAGGTCTGATTACAAATTTCATCAAGGCATGCTAATGTTAAGAATTAATCTTTATCCTATGAAGAGAGAAACGTAAATTCTTATGAGCACAAAACCATAATAAAAAGAGATACAAAGATAGGGAACGGTCATTTTTCAATTTATTATCAATGTTTGTGCACGTTTTGCCTTAATCATGGGAGGAGCAATGCTTTTGCCAATTTTTGTGGATTTGCACGACAACAATCGTAATTGGATAAGCTTTCTCTATTCTTGTGCCATAACCACCATGTTAGCAACGCTGATTCTTTTAGCAACTAAGGGAGCTACTTGTCGTTTTTCAGCACGGCTTGGCTTTATGCTCACTGTTTGTCTTTGGCTTACAGGAAGCATCGTAGGTGCCTTACCTCTTTATCTTTCTCCTCTTCCCATCTCTCTAGCAGGAGCCATTTTTGAATCTGTTTCTGGAATTACAACAACAGGCTCCACAGTCCTTTCTGATCTTGATAATTTATCGCGAAGTATTTTGTTATGGCGTTCTCTTATATGCTGGATTGGGGGCATTGGTTTTATCGGTTTAGCCCTCCTGCTTTTGCCTTCACTGCGTGTGGGTGGCGTACGGCTTTTTCATATGGAATCATCTGATAAATCTGAAAAAATATTGCCTCGCATCAACCAAATTGCTAACGGAATTATCATTGCTTATGTTGGGTTAACATTGGCTTGTATGCTTTCTTATTTTGCTGCAGGCATGAATTTATTTGATGCCATTAATCATGCAATGAGTACAGTAGCAACAGCTGGTTTTTCAACGCATGATGCTTCTTTTGGCTATTTTTCTGATACACCAGCCATCTTAATTATTTCAACAATCTTCATGTTGCTTTCTGCTTTACCCTTCGTACTTTATGTTAAATTAGTCCTTCCTGGACACTCTAAACGCTTCCTTGACCCACAAGTGATTGTTTTTCTCCATATCGTTCTCCTTTTCAGCTTTGCTTTAGCGGCATGGCTACGGTTTTATGATCATCGCGCGTTCCACTTGATTTTCCTTGATGTCATTTTTCACCTTTCATCCATTATTAGCACCACAGGTTATAGCGCTGAAGATTATCAACTTTGGGGACCGTTTGCGCTTGGAATTTTCTTCATTGTTTCTTTTACAGGCGGATGTGCTGGTTCTACTTCTGGTGGCATGAAAATCAATCGCCTCATTATTCTTTGGCGTATTACACAAACAAATATAGAAAAACTTCTTTCTCCTAATGTCGTTGTAAAAGCGCGCTACGATCACTCAAATATATCAAATGATGTTGCTCAAGCCGTTTTGTTTTTTGTCTGTCTTTATATGTTTTGCCTTGTTATCGGCACTGCACTTTTGCTTACAACCGGTCTTGACTTTACCTCTGCCTTTACGGGAGTCTTAACCGCACTTTCAAATGTTGGTCCAGGCTTTGGAGATATTATTGGCCCCACTGGTAATTTCTCTACAATCAACGACCATGCTTTATGGATTTTAAGTTTTCTAATGTTAGCTGGACGCCTTGAAATCATAACAATATTCGTCCTTTTTATTCCCGCTTTCTGGCGTGAACAATTCTAATGCAGAGAGTATTTTATTATACCATGATAAAAAATTTACAAGATAAAAAGGCGAGAACAGTATGCGTCATAATATTCACCCCTCACCCAATCTACTGAAAATTTCATACAAATCATCATATCAATGATATAAAAATAATTCAACAAAAACAATCAAATACCAATATTTTTAAAGCCATAACATATAAAATTTCACTTTATTGATCTTCTTTATCAAATAAAGTGGACGCATAGAACATTCTTTTTTACGAATAATCTCTCATGCAAAAAATATGAATATTTGCTGATAAAAGTGTTTTTTCTCTTTAATAGAGTTACCTCCTTATAGAAAAAAATGCTATTATATTACGAACTCACAAGCTTATAAAAAAACATCTCACAGTACTCATCACCCCCATTCCACGACAGCCCTCATGAAAGATATAAAATGGTCACCATCATTTTTACTTAAATAACAATAAGGTGCAAGTCGGTACAAAAAAATAAGATATAAATTAGTACCACCATATTATTTCTGTTAATGTCGTAACAGCTTGCATTTCAGACAATTTATAAGAAATCTCTTTACACCTTGTCTTCAATAGTTTTTATCCACCACATGCCTTCTTCCGATTGTGATGTGCTAGAGGATAGCTCTCATTGATTTAATATCAACAGATTTGACATAAGAAAATCTTACGGTACTCAAAGCTCTTATTCAAATTAAAAAGGTAAATTATCTATAAAAATCATATATATTGATCTTAAATCCATCTTATTATGAATTTATTGAAAATATGTACGACTATTTTATTCATGGAGATAGCATCATTATCTTTTTAAGACAAGAAAACGTTTTTTTGCTATCTATTTAAGTCTTACAAAACGAACAATATCAGTACGACACCGTATAAGATAGTGCATAAATCCCCAGACTTGAGTTAAAGCATTATTTTCTTATTCTAAAATATCAATGAATAAAAGTAGCTTTCCTCTCTCCTAGTATGCTTTATCATAAACTACATATCGCTCTCAAGCGTATACATTTTTAATCTTTTATCCAAAATTTCGAGAACTTCTTATAGCGTTCTACTAAAGACAATATAAATTTTGTAAAATAACATTTATATCATGAGCTGTTTTCTTGATGACTATGAAAAATCTTTAAGGAAAATACTTTTTATCATCCCTCAAGAAGATTTTTGATATCATATCAAAGTGTTTTTTCCGCAAACAGTTCTTTGTAAACACTTTCAATCTTGCTCGCCTCTTTTTCCAAAGGAAAGTGAGTACGAACATGGGTTAAAGCTTTCTTTCCGGCTGCCAATGTTTTTTCCACATCAGAAAAATAAGGTTCAATTGCTGCTGTTAAAGCCGCTCCATCTCCTGCTTGAACAACCGTTCCTGTTCCCTCGACCACCAATTCTTTAAAAATTCCTACATCACTCGCCACTACAGCCGTCTGTGATGCCATTGCCTCCAATGGTGTCAGACCAAAACCTTCCAAACGAGAAGGAGTCACATAAAGTGATAGACGGCGATACCACACAGCTATATCAAGCCTTTCACCAAGAAAAATAATGCGGTCGTTTAAACCAGCTTCAGCAATCTTCTGTCGTAATTTCTTTTCAAAACCATAATGCTGTTCTGTCGTACGACCAGCGATAAGTGCTGTCCATTCGGGATAGTCAGGCAATAATGCTATCATCGCGTCCACAAACAAATCAGTACCCTTTAAATAGCGCACACGCCCAAAACATCCTACTGCATATTTTCCTGGCACCCCAGTTGCTGGAAAGTAATCATCAGGAATTTTTGGGGGTGAAAAACGTCTAATATCCACTCCATGCATAATAACCTTATGAGGCACTTCTAGATAGGTTCCCGTACATACACTAGTAGCGATAACCTTATCCATACAACGAAGCAACCATTTAGTAAAAGGCTTGTGTTCGCGACGAGATGCCGAAGTAAAGATGAGTTTAAGCTTCATTCGCAAAACATCGCGTAAAAAAACCCCGCAAAGCATCTCAATATTGCGTCGTGCATGCCAAATACGAAATGGCTTCCCTTTCGGACTTTTCCAAAGTCCGAAAAGGTCCCTAAAGGCAAGAGTCGGTAAAGTTTGTGGTAAACCAAACCCCAAAGTGGATATACGCACACCCTGTTCGCGTTGCAGTGGAATAAGCTGAATAATCGTAGATGTTACTCCCGATAAACGCCTTTTAAAGTGAGGCGCAATAACCTCAGTTTCGTCCAAAGATACACGCATAATAATCCATATGTTATTTAGATGTACTGAACCTTAATGATCTCATAATTATGCGCACCACCTGGTGCATTCACCTCAATCACATCACCTTCTTGCTTGCCAATAAGTGCACGTGCGATAGGCGAAGAAATAGAGATTTTACCAACCTTTACATCAGCTTCTTGATCTCCTACGATCTGATACACTTTTTTTTCTTCAGTGTCCTCATCCAAGAGTTTAATGGTTGCGCCAAATTTTATTTTGTCACCTGAAAGACGCGAGACATCTATAACTTCTGCTCGTGCGATATAATCTTCAAGCTCATTTATACGCCCCTCATTATGACTTTGCGCTTCTTTAGCTGCATGATACTCAGCATTTTCGGATAAATCACCATGCGCACGCGCCTCAGAAATTGCTTCAATAATTCGCGGACGCTCCTGTTGTTGACGCCAACGCAACTCTTCTTTAAGACTCTCAAAACCAGCTGTAGTCATCGGAACTTTTTCCATAATCCGTCCCTTTCTATTACACGGAAGGTTTAATAAAAATACAAAAAACGGCTTCCAAAATTACTTTTGGAATCCGAAAACTACGATCTTTTTTATTATATAGTACAGTATCGCTATTTTCCATACAAAAATAAATAAAGGAAACAAAACATGCACAAATAGTGATTAAAACATCTCATTTTGGTGTTTAAAACGTTAAACTTCACTCTTCTCTTTAAAATCTCCTAAAGAAGAAAGAATTGTATTTTTTTCTGTTTTATCATAATCTAGCAAAAGAAATCATATGGGATACAAAGAGAGAAGGATAGAAAATCTCTAAAGAAATTCTTTACAGAAGAATGAAAAAAATCGTCATTTTTTTTATGTTTGGCTCTTTCTTTTTCGCCACAACAGTATCTGAAGCTGCGGATGCTTTTGTTACGAGAAATCTTAATTTTAGAACAGGTCCCAGCACTCAGTATGCACTTTGCGGCTTAATCTCTGCTGGAGAATTGGTTTTTGTTAAAAACTGTGAAGGCAATTGGTGCCATATCCGATATAACACTCAAATAGGTTGGGTGTCATCTCGTTATCTTTCATTTAAAGATGGAAATGATCTTTATCACACATACACGATGTCTTTAGTGCCCAAACGTACCGATTATTCTCCATAACAGCCATAATAATTTATGCCATCTTAAATATTATCATGGCAAAAATGCAATAGTGTCCACGAACAACCACAATATGCCCCCTCCAAAGACCCACTTCGAAGAATTCGTCTCATAGAAAAAACTTGATCAATATCCTAATGAAAGCTCCAATAAACCAAAATAAATCTGTTCAATAACGTTTTGCTGTTATCGTAATGAAATTGTAAAAATTAGTATTTTCTTTAAAATCACCAGCACTTTTCTATTAAAGGATACAACAATGAAAAATGGTGTTACAGCAACAGTTGAGGCTCTTTCTGCTCTGATTGCCTCAGGCAATCCTCTTTTTAAGAATGGCGTATTATGGACACCTCACCGCCCTATTCGTCCTGAAAAATCTGAAGGTGGCATTCCATTTCAACTCGAAACACCCTTTGAACCTGCAGGAGATCAACCTCAAGCAATTAAAACTCTGGTTGAGGGAATTCAAAAAGATGAACGTACACAAGTGCTTTTGGGTGTTACCGGCTCAGGAAAAACCTATACAATGGCCAAAATCATTGAAGAAACACAGCGTCCAGCTTTAATCTTAGCACCAAATAAAACTCTAGCAGCGCAGCTTTACGGAGAGTTTAAAAGTTTTTTTCCCCACAATGCCGTCGAATATTTTGTTTCCTATTATGACTATTATCAGCCAGAAGCCTACGTTGCACGCTCTGATACCTATATTGAAAAAGAATCCTCAATTAATGAACAAATCGACCGTATGCGCCATGCTGCAACACGTGCTGTCCTTGAACGTGATGACGTCATTATTGTCGCGTCTGTATCGTGTATTTACGGGATTGGTTCAGTAGAAACTTATACTGCTATGACCTTCAAAATAGAAAAAGGTGATAAACTCAATCAACGAAAACTCTTGGCTGATTTAGTCTCTCAACAGTATTATCGACAAGATATCAATTTCATTCGTGGTTCCTTTCGTGTTCGAGGGGATACAATCGAAATTTTCCCTGCCCACCTCGAAGATCGTGCTTGGCGTATTTCGCTCTTTGGCGATGAAGTGGAAACAATTACGGAATTTGATCCTCTAACGGGACAAAAAACAGGCGATCTTCAATCGATTAAAATTTATGCCAACTCACACTACGTAACACCACGCCCAACACTCAATCAAGCGATGAAATCGATCAAAATGGAACTCGCTCAACGCCTTGATGAGTTGAACGCAGCTGGACGTCTTTTAGAAGCACAACGTTTAGAACAACGTACAATTTTTGATTTGGAAATGTTGGAAACCACCGGCTCATGCTCTGGAATCGAAAATTATTCACGCTATTTAACAGGACGAAAACCCGGAGAACCACCACCAACCTTGTTTGAATACATTCCAAACAATGCTCTTGTTTTTATCGATGAAAGTCACGTAACCATTCCCCAAATTGGAGGCATGTACCGAGGTGATTTTCGAAGAAAAGCAACCCTAGCAGAATATGGGTTTCGCCTACCTTCCTGTATGGACAATCGCCCTTTACGCTTTGAAGAATGGGATGCCATGCGCCCACAAACTATTGCCGTCTCTGCAACACCAGGACGCTGGGAAATAGAACAATCTCATGGCACTTTTGCAGAACAAATTATTCGTCCAACAGGGCTCATTGATCCGCCAACAGAGGTTCGTCCAGCCAGCAATCAAGTCGATGATGTTGTAAATGAAATTCGTAAAACAATTCAAAAAGGCTACCGTACATTGGTGACAGTTCTCACAAAGCGTATGGCCGAGGACTTAACTGAATATCTCCACGAACAAGATATTCGTGTACGCTATATGCATTCTGACATTGATACATTAGAACGCATTGAAATTCTACGCGATCTGCGGCTTGGCACCTTTGATGTCCTCATCGGTATCAACTTGCTCCGAGAAGGCTTAGATATTCCAGAATGTGGTTTTGTTGCCATTCTAGATGCTGATAAGGAGGGATTTTTGCGCTCTGAAACTTCCCTCATACAAACAATCGGACGTGCTGCACGTAACGTAGATGGCCGCGTTATCCTCTATGCAGATACAATCACTGGTTCCATAGAACGAGCCTTAGAGGAGACACAAAGACGTCGACAAAAACAAATAGCCTATAATGAAGAACACCATATCACACCCAAAAGTATCAAAAAAAATATCGGAGATATTCTCAATTCAGGCTACGAAAACAACCATATTTGCACAAATATCCCTAATGTCATCGAGAAAAAAAATATGGTTGGCAACAATTTAGCATCTCATATTAAACACCTTGAAAAATTAATGCATGAAGCAGCTGCTGATCTCAACTTTGAAGAAGCAGCGCGACTTCGCGATGAAATCAAACAATTACAAAAGATAGAAATAGAAATCGCTGAGAACCCCTTAACACATCATAGCGAACAATCCCCCCATGAGCCCGTATTACAACCAAGTCTTTTCTCCAAACCAGACCTTGCACACATGGGACCAACCATAGACACTGGTATCTTGGAAAATCGAAAAGGAAAATCTCGTACCCCCCCAATCAAGTAACAATAAAACGAAAAAAAACGCAATCAACAAAGAAGTAGAAAATTTCAAACCGCATAAAATAATCTTCAGCCCTTCTGAAAAAAGACTAAAGCTCAAAAACAAACAGCATTATCCAAAAAATAGACAACCTCAAACATCAAGGATGCCCCAATTAATCTAAAACACCATAAGAGAGAACATTTTACAAAAAATGCCTAACATATATTGAATTTTTAAGCAATTTTTCTTGTTCAACCTGTTATAAAAAATCCCTAAAAATGTAAAAAACTTCTAAACTCTAAAAAACGCAGACAAATTCAAAGAGAATGTCTTATATATATCAAAAAAATTACTCATAATATATTATATTTATACATTTATAATTTGATATAGAACTCAAATATTATTTAGCCTCACAAGATAATATAAAGATATAACACTGTTCTATAATACAAGTAAAGTAAAATAAGACTTTATCATAACACCATAAGCCTATGATAAAAATGATAACTTTTATTCATACACCTAGTTGTTCAATTCATATTGTACCAAACAATAAAAAAGTATCCATAAATAAATAGTTTATATCCCATAGTAAAAAATTGGGTACTCTCAATACAAACTTATTAATTAACTTCAAGAAAAGTACATTAATTGAAATCAAAATTCTGTTATGATTTTATTGTACTGTCTCGGCGGTAGATTCAACTAAATGAATTTTTATTTTTTTGTCACAATAAAGTCCAAAATTGTTCAGGCTCTATTCAGTTTGAAACGTGTAGGATGTGAAAAATACGAATTTACACAAGGAGCATCATTATGAAAAAAGTGATCAGGTTAGCGGTATTATCAGCAATGTCAACTGTAACCGTTTTGCTGCCACTAAATGCAACGCTTGCGGATATGGCATGGAATCGTAGTGACTCTATCTCGGGAGAAATAGATGATATGATGAGGAAGATGCATCAAGAAACAGATAATGCGATGAGGGAAATGGAAGCTGATATCCCGCCTTGCGGTTTTTCTCGCTCCCATTGTTCTGATAGAAAACGTGGCTTTTTTTCTGATGATTTCCAAAAGTTTGTTGATGATTTCCACAAGAGTTTTGAAGACGGCAAAAGAAGATTTAAAGCCAAACATGAAAAGTTTGTAGCCAAACATAATAAGGCGGAACAACATCATCACCACCATCACCACCATTATCATTATATTGAAAACAAAACGTATCATTACGTCGAGCGCAAAAAAACAAAACACCGTAATATTCATATAGACAACTCAAGAGATGCTTTAGCAATGGGTATTTTTGGTCTTGCAACAGGTACGATTCTTGGTACAGTTTTAAAAAAACCAGAACAATCACAAGTTGTTTATCAGACCGTACCACAACATCAAATTGTATATCAACAGGTTCCACAAGAACAGATAATTTATGAAGCTCCGCAAACGGTGGAATATGAGCCAGTACAACAATCATGGGAATCTGATTGGCTTAACTATTGCAAGAAAAAATACCGTTCCTTCAATCCTAAAACAGGAACTTTTCGAGACCGTAATGGTTTGGAACACGTTTGTTATGCTCCAATAAATTAACTTCTATTCCGTCCTACTAAAAAAATCTTAAATGGCAAAAAAACGCTTCAAAGCGTTTTTTTGTTTGCTCATATGTTAAAATCTTGAAGAAAAGGATTATTTTGGCGCTCATAGCCTATGCTGCTTTTGGGACCATGCCCACAGATAAAACAAACATCATCGCCTAAGGGTAAAACTTTTTCTCGAAGAGATTGCATCAATTTTTCATGAGAACAGAAGGGAAAATCAGTGTGTCCAATAGAACCACGAAAGAGAACATCACCCAAGAGGGCTAAGCGCTCTTTTTCATTGAAATAAATGACATGACCAGGGGAATGTCCTGGGGTGTGAAAAACCTTAAATACATGTACAGAAAAATGCACACACGCACCATGATGCTTTCGGGTGTAAGCCATGATTTAAGAACCATTCTCACCCGTTTTAAACTTCAGCTAGCGTTAGAAAATACTGACTTTGATATTAAGCCGCTTGAGTAAGATGTGAGCGACATGCAAAATATGTTAGAAGATTACCTTGCTTTTGCCCGTAGTGAAGGAAATGAGTGTGTTAAAACTTTTGATTTAAATCCTCTTATGCAAAAATTCTCTACCGATGCGCATCTTCACAAACGTCAATTTTCCTACACAATTGAAAGCTCTACACAAATACAAGTATGCCCACGTGCCTTCACGCGTCTCATCAGCAATCTTGTGTCAAACGCATTTTGTCATGCCAATACTGTCAAACTAACAGCCATATCCCAACAAGAATATTTCATCATAACTATTGGTGATGATGAACCTGGTATTCATAAAAATATACGCACAGAAGTCTTTAAGCCATTCTTTAGACTTGATAAAACCGAAATCAAGATGCGAGTGGAACAGGTATCGGCCTTTCTATTGCTCAAGATATAGCATGTAGCCATGGAGGCAATATTCAATTGGATGATAGCCCTCTAGGGGGCTTACGCGCTATTATTGATATCCCCTTTAGCAATTTTTCTTGTTAAACCACGTTATAAAAAAATCCCTAAAACTATCAAAACACGCCCAAAACACTTCTAAAACCTAAACGAGCACAAAAAAATTAAAGAGAATGTTTCCCGTATATCAAAAAAAGTTCTCGCAATATATTATTTTATACAGTTATAATCTGATATCAAACTCAATATTTAGCCTCACAAAAGAGTAGTCAAACAGGACTGTATTCTATCATAAGTAAGGTGAAATAAATTTTATCATAGCACCAGCCTATAATAAAAAACAATGACTTTTATTATACACCTATTGTTCAATTCATATTGTATCAAGAAATAAAAAAGTACTCATCAATAAAGAATTTATAACCAATAGTAAAAAATATGATGCTCTCAATACAAGCTGCTTAATTAACCTTAAGAAGAGTACATTAATTGAAATCAAAATTCTGTCATGATTTTATTTTATTATATTAGCAATAGTTTTAACTAAATGAGTTTTTATTGTCACAATAAAGTCCAAAATTGTTCAGGCTCTGTTCAGTTTGACACGTATAGGATGTGAAAAATACGAATTTACACAAGGAGCATCATTATGAAAAAAGTCATCAGATTAGCGGTATTATCAGCAATGTCTACTGTAACTGTTTTGATGCCATTAGATCCAACGCTTGCGGATATGGCATGGTATCATAACTATGATATGAGGAGGGAGGCTGGTTTACCGTCTCACAATTTTAGCTCCCATTTTTCTCATAATGAACATCACTCTTTTGATAATCCCCACAAACGTCATTATGTCAGCCATAAATGGGGAGCACAACAACATCATCATTTTGAACACAAGACATATCATTATGTTGAGCGCAAAAAGACAAAACACAGTAGTATTAATATAAATAACTCAGGAGAAGCTTTAGCAATGGGCATTCTTGCTCTTGCAGCAGGTGCACTTCTCGGCAAAATTTTAAAAAAACCAGAACAATCACAAGTTGTTTATCAAACCGCACCACAACATCAAATTGTATATCAACAGGTTCCACAAGAACAGATAATTTATGAAGCTCCGCAAACGGTGGAATATGAGCCAGTACAACAATCATGGGAATCTGATTGGCTTAACTATTGCAAGAAAAAATACCGTTCCTTCAATCCTAAAACAGGAACTTTTCGAGACCGTAATGGTTTGGAACACGTTTGTTATGCTCCAATAAATTAACTTCTATTCCGTCCTACTAAAAAAATCTTAAATGGCAAAAAAACGCTTCAAAGCGTTTTTTTGTTTGCTCATATGTTAAAATCTTGAAGAAAAGGATTATTTTGGCGCTCATAGCCTATGCTGCTTTTGGGACCATGCCCACAGATAAAACAAACATCATCGCCTAAGGGTAAAACTTTTTCTCGAAGAGATTGCATCAATTTTTCATGAGAACAGAAGGGAAAATCAGTGTGTCCAATAGAACCACGAAAGAGAACATCACCCAAGAGGGCTAAGCGCTCTTTTTCATTGAAATAAATGACATGACCAGGGGAATGTCCTGGGGTGTGAAAAACCCTAAACTCATGTCCAGCAAAATAAACACACTCACCATCTTCTAACCATTGGTCAGGGATACAGCTGCAAGCATCAGTGATGCCATAATTTTTTGCGCTTTCGCTGACAGCATCCATCACAGGCTTATCATCGCGATGGGAACCGATAATTTTTACATTAAGCGCTTCTTTCACTTGCATTGCTGCTCCCACATGATCAAAATGACCATGTGTTATCCAAATAGCTTCAACGATAACATCATTCTTTTCGATTACGTCTTGAATCCGCGGCCAATCACCACCAGGATCAACAAGAACCCCCCTTTTACATTCACTATCAAAAAGCAAAGTGCAATTTTGTTGGAATGTCGTAACTGGAATAATATGTATATTAAGACTACCCATAATATCCTTTTCAAAAGTCACTTTTTTTAATTTATAAATAGAACTTTCTGTCCTTTAAGATAAAGGTGCTGCTCGACAGCTTTATCAACTTATGTAAACTTCTATTTTGTGTAAACTAAATTTTTGTCAAGGTTTTTAAGAATGGCCGATCATGTTCAAGTTTTGTGTGATGACGCACCTCACCTTCTTGTGATTGATGACGACACTCGTATCCGCAATCTTTTATTTCAGTTTCTCATTAAAAATGGATTTCGTGTTTCAGTTTCAGCCAATGCTAATGAAGCAAAACGACTGTTGGCAAGTTTAGATTTTGATCTTCTTATTATTGATGTCATGATGCCTGGTGAAAACGGCATTGATCTCACTCATTCACTCCGCCAAACAAAGGATGTTCCTATCTTCATGCTAACAGCTTTATCTGAAATAGACAATCGTATCCGTGGATTAGAAGCAGGGGCAGATGATTATCTGGCTAAGCCGTTTGACCCTCGTGAACTTCTCCTTCGCATCAACGCCATTTTACGACGTGGTTTTCTATCGAACCAGCCTAAAATTGAGCAAATCGTTTTTGGACCTTATATATTTTCAATTTCACGACGTGAACTCAAAAAAGGAGGAGAAATTATTAAATTAACAGATAAAGAACAAGAAATGATGGTCATGTTTGCCGAAAATGCAGGAGATACAATTCCGCGCCATAAATTCGCGACCGATGACAGCAATATAAGTGAACGTGCCATTGATGTACAGATCAACCGCCTTCGTCGTAAGATCGAAAAAAACCCAGCACTGCCTATATGGCTCCAAACCGTGCGAGGAATAGGGTATAAACTCTCTATTGAATAGGCACAAGAATGATCAAACCTTTAAGATTTTTTCTTCGATGGTTAACGAAAAAAATGCCTAAACGGCTTTATGCTCGCTCTTTGATCATTATTATCGCTCCCATGGTGCTTCTGCAAACGGTCATTGCTTATGTCTTTATGGAACGCCATTGGCAAATGGTAACCGAGCGTCTTTCAACGGCTGTCGTGCATGATATTGCAGCCATTATTGATATTCTTGAAACATATCCACAACAAGATAACTATGAAGATATCAAGCGTATTGCACAACAACGTATGGGATTAAACATTTCTATTCTATCTCCTACCTCCTTACCCCCTCCAGGACCTAAGCCATTTTTTGCAATTCTTGACTATTTTTTAAGTGAAGAAATCACCCGCCAAATTAACCGTCCCTTCTGGATCGATACCGTAGGAGATTCTGATCTTGTTGAAATCCGTACCCACCTTGGTCACAACATCTTACGCGTCTTTGCTCCACGCAGCCAAGCCTATGCTTCCAATACTGCTATTTTTTTAAGCTGGATGGTAGGAACAGCGTTTGTTTTATTGCTGATAGCGATTTACTTTTTGCGCAATCAAATCAAACCAATTCAACAATTGGCTGAAGCAGCAGAAAGCTTTGGACGCGGTCGTCCTTTACCAAAAGGATTTCAACCACAGGGAGCTGATGAAGTCCGTCGTGCAGGCATCGCTTTTTTACGCATGCGTGAACGTATTGAACGCCAAATTGAACAACGTACCATGATGCTCTCAGGAGTAAGTCATGATTTAAGAACCATTCTTACACGCTTTAAACTTCAGCTAGCATTAGTAAATACTGACTTTGATATTAAACCGCTTGAGCAAGATGTAAGTGACATGCAAAATATGTTAGAAGATTATCTTGCTTTTGCTCGTGGTGAAGGAAGTGAAAGTGTCAAGACTTTTGATTTAAATGCTCTTATGCAAAAATTCTCCGCCGATGCTCATCTTCACAAACGTCAATTTTCTTACACCATTGAAGGTCCTACAGAAATACAAGTACGTCCCCGTGCTTTCACACGCTTGGTCAGAAATCTTGTATCAAATGCATTTTGTTACGGCACAACCATTAAACTAACAGCTAACTCTCAACAAGAATCTTTTATATTGATAATCGATGATAATGGACCTGGAATTCATGAAAGCATGCGCACAGAAGTTTTTAAGCCATTCTTTCGGCTTGATAAAGCGCGAAATCAAGATGCGAGTGGAACAGGACTTGGTCTTTCTATTGCTCAAGACATAGCACGCAGCCATGGTGGCAATATACAATTAGATGAGAGCCCACTCGGGGGATTACGCGCTATTCTTGATATCCCCCTATGAGCAATATTTCATTAAACCGTCTGTAAAAATAACAAACTGTATATTTTAGGCATTCCCTACAGTTTCAAACAAAGTGTACTGCAGTGCCTTGTAAGCACTTTCTCCCGACAAAGCAACCATCTGAAATGCAACATAATGGCTTTCACAGGCTTTAAGTGCATGTATAAACAATGTTTCAACCTGTATATGAGATGGATGCATCCCACCAGCCAAAAGAAGACCTTGCCGATAAATAACTGAATTATTCCTTTGCCAGTAATCAAAATGTCCCAACAACAACTTTTCATTAATTGCTAGCAATAAGCGCTGTATTTCAGCTGTTCGAGCATTTTTAATAAAAAGATCAAACGAACAAGCCAAATGAAGTGCTTCATGCTCTTCCATCCATGAAAAAGCAAGACGATAATTTGCGCGCTTTCCTTCCACACAAACGCTAATTTCATCTTGCGCATCCCGCTCAAACGACCAATCATATTCACAGGCAATCTGTTCGATAAAGTCAACAGGGTGCTCTTTTCTCTCTGTGGCGCAAAATGCAAGCCTCATCACAATCCTCAACCATCTTAAAAACATTGTCAACAGAATATAAACCGCCTAAACTGTAACAATATTTTGCTACAATCAGAACCTTTACAACAAACAAATACACATAAAAACATCGACAGTACACAAACACCCAGAACACAATCGCGCTGTTTAGGGCAACCTGATAGTCATAAAACGAATCATCAAGTCTTTTCAGTGTATTGATACAATTTCATAGCGCCAGCCCCCCTGATTCAAAAAAATGTATTTTACCCAAAAAAAAATCAAAAATAGACAAATGCTCCGCTCTAACAGACTCAAGATTAAGCATTTTTTAGTTTCACGCATCATATTGAAAAATTGGGGATATTTTTTTGAAGATTCCTTTTTTAAGAAACTATCTTACTTTTTTTGTGTCTGCGTTTTTTAAATCATCTTTTTTTAAATCATCAAGACGCCTTTTCAAATCAGCATTATCAGCATGGATTTTCAGCATCATCTCCTTAAAAGTCTCAAACTCTTCGCGAGAAACAAGACCAAGTTTGTTTGCTATCTTTTCAGCCTGCACACGAAAAGCTGTTCCAGCTTCACGTCGTATGCCTTGCGCGACGTCAGCAGCATCTGTTGCTAATTTTGCTAATTCATCAAGAATACGATTTGATCCATTACGCATAACATTTTTCCTTAAATTTTAATTATTGACGCACGCATTATAGCGTATTCTCATAACATTTAGATACTGTAATTTGTTCCTTTTACCCTATATTTTACATACTGTGCAGATTTTTCATGACGATTTTTTAAAGATTTTTTAATATTTCTTTTATCACCATATTTTTTTACCGCGTAAACCAGTGGAAATCTATTCCCCTTTCTGACTAGCCTCCCTACTGACTTGACCATTGCGCATTCATCTGTCATTTCTGACCATCAGAGTCACTTCATATTCATCTCGTATAATGTAAGATGCTTAATTCATGAACAATCTTTCTTGTCCAGCCATTGCTTTTCCGTCTTTTCTTGATCCTGTCATTATCCAGCTAGGTCCCATAGCACTTCATTGGTATGGACTTGGTTACGTGGTGGGGATTCTTTTTGCTTGGTGGTATGCGCAAAAATTATTAAAAAAAACATCTCTATGGTATAAAGACCGCCCCCCTATGGATAAAGAAAAGATCGGAGATTTTGTTGTTTGGTCTGCTATAAGTGTTGTTATCGGAGGGCGTTTAGGACAAGTTCTTGTATGGGATCCCATTTACTATCTTAATCATCCAAGTTCTATCATTGCCGTATGGGATGGAGGAATGTCCTTTCATGGCGGACTTATTGGTATTATCATTGCTATGATCTGGTTTGCCCGTAAAAATCATATTAACATACGAGCCATGTTTGATATCATTGCTGCCGGTGCTCCTATTGGTATTGGCATTGTACGAATTTGCAACTTCATCAACCAAGAGTTATGGGGCAATATTACTACACGTCCTTGGGCTGTTTGTTTTCCTCTCGATCCTCACTATCTACCCCGCCATCCAAGCCAGCTTTACGAAGCATTCATGGAAGGATTTCTTCTCTTCATCATCTTATGCCTTATCATTTTTGTCTTCAAAGCATTAAAGCGCCCTGGAGCTGTTGCAGGAACATTTATTATAGGCTACGCAGTAGCGCGCAGCATTTCTGAAGTTTACCGTGCGCCTCAAGAAGATCCAGAATGGTTTTCGACTCTTTTCCATTCTACTGGTTTTACCTATGGCATGGCTTTATCTCTTCCCATGCTTCTTTTAGGGTTTTATCTTCTTCTCCAAGCCTTTAAATATAAATCGACAGAAAATGGCCAATCTAAAAGAAAAAATTAAAGAAATTATTGCCCTTAATGGACCAATCACTGTTAGCCAATATATGACGTTGGCACTTACCGATCCTCAATTTGGTTATTATCAAACACAAACACCTTTTGGACGTGCTGGTGATTTCATCACAGCACCTGAAATAAGCCAATTATTTGGAGAGATGATTGGCATTTGGACTCTCGCAAGCTGGAATGCTCATGGCTGTCCTCATCCTTTTATCCTCGCTGAAATAGGTCCAGGACGTGGAACTCTCATGGATGATGTTTTGCGTACCATTCAAAAATTATCCACGACAGCATTTAATGCCGCTGAAATTTTTCTCCTTGAAATAAGTAAAAAACTCGCAAAAGAACAAAAAAAGCGCCTTTGCTCTTATCAAAAACAAATCCATAGCATTGAAAGGTTTGATCAAATTCCTTCAAAACCTCTCTTCCTCATAGCTAATGAATTCTTCGATACACTCCCTATTAACCAATATATTAAAGTCAATGGAGAATGGAAAGAACGCTGCATTACAGTCAATCAAGATGGAGATTTTATCTTTATTGCTGCCCCACATAAACTTCCCTCTTCTCTACAAACCTATTGTTCTAAAGTGCCTAACGGAACAATTTTTGAACATGCCCCCTTACGGCATCAATTCATGGAACAAATCAGCTACCATTTAGTGCAAGTGACAGGTTCTGCTTTACTCATTGATTATGGTGCTACTGATCTTGCATTTGGTGATACCTTGCAAGCACTGTCAAAACATAGATTTCGTGATGTTTTTGATGCCCCTGGGGAACATGATTTAACATCCCATGTTGATTTTTCTTTTTTACAAAACATAGCTCTTGAAAAAGGTTGTTTTGCTGAAATCTTCGAGCAAGGAGAATTTCTTTTAAAAATGGGGCTGCTGGAACGCGCAAAACAGCTTGGAGCAAGTAAAAGTGCTACACTAAAAGACAAAATCCGCCAAGACATCGAACGGCTCGCTGGTCCAGATCAAATGGGAAAATTATTTAAAGTCTTGCATATTTGTGATAAAAACATCTCCATACCTCCCCAATTTTGATGATCAGCGCTTCTGTCAATAAGCACATCATTATCTAAAATATTTATTGACAAATATGAACATCTCCATCCTCACTTCAAATAATCTCCATTAAGGAACTTTTATGAAATCTATCCCTCATCCCATTCTTGCAAAAAATCTTTCTACTTTACACACCCGTGGGATAAAACATGTTTTTTTACTCGTCAAGGTGGTGTTTCAAAAAGCCTTTACCAAAGCCTTAATGTTGGACAAAGCTCAAATGATCACCCTGAACATATTACACAAAACCGCACTTTGGTCGCTCATTATTTTGATGTTGAGATACAAAATTTAGTCACTGTCAATCAAATACACTCTTGTGAAGTCGTTGTCGTTGATAAAGCTTTTATCGGCTCCCCTCCTAAAGCCGATGCTCTCGTTACCACCACACAAGAACTCGTAATCGGCATTCTTACAGCAGATTGCGGACCCATTCTGTTTGCTGATCCACAAGCTAGAGTCATCGCTGCAACTCATGCCGGATGGCGTGGAAGCTTAAATGGAATTATCGAGAAAACAATTGCTGTTATGGAAAAACAAGGAGCCAAAAGACAATCAATAACAGCAGTCCTTGGACCTTGTATTGGTCCTTGCCACTATGAAGTAACAAGCGAATTTTACGAGCAATTTATTGATTGCCACAGTAAATACCAAAAATATTTTATAAAAAAAGACAAAATAAATCACTTTTACTTTAATCTGTGGGCATTCATTATGCATCAACTCATAGAAGCAGGCGTTAATGCTTCTTGTGTAGAGCTTTGCACCTACAAAGATGAACAGCGTTTTTTCTCCTATCGCCGTGCAATACACCGTAGTGAACCTGATTACGGACGGCAAATTTCTACTATTATGCTAAAAAATAAAAGATGATCCCCTTTTATTTTTTAAAACAATACCAAAACTGCAAAACTAAACTTTTTACCCAAATGTAAAAATAAATCCTATTGTACTTTGCTTTGATTTTTTTACAAAATCATTTACCAGCCCATAAAATATGATAGCATTTTCTCTGAATCATTTTCAATATTTAGTTATAATGATTGAAAGCAAGATGATACTTCTTTGTTATTTACTCCCCTTCATTCATCTTAAATATGAAACATTCCCAATATTGAAAGCATTTTTTTATAAAGTAATAACCAAAAAGCTTAATCAATACGTATTTCTTTGTCGCATGGAGAAAAAACTTTGCTCTAAAAGCAACAAACTTTTGGAAAAAGAGAAAACATACCGCATAGCTCTTTAATAATAATCGATAAAATTGTAAGGCTTTTGTAATCGTTCTCTTGCAATTTAATAAAAAGAAATTAAAAACCGTGTCGCATTCCCACCATGATGATTTAGAGGTTCTACTATGAAACTTTTCTGCGGAAATTCTAATCCACGCCTAGCTGAAGATGTTGCAAATTATTTGAACATCCCCTTAGGCAAAGTAACTGTAAAGCGCTTTGCTGATCAAGAAATTTTTGTAGAACTGCATGAAAATGTACGTGGACAGGACGTGTTTGTTTTGCAATCTACATCCTATCCTGCCAATGATCATTTGATGGAATTGCTCATCATGATTGATGCGCTTCGCCGCTCTTCGGCACGTCGCATCACAGCTGTTATCCCTTATTTTGGCTATGCACGCCAAGACCGTAAACCTGGTCCGCGTACTCCCATTTCCGCAAAACTTGTTGCCAACCTGATTACTGAAGCAGGGGCCCATCGTGTTTTAACATTAGACCTTCATGCAGGACAAATTCAAGGTTTTTTTGATATCCCTACGGATAATCTTTATGCTGTTCCTGTCATTTCTCGCGATGTCAAAGTGCATTATTCTCTTGAAAATGTTATTGTTGTTTCACCTGATGTGGGTGGTGTTGTACGCGCACGCTCGCTCGCCAAGCGTTTGAACAGTTTGCTTGCTATTGTAGATAAACGTCGTGAACGTCCCGGTGAATCAGAGGTTATGAATATCATTGGAGATGTATCGGGAAAAGATTGCCTTTTGCTTGATGATATTGTTGATTCAGGTGGAACTTTATGCAATGCAGCAAGTGCTCTGCTTAAACATGGTGCCAATAGTGTCACGGCTTATATCACGCACGGTGTTCTTTCTGGTAATGCAATCGAACGAATTAGCAATTCAGAGATGAAAGAATTGGTTATTACAGATTCAATTATGCCAACACAAGCTATTGAGAACGCCCATAATATTCGTGTTTTGCCCATTGCCGACCTTATTGGGGAAGCAATAGCAAGGACAGCAGCAGAACAATCGGTTTCCAGCTTATTTGGTTAAAGTGGTTCCTTGGGGTCTCCGGGTGCTGTTTCAACACCAAGATCAGGAAATGCAACAATACGTTGACCACTAAAATGCGTGTGAATAACAATAAGTCCACGCTCTTCAAAGTAGGTTAAAAGTCGGCGTGCACGGCTTAAAGAATGAGTTCCATAAAGACGTGCTAAAAATGCATCCGATGGACATGGCTTTCCCCCTAATGCGGCCTGTGCTACATTCAAGAACACTCCTTGGACATCTTCTTCTAAACTTTCTGATATCTGCAAAATATGTTTCCAATGTTCACTGACAGCCGTTTGTTCATCAACAAAAGCCTGAGCAATAGCCAATTTACGCCGAAACTGTGAAAGATTAAAAGGAACCTTTGACATACCATGGATACGACAACGAACTGAAAAATCTTGATAAAGCACCGCTGTTGAACGATAAAAAGCCTCAGAATCTTCAAGAATTTCCCGAATAATATGTTCTGCTTGGCCGTCACGCTCAACATCAGAAAGTTCAGGAAATAAACTCGGGGTTTCTTCCAACAACTCTTGTTTTTTATGCACTACCTCCTCTAACATCTCGTGCATTGATTTTTCCCTCATCGGCTCTCGTATTTGTTTAAATGGCTTTAAAATTTCCTCTGGTGAAGCAGTAAAAACGAGCTCTTGCACATCATCCCGCTCTGTTGGAAGTGGCATTAATTTAGGGCTAGAAGAGCGTGCCAAAGTTTCAACAGAACCGATAATGATTGGTAAGGGACGTCGTGATAAAGCGGGACCTAAAGCTATAAAATTCCCCCGCTCAAGATCTCTAAACATTTCCGCTTGGCGGCGCTCCATTCCCAAAAGATCAGCAGCGCGCACCATATCAATATCTAAAAAAGTCCGCCCTATTAAAAAGTTTGAAGCTTCAGCAGCAACATTTTTGGCCAACTTAGCCAAACGTTGTGTCGCAATAACACCAGCAAGACCACGTTTACGCCCTCGACACATAAGATTGGTCATAGCACTAAGAGAAATCTTACGTGCTTCATCAGAAACTTCTCCTGCCGCAGTTGGAGCAAACAATTGTGCTTCATCGACAACGACAAGCATAGGATACCAATAATCACGTTCCACATCAAACAGTGCCCCAAGAAAAGCCCCTACAGCACGCATCTGTTGTTCAGTATCCAAACCTTCAAGATTAAATACCACTGAAACCCGATGTTGGCGAATGCGATGAGCAATACGAGTCAATTCTAATTCACTACGTTGAGCCTCTACAATAACATGACCGAATTTATCTGCCAAAGTTACAAAATCGCCTTCTGGATCAATTACACAATGCTGCACCCACTTAGCACTTTGCTCCAAAAGACGGCGTAAAAGATGTGATTTCCCTGAACCGGAATTACCTTGTACAAGAAGACGTGTCGCCAATAATTCTTCCAGATCAAGAAGTGCTGGCATCGATTTATGCAAAGCACGACTCTCTGACATCTCACCCAAGGCAATCTCAACCTTCATAACATCTCCAGTGTTTGATTTTGAACATATCAGTGCCAGCGCATATTGGTTGATTCTCCATCCACACCGTAATTTGTAACATTTCCTCCTTTTTAACGGTAGAAATCATCGATTTTTCCCACAACTCTTGCATCTATGAATAGTTTGAATTATAGAACAAGCTTCTGCGTAGACACCCTTGGAGGCAACGCAGAATGGAGCGATCGCTGTTGGTTAGCGCATATCTTCATATCCATGCAAAAACTATTGTTGTTTTTGAAGGATCTCCAATCATGTAAAAAGGACTTAAATTATGAGCAAAAGCTACACTCTTAAGGCCGAAAAACGCGAGCGGGTTGGTAAGGGGTCCTCCCGTGAACTTCGCCGCAACGGTCTTATTCCTGCTGTCATTTATGGTGAAAAACAACCCCCTTTGGCAATAACAGTTCCCTATAAAGAAATTTTCTACAAAATTCATGCCGGTGGTTTTCGTACCACCATTGCAACGATTATTCTTGACAAGCAAAAAATTATGGTTTTGCCAAAAGATTATCAATTAGATCCCGTGCGTGACTTTCCCCTCCATGTAGATTTCTTACGCATTTCAGCAAAATCCGTTGTAGAAGTGAATATTCCTGTCCACTTCCTCAATGAAGATACAGCACCTGGACTTAAAAAGGGTGGTGTCCTCAATATTGTTCGGCACGAAATTGAATGTACTGCTCCAGCAAGTGCTATTCCTGAAGCTATTGAAATTGATCTCGCCAGCTACTCTATTGGTGATTCTATTCACATTTCAGCAGTGCAACTGCCAAAAGATGTGACTCCCATCATCCAAGATCGAGATTTTACCATTGCAACCATTTCAGCTCCTGCTGGCATGGATGTCAGTGATGAAACTTCTGAACAAGAAGATGATGAAGAAGACACGCAAACTTCATAAAACTCAAAAGGCGGGAATTTTTTCCGCCTTAATTTATGAGACACTACCCTTACTCATACTTTGACTGAAGATACACATGTGGCTTATTGCTGGTCTTGGCAATCCTGGTTTACAATATCAAAATAACCGCCATAATATCGGTTTTATGGCTGTTGATGCCATCTATCAGTCCTTCTCTTTTTCTCCATGGTCGAAGAAGTTTCAAGCAGAAATCTCTAATGGTTTCATAAATAATGAGAAAATTTTTCTTATAAAACCGCAAACTTTCATGAATCTCTCTGGTCAAGCTATCGGTGAAGCTTTGCGATTTTATAAATTAGATCTGAAGAATTTGATCATCATTTATGATGAGTTAGACCTGTCACCAGGAAAAGTTCGTATAAAAATTGGTGGAGGAAATAATGGGCATAATGGTATTAAGTCTATTGATGCCCATTGTGGTACTAACTATTGTCGTATACGCATAGGAATTGGTCATCCTGGAAGTAAAGAACTTGTTCATCAACATGTTCTGGGAAATTTTGCCAAATCTGATCAAGAATGGTTATCCCCTCTCTTAGAGACAATTGCAAAAAATATCGCTCTCCTTATAAAAGATGATAAATCCCTCTTTATGAATGAAATTTCACAAACGATAAAAAACAATCAAAACCATTGACTTGCGTATCACAGTCGCGTGAAGCATATGGATAAGAACTCTTGAAAAAGAAAAAAATGCCTCTTATACACTTTCTAAAAGGCAAAATCTGTTGGCAACCTGAGAAGCTAGAAAAAAAATAAGAATACAATCTTGTATACACTTTTGAAAAAGAACGGTTTATATTCTCTTTTGAGAGAAAGAGAAGATTGAACAGCAAACCAAAATACTCAAACGGTTCTCTCCAATCTTCTCCCCCAAATTAAAAAAAATCATTTGGCTGAATGGTCGACTGTAGCGGATCATAGCCATTTGATTGTTGACTATAAACTGTAGGAATACTCCTATTGTTTTGTAAGACCACAACACGCGAACCAACGGGAACACGATCATAAAGATCAATAATATCTTGATTAAGCAAACGAATACACCCACTTGAAATAGCACGCCCAATTGACCACGATTCGTGTGAGCCATGAATACGGAAAAGTGTATCTTTCCCATTTTTGAACAAATAAAGTGCCCGCGCACCTAATGGATTATCGGGTCCTGGTGGCATTCCTTTCCCAAGATGACCATAACGTTCTGGTTCTCGAGCCATCATAGCTGCAGTAGGAGCCCAATTTGGCCACCGACGCTTGCGCTGTACAACCCCTTCACCATCAAATGCTAAACCTTCCTTACCGACCCCAATCCCATAACGCAAAGCCTTTCCATTTTCACCAATAAGGTAAAGAAAACACTCTTGCGTATCGATAACCAATGTTCCAGGTGGATAAGATGTATAATAAATCACTTCTTGTCGCCAAAACTTTGGATCAATTGTCGCAAGATCAACAGCAGGTAACAAATAGGTCTCATTCGTTACAGGACCGTACAAAGCCTGTATTTCTGGTGGAATGTATCGAACTTGTTGAAAAGGAACCGATGACATATCTGACTGATGTGTAGCACATCCAGCCAAAGCTAAAAGTGCTGCAATTAAAAAGGCACAACGAGATAACACTCTTCTATTTTCTCCGATTAATTATTTATGCAGATTTGCATATCATGAAAAACTTAGCACATTATTAACATTAATTCGAAGTTTTCTTATCCTTGAGACTAAGGAGAGCATTAAGATAAGAAGAACTAAGGTAAAAAAGCAGATTATCTGTTACTTTAGACTTTTTTCTCACTTATCGCAACACAAAGACTATAACTCTTCTGAAAATATGCTATAAAAAAGAAGCTATCTTGACTATAAAATCAAAAGAAAAGAAAGACTCTCATGGGCTTTAAATGCGGTATTGTCGGATTACCTAATGTTGGGAAATCAACTCTTTTTAATGCATTAACAAAAACAGCCACTGCACAGGCTGCCAATTATCCTTTTTGTACCATTGAACCCAATACCGGTGAAGTTGCCGTTCCAGATTTACGAATAGAAAAAATTGCATCAATCGCTGGTTCAAAAGAAATAATTCCTACACGCATTAACTTCGTCGATATTGCGGGGCTTGTACGAGGAGCTTCAAAAGGCGAAGGTTTAGGAAACAAATTTTTAGCCAATATTCGCGAAGTCGATGCCATTGTCCACGTTTTACGATGTTTTCAAAATGAAGATATTACCCATGTAGAAGGGCGTATTGATCCTGTTAGTGATGCCACAACCGTTGAAACCGAACTCATGCTTGCGGATCTTGAAAGTCTTGAGAGACGAATCATACAAATTCGTAAACGAGCAACCGGAAAAGATAAAGAAGCTCTCACAATTTTACCCCTTATGGAAAAAGCATTAAACATACTGCAACAGGGAAACCCTGTCCGGTTATTACTCAAAGATATCTCTTCCGATGAACACCCCATTCTTAAGAGTTTGAATCTTTTAACCTCCAAGCCTGTACTTTATGTTTGTAACGTAAGCGAAAATGACGCCGCTCATGGAAATAGCTTTACCCAAACAGTTGAAAAAATGGCAACAGAGCAAAATGCGCAAAGCATTATCATTTCTGCTTCTATCGAAGCGGAAATCACACAACTGAGTGATGCTGAAGCATCAGAATATCTCAATGCTCTAGGACTCTTCGAACCAAGTTTAAATCGCCTTATTCGTGCTGGCTACTCTTTGCTTGATCTCATTACTTACTTCACCTGTGGGCCTAAGGAAACACGAGCATGGACAATTACGCGTGGTACAAAAGCTCCCCAAGCAGCTGGCGTTATTCACTCAGATTTTGAGCGCGGTTTCATTCGTGCCCAAACCATCAGTTACAATGACTATATTGCTCTGGGTGGAGAAAGTGGTGCAAAAGAAGCAGGAAAAGCCCGCGATGAAGGAAAAGAATACATTGTACAAGATGGCGATGTCATGTTATTTAAACATAATACTTAAATCTTCACTCTGTCTTAATAGTTTATCTTGAAAACTTTGTAATAGGTCCTTGGAATCTTGTAGCAAAAGCTGCCAAGAATTTTTTGAACAAAAAAATGTTGCTAGCATATTATTATGATAGCAACAGTTTTATCCATTAAAGAATGGACATATAAAATTAGCGCGCCCAACGCCCTTCGTATTTAAATGTTGGAGCGTCCTTTAAAGAATCCTTTGTCGCATTTGTAATGAGTTTCCATTTACCATAATCATTTGTCATCTGGATTGTTTCTGGAGAAACGACTACATAACTCTCGCCTATGCCAAGAAAACCACCAACAGCAACAACAAACCCTGCAATATTATTTTCACGCAAAATAATATCTTTTACTTCACCAATATTTTCATCTTCTATATTATAGACATTGGCGCCTATAAGGCTGGAAGCAACAAAATCCGTTGCTAAAGGTGTCACATAACGCACAGACTTATCTACCCCCACCTGTACAATACCCGTAGAAGAGATCATTTCAGGTTTTGAAGGCACTTCAAAAGACTGGGCGTAAGTACTAGAAACCATCAAAATTGACATAAGAGTAGTACATGCAATTTTTTTCATTTTAACATCTCCGTTTTTACTTTGCTTTTACTTTATAAAATCTCAATGCATCATAAACAGATTTGTTCCTTATGCTCTTTATACTCTATACTCTTTCAAGCCTTGTCGCTTTATCATTTTCTCTTTATTTCGTCTTTTGTTTCTTTCTCTAACTCTTCTTCTAAACCACACCAAATACGATTTTTTAAAATATAAACAAGCCCTGCAAAAATGATTAAAAATAAAATAACACGAAAACCGGTTTTTTTACGAATTTCCATATGAGGATCGGCAGCCCACATCAAAAAAGCAGAAACATCGCGCGCGTAATGTTCAATGATTTCTGGAGTTCCATCTTCATAAGAAACCATACCATCACTCAAAGGAGGAGCCATAGTTAAAGAATTGCCGGCAATAAAATAAGGATTATACCAATAACCCTCAGCAATTTTCATATTTTCTGGCGCCTTCTGATATCCTGTTAAAAGAGCTGTAATATAATCTGGACCCGCTGTATCATAATGAGATAATACATCAGTAATTAAAGCAGGAAAAGGCAAAGATACACTACGTGCACGTACCATCAATGACAAATCTGGAGGATAAGCACTATTCAAAATAAATCTTGCTTCTTCTTCATGCGCAAAGGGAGAAGGGAAATAATCCGTTGCAACCCCAGCACGTTTAAAAAATTTTCCTTCTCGATTAGGACCATCGCGCACTTCATATTGCCCCGCCAAAGCTTTAATCTGTTCTTGATCATACCCAAGAGCTTTTAAATTGCGAAAAGCCACATATTTTAGCCCATGGCAGCTGGAACAAACTTGTTTATAAACCTTTAACCCACGCCTCAATTGCGCCTTATCATAAAACCCAAATGGACCTGAAAAACTCCATTCTTGTTTTTTAGGAATCCTTAAAGGAAAAGAAATAAATTCCTCCTCCTGATCAGAGGCATCTCTCGCTAAACTCTGAGCAGAAAAGCTCATAGCAACGATAACAATCAGTCCGACAAAAACATTTACCATAGTCTCTTTTTTTTCTGTTTTAAATCTTGCATAATTGAAGAAGGAAGAGAACAATTTTTTTCAAAGGCTGGCAAAGTAGGCAAAATAACCAAAAAGAATATAAAATAATAAACCGTAGCCAATTGCGTCCATAAAAGGATTTTGTCATTTATTTCTCTTGACCCCAACCAACCAAGGAAAACGACATCAATAACCAACGCCCAAAAGAAAATTTTATAAACAGGTCGATATCTTGCTGAACATATTTTAGAGCGGTCTAACCATGGCACAAAAATTAAAATGCAAATCGAACTGACGAATAAAACAAAGCCCACAAAAGTGGAAGGGAAAATACCAATATCAAAAGTTATAGCACGAAGTATCGCATAAAAAGGCAAAAAATACCATTCTGGAACCACACGAAGAGGTGCTTTTAAAGGATCTGCCACATTATAATTTTCAGCCTGCCCCATATAATCGGGCATATAAAACAAAAACCAGGCAAAAAAGATCAGAAAAACAGTAATAGCAAAAATATCTTTGATAAGCACATAAGGTGAAAATGGAACCGTTTCCTTATCTGATTGTACAGAAAGACCCGTTGGATTGCCTTGCCCAACACAATGGATTGCCCAAATATGCAGCCCCACAAAAAGAAGCAAAACAAATGATAAAACATAATGGAAAACATAAAAACGATTCAACGTTGGTTGTCCTACGCCATAACCACCCAGAAGTGTCTCATGCAACCATGTCCCCACCAAAGGTATCGTTTTTAAAAGCCCTGCAATCACTGAAGCCGCTGAAATAGACATCATCCCCCAAACAAGCACATAACCAAAAAATGCTATTGCCATCATGATGATATAAATAAAAATACCTGTAACCCACACCATTTCTCGCATATTTTTATAAGAACCATAATAAAGTCCACGTGCCAAATGGATATAAACAGCAATAAAAAAAAACGAAGATCCTACAGAATGCCATGGACGAAAAAGCCAACCAAACTGCCCTTCACGCCGAAATCGTTCACTAGTTTCAAAAGCCAAATGAATATCTGGAACATAATGCATAGCCAAGACAATACCAGTCAAGAGCTGTGATAAAAGCATAATGGTCAAAATACCGCCAAATGTGTAAAAGTAATTAAGATTACGCGGAACAGGAAAAATTATAAATGTATTATAAAAAAAACGAGGAAGAGGAAAACGCTTATCAAACCAACGAGCAAGAGCATTTTTAGGACAATAAGGAGGAAAGCTTGTCATAACCTTATCCTATTTTGAGCAAAGTATCAGAAAGAAATTGGTAAGGTGGAATAGCCAAATTATAGTTAGCTGGACCTGACCGCACTCTTCCAGCAGTATCATAAACAGACCCATGACAAGGACACAACCATCCTCCAAATTTACCCGATTGCCCAAGTGTTACACAGCCTAGATGCGTACAAAGATTAATAACAATAAGCCAATTTTCACGTCCTTTACCTGCTGAACGCGCAAAATCTGTTGCTTCTTTTTCACCTTCAAGATTAGGATTTCGCGCTTGACGGTCTTTTAGAAGACTTAATTTAGTAGCGCGCGCATCAGCAATTTCTTTTGTCGTACGATTTCGAATAACAACAGGCTGTCCTCGCCACTTTACCGTCACCGACATCCCCTCTTCAATACCAGAAAGATCAACCTCAACAGAGGAAGATGCCAAAATAGCTTCATCTGGACGCAACTGACGGATAAAAGGCCACGCAACCGCTCCCATTCCAACTGCTCCTGCAACAGCTGTTACCAAAAACAGAAAATCCCGCCTCGTTTGCTCAACCATGGCCTTAACTTAAAGAGACTATTTGCTAAAACATTCTTCTACCATACCCTCTCCCATTGTACAATGCTTGATCACTGAGTTGCCTCAACCATAACAACATGCCTGTAAAAAACTTCTGCCATTTGTATGGTCTATACAAAAAACTGCTTTATAATGATAATTCATCGTTTTACAGAGTGAATGAAATACTGAAACACCGTAAACTTCTTTCATTTCAAACCTATTCATATTAATCAATCAAAATTACTCCCCCACCTGTGAAAAATGGAGATAGCGTGTAAATAAACACTCCTAAAGAAAGAAACATAGTCTTGTTATGACCAGGTCTCAGTAAATAAGTTGAGCTTATCGATTATTTCTTTAACACATTTACAGCACCTCTCCCTCCCTCAATTCCAACTGGTTGAATGAGTATTTTTTCCGCTTCTGCTTTTGCATAAAAAGCATATTTTGTTGATTTTCATTAAAATGGATGATCTAACCTTATTAAATATCCCACTTTTCAACATAATGAGCCAATCCATTTCATGTATCGCTCAATATAAAGGAAGTCCCTAATAGGGAGATTCTCTCTTATCCCAAACAAACCTGTGTACATAACTTTTTCCCTGAAATTTAAAGTGAATAAAAATTAAACGTAAAAAAACATGTATTTCTCAAAGCATATTTTTCGAATAAATTGTGGCGCTTCTTTACAAAGTCGAAAGAAAAATCATATTACAGAGAACATGACACTTCATATAGCTCTTTTCCAACCTGATATCGCTGGTAATACTGGAACGATTTTACGTCTCAGCGCTTGTTTTGGTTTACATGTGCACATTATTGAACCCGCAGGCTTTAATCTGTCGGATCGTAATCTCAAACGCGCAGGATTGGATTATCTCGAATATGCTTCCTTAGAACGACACATCGATTGGCAACATTTTATAAGCTCCATGAAACACTTTAACCGCCGTCTGTTGCTTTTAAGTACAAAAGCAAAAACATGCTATACGCAGATATGCTATCAAAAAAATGATGTTTTACTTTTTGGTCGTGAAACAGCTGGGGTTCCCGATTATGTTCATGAAGCTGCCGATTACACATTGAAAATTCCCATGCAACCACAGGCACGCTCTCTAAATCTCGCCATGTGCGTAGCCATAACAACGGGAGAAGCATTACGACAAATTGGTTATCATGAAAGAAACTGTAATCTATAAAAACACAACAATTCCATTAAAATCTTTAGTAGAATATAATGAGTAATTAAAAGCGCATAAAGTTCAATAATACTTTTGGAATAACTTACAGAATGCCTATAAAAACCCATAAATTATCACGAAAACAATATACAACATATAAAGAACAGTTAGAGCGTATAACGCTTATCATTTTCCAACAATCAAGTGCTGATAAAATAAATATTTCTTAGTGCTCATCACATCCATTTCATATCACCACCTATGAATGATTAAATACTCCTCATAGTAAAAATCCATTGGACATCCCCCTCTTTATGCTCATACAAAGTGCAAACCGCTATCATTATTCTTTTTATCCGTTTTCACTTTCAAAATCCTTATCTTTGAAATGGTTCATACGAGACTTTTTTTCTCTCTGTAATCATTTTTCCTCACACGGATTTCCCCACTTGTAATGTGTAAGGCTATAATTTTGATTGATGTAATAAGAACAGGTTTGAAATAACCTTACAATATTCAGAGCTCTTGTTTCACATGACGAATAATGAATTATTATTATAAATCAATTTTTTCTAATAATACATGACGATCCATTAAAAATCCGCTTTCAACCCATATCATTTCTAACTCTTTAAGCTTTTTTCCTAAAAGCACACCTTTAGCAAAACCTTTCTTTATTAAATCGTTACCATTAATGGGAAAAGTTGGAATCTGCCATTTTTTGGCAAGTTGATGAAGCTTGACATAATCCTCTGCTTTTTGCAAAGCATCACTTTTTTCCAGATTATCGAGATGTGATGCAGCGACAGACAACGATAATTGATCTAAAACTGGCTGTCGTCCATGAAAATAAATAAGTTTTTGCACAAAATGATCAGAACTGTTTTGGTTTATTATTTCTAACTCTGCCCATTCTTTTAATCGCGTTCTTTCTTTATGGGAAAAATGCAAGCGCTGTGCCATTTCATGAAGACGTATGGGGTCAGGAGGAAGAAGGCTTTCTAGCCGTAACAATGGATCAACTTTCCAACCAAGAGCGTGTTCTGTCTTCACCAATGCGTGAATTGCATCAATACCCCATCGTTCTGTTTCAGGAAAAATGAGTGCCAAAATTCTGCTTTGTCGCATCCATAACAGAGCACGCGTTGGATCAAACGCCGTAAGAAGCTTTTTCATTTCTGCCCAAATACGTTCAGAAGAAAGTTTTTTTAAACCGTCTTTTAAACGAACACATGCCTTCAATCCTTGTACATCAGGTCGCCCTGCTCCATACCATGCAAAAAAGCGAAAAAAACGTAAAATACGCAAATAATCTTCGCAAATACGATCTTCTGCAATCCCAATAAAACGAACTGTTCGGCTAGCAATATCACTCAAACCTCCCACATCATCATAAAGATTGCCAGCAGCATCACAATAAAGCGCATTTATCGTAAAATCCCGCCGTTCAGCATCTTTTTTCCAATCACGACCAAATGCCACTTTTGCATGACGACCATCTGTTTCAATATCGCAGCGAAGCGTTGTAACCTCATAGGAACATGAATGAGCAACTACTGTTATTGTACCAAAAGTAATCCCTGTAGGAATAGCTTTAAATCCTGCTTCTTCTACACGTGCAATAACCTGTTGCGGCAAACAGGTTGTTGCAATATCAATATCACTAATAGGCTGCCCTAGCAGTTGATTGCGCACTGCTCCCCCTACAATACGCGCCTCTTCTCCCTCCAAAGACAAAACACGAAGAAGTGTTTGGATATCCCTTTGTTGTAACCACGCAACCTGTTTGAAGTCATGTCTTATGTTCACCCTTTAACCTTTCAAAAAAGTTGTCTTCATTGCTTTAAAGAACTCTCTTCATACAACAAAATTTTTAAGACATCCCTTATAAAACACGTCTATTCCTTCCAAAAAAACTTTTCTCTTCTTGTATACGAATATGAAAAAATGGCATATGATACTTCATTTCTTCTCATTTTCTGTTACAAACAATAAGATATCCATTATCATGCAGAGAAAATTACCATTTTTGCGACAAACGCCTTAAGGAAGAAATATGAGTCAACATGATCCATCATCCAATTCTGTAAAAAAGGTCAATATCAATCATGATGCTCAAGTCATTATTGATGATATTGATACAGCACACAAAGAATTGGATATTTTACAACAAGAAATTGACAAAGTTATTTTTGGGCAAAGTCAGGTAATCGAATATGCTTTAATCGCTATTTTTGCTGGTGGTCACGCCCTTCTTGTCGGTGCTCCAGGACTTGCAAAAACACGTCTTGTTGAAACATTGGGAACAGTCTTAGGGCTTGACGAAAAACGCATCCAATTTACTCCTGACTTAATGCCATCGGATATTATTGGTTCTGAAATTATGGATTCCGATAAAGACGGTAAACGTTCTTTTCGATACATTCAAGGTCCTATTTTCACGCAACTTCTCATGGCCGATGAAATCAATCGTGCTTCTCCACGGACACAGTCAGCCCTTTTACAAGCTATGCAAGAATATCATGTTACTGTTGCAGGTAACCGTTATGATTTGCCACAACCTTTTCATGTTCTTGCAACGCAAAATCCTCTCGAACAAGAAGGAACCTATCCACTTCCTGAAGCGCAACTAGATCGCTTTTTGATGCAAATCGATATTGACTATCCTGACCTCACAACAGAGCGACGGATCATTTTAGAAACAACAAAAGAAAAGAAATCAAATGCAAAACCAATTTTATCTGCCAAAAAATTGCAAAAAATTCAAAATATCGTTCGCAAAATGCCTCTTTCAGAAAATGTGATCGAAGCTATTTTAAAAATTGTCCGCTCAACTCGCCCTCATAAAGACAATAGCCTTGCTAATACTTATGTTTCTTGGGGACCTGGTCCACGGGCATCACAAGCCCTTTCACTTTGTGTTCGCGCCCGTGCTCTTTATTATGGACGCTTAGCCCCCTCACTTGATGATGTTGAAGCATTGGCCTATCCCGTATTACAACACCGCATGGCTCTTAATTTTTCTGCCCGTGCTGAAGATATAACCGTAAAAGATATTATCAATAATCTTGTGAAAGATGCTCTTTGAATGGCTATTGGCAAAAAAGTTTTACAAAAGCCTCCATTGTCGCTGGCAAATGAACTCCATAAGGATATTGGCAAAATGCCATATTTCCTTTTACAAGCGCGTCATATCGCTAATACACTGATAACCGGATGGCATGGACAACGTAAACGCGGTAATGGGGAAAACTTTTGGCAATTTCGTCCCTATATGGAAGGAGAATCCATTACCCGCATTGATTGGCGTCGCTCAGCGCGTGATGAAAATACGTATCTCCGCGAACACGAATGGCAAATGACACAAATCGTTTGGCTCTGTCCCGATCAGAGCGCATCAATGCATTACTGTTCGCGCTTTTCTAAAATCTCTAAAGGTAATCATGCCATTATTCTTACCCTTACCCTAGCATCACTTCTTGCTCGCAGTGGCGAACATATTGCTATTCCAAACTTAATGTCCCCCACAATGACATCAAATGTCGTAGAGCGAATAGCCTTTGCTTTAGAAAATCATTCAGATGAAAATTCATTTCCGGATTTTTCAACGATTACACGCTTTTCACATGTCGTTATAATGAGTGATTTTCTCGACTATCCTGAAAAAATCATCCAACATTTAACTGTTTTAACTACAAAACAGGTGACAGCTCATTTAATTGAAATTTCTGATCCCGCAGAAGAAAGCTTTCCCTACACAGGCCACACAGAATTTTTTGATCCTGAAACGAAAGAGAAACATGTTTCCACAAAAGCAGAAGATCTTCGTAAGAACTATTGTAAACTATATCACGCAAGGCGACAAGAATTGGCAAATTTTTGCGCACGCCAAGGATGGTCTTATCATGTTAGTACAACGGATCAACCTTTAACAGAGACCATTTTTTATCTTGCAAATACAATGGGCGGCTCTCCATTGCAAAAAAGGGGGGCGCTTTGAGTTTTTCTGCTCCCTTTCTGTTACTAGGGCTTTTGTGCCTACCGGTCATTTGGTGGCTGTTGCGGATAACTCCTCCATCTCCGCGTAAAGAGCTTTTCCCTCCGTTACGCTTCTTACCCAAACCGACTCATCAGCAGGAAACAGCAAAACATACACCTTGGTGGTTGCTCTTGTTGCGTTTAACCATAGCGGCACTTGTTATCATAGCTTTAGCACGCCCCACGTGGAATCAAAAACCAATCAGCTTTTCGGGATCTCAACCCCTTGCACTCATTATTGATAATGGTTGGGCTTCTGTAAAAGAATGGAAAAAGCGCATCTCTATCGCTGAAATGCTCCTTACACAGGCAGAAAAACAGCAAAAAAATATTTACCTTGTTGCAACGGCTGAAAATGATATCTCCAATATAGAGCCCCAACCAGCTAAGATTATAAAACAGCATTTAATGCATTTGCAACCGCGTCCTTGGTCTGTCAACCGTGTGCATGTCTTAAAAAAACTCAGAAAAATAACCAAAGGAAAACCTCTTGATATTGCTTATTTAAGTGATGGATTACAAACAAATGAAGATGAGCAAACTTTTGCTTTGCTTGAAGAATTAAAACCTGAAAAATTCTTATGGTATTTGGCGGATATTTCCGATTTAATCGGTATAACATCCGTAGAAAATAATGATGGAAGTATGGTCGCGCGTATTATCCGCTCAACAACACACGGCAAAACTTCCGCTACACT
This sequence comes from Bartonella sp. MU37NMGALS, assembly GCF_042194015.1. NCBI lineage: Bacteria > Pseudomonadati > Pseudomonadota > Alphaproteobacteria > Hyphomicrobiales > Bartonellaceae > Bartonella > Bartonella sp. MU37NMGALS. The sequence goes on from NZ_JBHIML010000001.1 coordinate 187,845, forward strand.
CAACCTCTACGATTCAAACAATCAACTTCTCGGTCAATTTACGAAAAATTTTTCTGAAGGAGAAACAACAGCTCTTGTCCCTTTTGATGTACCACTTGAACTACGCAATGACATCGCTTGGATAAAAATGAATAATCAAAACCATGCTGCTGCAACTTTCTTGGTAGACAGCCATAATAGGATAAGCCGTGTTGCTCTTCTATCACCCGATACCAATGAAATGGCACAGCCTTTACTTTCTCCATTTTATTACATTATCAAAGCATTACAGGAATATACACAGCTTATAACCGCCGGTGGAAGAGAGCTTTCAACGGATATTGATTATTTGCTTAAACAAAATCCATCTGTTTTCATTATGAGCGACATGGTTAACATGCCTGAAAAAGCAGAAAAAAAACTTTCTGATTTTGTGAATAAAGGGGGAACACTCATCCGCTTTGCAGGAGAAAAACTCAGTAGTGCAGAACATTATGATAGTCTCCTTCCGATACCGCTGCGTCAGGGTCAACGTTTCCTTGGAAGTATTATGTCTTGGACGAAACCACAAAAGCTTGCTCCTTTTGCAAAAAATAGTTTTTTCTTTGATCTCCCTTTTCCAGAAGATGTCTCTGTCTCGCGCCAAATCCTCGCAGAACCAGCCCCAGATCTTTTTGAAAAAACGTGGCTTAGCCTTGCGGATGGAACCCCTCTTATTACCGCAGCAAAACGTGGTAAAGGAACCCTCATTCTCATTCATGTTGCTCCTGACCCAACATGGTCTAATCTTCCTCTTTCTGGCTTTTTTGCACAAATGTTGCAAAAACTAATCACATTAGGGTCTCACGAAAACACCAACCTAACACATAGAGAAAAAAGAACAATGGTACAAAACCCGTGGCGAACCATAGCCGCTGACGGACAATTACAAGTACCGCCCTCTCATGTTGTTCCACTGGTCTTTGACTCTCAAAATCCACCCCATCCTTCCTATAATACTCCCCCAGGACTTTATGGTGTCAAAAGCGATTTTTATGCACTCAATCTCTTAACTCATTCGTCGCACTTGATGAAACAATCATCATTGCCAACTTCTCTTAATAAAAGCCCTTTATCTTACGATACAAAAGAAAAAAATCTTATCGGTCCACTTTTAGGATTAGCCATCTTATTATTCGCCTTTGACAATTTTCTCATTTTATGGATGGGAGATATTTTTTCTTTCATGAAACGGCGTAATATATTTCTCCTCCCTTTTATAAGTCTTATTGCCTTGTTTTCATATGATCCAACACTTCATGCACAAACGAAAGAAAATCATCATGATAGTGTACAAGCTGCTGGTGCAACACATCTTGCCTATGTTATAACCAATAATCATGAAATTGATACAACGAGTAAAAGTGGTCTAGAAGCGTTAAGTCAATTTATCGCAGAACGTACAATGCTTACCCCAGGCTCTGTTACAGCACTTGATCTCGATAAAGATGAACTCTCTTTTTATCCTCTTATTTACTGGCCAATTGATGTTAAGAGTCCTATACCTACCCCCAAAATTCTTGAAAAAATAAATAACTTTATGAAACATGGGGGAACAATTTTATTTGACACACGCGATCAGATAAAGAGTAATCTTAATCTTGAAGGAGATGCCACTCCAGAAACGCAACGATTACGAGATATCTTAAAAGAGTTAAATATTCCATCCATTGAGCCAGCATCAACGGATCATGTTGTTGCACGTTCTTTTTATATTATGCCAGATTTTCCTGGTCTCTACCGTGGTTCACCTTTATGGATTGAATCCTCATCAACAAACAAAAAAAATAAAAATTCTCTTGCTAGCGGTGATAATGTAAGTTCTCTTCTCATCACCGCCAATAACTTTGCCGGTGCTTGGGCACTCGATGAAAAAGGGACATGGAAATATCCCCTTGTTCCCAATGATCCAATGCAACGTCTATGGGCATTTCGTGCAGGTTTAAATATTGTCCTTTATGTTCTTACAGGAAACTATAAAGCGGACCAAGTTCATGTTCCAGCACTCTTGGAACGCTTTAAAAGAGAAAGAAGGCAATGATATCATTTTTCACTTTTCAGCCTTTTTTACCACTCATTTGGATTCTGTTCTTAAGTGGAATATCAATGCTTTTTGTCGTTGTTGGTCTTGTTACTCAACGTCAAGGTTCTTTATTTCGTCTGATGGCATTAAGCGCCCTCATCCTTGCTTTGCTCAATCCAATGATCATAAAAGAACAGCGCGAACCACTGAAAAGCACAGTGGGAATTGTTATTGACCGCAGCAAAAGCCAAACATTTGGAACACGTACAAACGACAGTGATGAAGCGCGCGCGCAATTAACGCAAGCATTAGCGCATTATCCACAATTTGAACCACGCTTTATTGAAGCTGGAAAACTTGCTGATAATCAGTATGCGCCCTCAACGAATTTGTTTGAGGCTTTAACACAAGCAGTATCTGATGTACCGCCCTCTCGTTATGCAGGAACCATTTTTATCACCGATGGACAAGTGCATGACATTCCTGACCTATCAGACCTTCATCATGAAGCCCCTCTCAATACCCTGATTACAGGGCACTCAGATGAATTTGATCGCCAAATCAAGTTTATTTCTCCTCCACGCTTTGCCCTTGTCAACAAACCACAAACGCTCTCCATTTTGGTAGAAGATAAAGGGCCAGCCCAAAAAACAATACCGCAGAAAGCAAATATTACACTAAGCGTCAATGGACAAGACATTGGCCATTATTCTGTGACTCCTGGCGTGATTTTTCAAACTGAAATTACCCTTCCTCATGCTGAAAAAAATATTATCCAAGTGATAACCGATCCACACAAAGGTGAACTAAGCTTTGAAAACAACCGCGCCATAACAATCATTGAAGGAATCAGAGAAAATTTACGCGTTCTTCTTATTTCAGGTGCTCCTTATAATGGAGAACGGACATGGCGAGACCTTTTGAAAGGTGACTCCAATATTGATCTTGTTCACTTTACTATTTTACGTCCTCCCACCAAAGCAGATAATACGCCCTTAAGCCAATTATCCTTGGTGGTCTTTCCGACAAGAAAACTCTTTGTTGAAGAGATTAATAACTTTGATCTCATCATCCTTGATGGCTACCAGCACTCTGCTGCTCTACCCTTAATCTATTATGATTATATCGCCCAATATGTACAAAAGGGGGGTGCATTGCTGATGGTAACAGGACCTGAATTTACAAAAAACAACTCACTTGCGAAAACACCTTTAATAAGCATTCTACCGGCATTGCCCAATGGAACTATTATTGAAAAGCCTTTTCGCCCCACATTAACCAAAGAAGGTGAGCGCCATCCTGTCACAAGGGGACTTGCAACACTTAACCTTCCAGCTTCTCAATGGGGGCAATGGTTGCGACAAATTGCTATTCAAAACATAAATAACGGAATCGCCCTCATGAAAGGAGCCGATGAACAACCACTTTTACTTCTCGCGCATGTTGATAAAGGACGTGTAGGCATGTTGCTCTCCGATGAAAGTTGGCTTTGGGCACGAGGTTTCGAAGGCGGCGGTCCTTATGCAACTCTTTATCGTCGTATTGCCCATTGGCTCATGAAAGAACCAGAGCTTGAGGAAGAAAAATTAAGTGCAACTAGCAGCCATCATCATTTAACAATTCGCCGCCAAACTCTAAAAGACCATCCAGAACCCGCTGAAATAACCTTTCCTTCTGGAAAAAAAGAAAATATCACTCTCACCAAAGAGCAAGAAGGTCTCTTCAGCGCAACCGGGACCACTGATGAAACAGGAATTTTTACCATTAAAAATGGCGATTTAACAATACTTTCTTCTGTAGGGATACTCGATAATCTTGAATTGTTTGACTTAATTTCAACACAAGAAAAACTAGCTCCCATTATTAAGCACACCGGTGGTTACATCGGACGGTTACACCCTGAGGGAAAAGAAAACATTCATCTTCCTCCATTCAAGCTGATTCAATCAAAAATAAACCCGTCTTCTTCCCCAGCACATTCAATTGTTCTGAAAGAAGCGACAGAAACCCGTTTAATTAATACCTTTTATTTTTCGATATTTTCTGGTTTCTTGGCGCTGCTTGCTTGCCTTTTACTGTTGAGCAGCATGTGGTATCGTGAAAGCCGTTGAAAAATCTGAAATTTCATATAATAGTCTTAAAATTCAGCTTATTTTTTTGTGTATTTTCTTGTCTTTTACAATTAGATAAAAACATTGATCTATAATGATAATTTATCATTATTGTCATATTGAGTTATTATTCCCTGTAGGGTTTTTCTTTTTTGTAATACTTTCTATATTAAATTAATTAAAATCACTCGCTTGCACATCATTAAAAGAGATCTGTATGAATAAACACCATTGAAGAAAAGAGTAAAGTACCTCTTATGAATCCTCTTAAAGCAAGGATTTTCACAAAATTGGGAGGGAATAGTATGATGGTTTTACTTTGCACCTTGTATAAATGTAAAATGGTGGCGCATAATAAGCCTTATAAACGAGACTTTTCATAGAATTGAGAACTTTCGTGAAATGCGATCAAGCGCACTGGGAAATATCTCTTCAAAACAAATATATGAATGTACAACACAATGATATTTTATTTGGGATCTTCTTCTTGAATCGTTCTGTTTTGCGTGAAAAAATCTCCCGTTAAAAGCAATACATGGCAGCCAAAAACCGTAAAAATTCCTGATAAATACAATACATTCTTTTGCATTTTATACTGAATAATTAGATTTTTTATGATAATGTGTGGTCGTATGAAAGCTGTTTAAAAGTCTTAAAACTTTATGACCATCATTTTAAAGTCTATCCCATCATAGAAAAAACATATCGGCTACCAAGAATGATATGTTGTATTATGTTGTTCTTTTCATAAAAAATACAATACAGCGTTAATTCTTAAAAGAATTTTCTCATATTTTCAACAAGCTATTTTTCATTTTACAATCCTTCTTGCCTTTAAGTATCAACTTATCTTATGCTTATTATCTAAATCATTTTTAATACTCTACGAGCTTTTATGTTTTATCTTGCCCATATATCGGATGTACATCTTTCCCCTCTCCCGCAACCTTCCCTTTTTGAACTTTCTGGAAAGCGTCTTACCGGTTATCTGAATTGGCAAAGAAAACGTAAGAGTCAAATGGTAACAAATGTCCTAGAAACTTTAATAGATGTCTTGAACAAAAAAAAACCTGATCATCTTGTGATCTCTGGTGATCTTGTTAATCTTGCTCTAGATAAGGAATTTGAACAAGCACATCGTTGGCTACTTAACTTAGGACAACCTCAAGATATTTCCTTGACATTTGGAAATCATGACGCCTATGTCCGCGGTGCTTTCCAAAAAGCATGTACTCTTTTTAAACCTTGGATCACAGGTGATGTCCCTCAAAAAAGCGCCTTTCTTTTTCCTTATATGCGCATTCGCAAAAATGTCGCCATCATAGCAACTTCTTCAGCCATCGCGACACCACCTTTTCAAGCTTCTGGTTATTTTGGTAAAATGCAAGCGCAAACTTTACCGCTCTTTTTAAAGGAAGCAGCACAGCGTAACCTTTTTCGTGTCGTCATGATTCACCATCCCCCCTTTCCCAAGGCAACATCTTGGCATAAAAAACTACGAGATATAAAACGTTTTCTAGACGTTATCAAATATCACGGTTGCGAACTTATTCTTCACGGACATACTCATTTACCCACATTGAATTACATTGAAGGACCAATTAAAAAAATTCCTATTGTTGGTGTTCCTTCCGCATCACAAGCTTTTGGTGATAAAAAACCACCCGCAGGCTTTAATTTATTTTCCATTGAACACTTACAAAATCAATGGCACTGCCAATTGCAACGTTATAGCATTATCAACCCTCAAAACGAGATTGCATGTATTGAAACAATTAATCTTTAAACACCTTCATAGTTGCCAAAACAACCAAAAACGAAAATATTTTTATTTCATATCCCTTTGGAAATCATAATTCTTATTTCCCTTTTTCTCCTTAAAAGACAAAGTTTCACTTTCTCTGTCGATAAATTAATTTCTCTCAGAGAATTCTATCTGCTACCCCTCTTATATGACTGGCTTTACAAGCTCATCGGTCTATTTCCTTCCCGTCCTAAAGGACGAAAACTTCTACCACACCTGATCTATAAATAATCCAGATTCTTGTCGCACAGATTCCACCTGCTAATTGTGCATGTGATTGACTTCACAAAGTTCTACACACAAATCATGCCTTGAATTTTATCATACACTCCTCCAAAAGCATCTAATGCGCAAAATCCTTATACCACTACAGTGATGTATCTTCTATAGAATAATAGAGAACCTCATTCAGATTCTATACCTGAAAATCAATAACTAAAGTATATAATTTCAATAACCAAACATACTTGTAGTTCATGAACAAATGATGTTGATTGATTTATCGTCAATACAGATTTATCGTAAATATATTTGAAATAATCCCCTACTATTTCATTCGACATTTATTATCGTACATTTAAAAGATTTATAAAAATAATAGATTCTATTTCTATAATAGGCATAGTTAATAATGTTTTTTATGTCTCGATAAATTCATAATTTGCTATCTATTTTTTCCTATAAATCACTTTATAATAATCTTTATAGATATTTTATTAATATAAATTATTATTATTAAGTTTTATTGCGGATGTAGTTTTACGTGCTTTAACGATTTTTTGTTATTAAATAAATATCTTACGACAATGAAAAACAGAAACGTCGATTGTATGAGAGGTATTTCAAATAAAACAAAACGCAATTAAGTTGCCAATTCATGTGTTTGTTTTAAAAAAGCATCTTTTAAAGCACCCAAATCCATTTCCCACAGCACCTATGAATAATGTAATGATAAGTTCATTTAGCAGCACCATCTTTACGTTTATGAAAAAGCCAGCTAGTATCAAAATCTCACACTTTGCCAAGTCCCAATGCAGCGACAGCCTTTGGCACTTGAGAAGGTTCATAAGGAGTATTTTTATTCTTTCTTTCATGTTTTTTATCTCACGGCTCTCCCTCCTTTTGACGTGCAAAAGACATGGTTTTCACTGGTTCAACATGGTATAGGTTTAAAATGAGAAAATCTTATGATACTTGGGTCTCTCACTCAACATGAAAAAGTAAATTATATTTATAAATAAACGTATTGTTCGAATAAAATAGTAACTCTTTTGAGTGAAGGATATTTCACTGCACATATCTAAAAAATAAAAGCCTCATTCTAAAATGAGACTTTTGAATTTTTAATTCGGCAAAAACTAAAATTTATAAGCTACACCCACGCGGAAATCGTTTGTCTTGTAGCCCATTTCAAATTTATCATGCACGAACTTCTTCTTACCAAAATCTGAATAACGGTATTCTGCACGCACAATAACATTATCAGCCATTGCAAAATCAACACCACCTCCGAGGGTATAACCAATCATGGTCTTTTTTTCATCATGCAACCAATCAGAAAAATTAACTGCTCTGTTGTTGCTGTCAGCAACTAACCCAAAAATATTCTGAAGTTGCGTATAAGCAATCCCTCCAGAAACATAAGGCATTACACGCTCAATCGCAAAACCAACTCTCACCCGCGTAGCACCAGCCCATTTTTGTTTTAAAGTATGACGTACAGCTTCAATAGGTATTGTCGAATCCTCCTCATGAGAATCTCTTGTTAGATTTGCTTCTTCTGAAGAATCTTCTTCAGTTTGACTTTTTTTGGGTCGATTAATATCTTTTGTACCCTTTTTATCAGACCACATAATATCCGTATCAATACCTATAATAAAACCATTATCGATATCAATATTGGAACCTGCATAAACTCCCCCTATAAAACCAGAAAGTTTAGGTAAATCCTCCTTTCCAATTGGATTCCATATCCCCGTCTCATCTTTTAAATAACTTGCAGTTGTTTTACCTGAAAAGCTACCAATCTGTCCTCCAAGATAAAATCCTGTCCAAGAAAAAGCAGGAGCTGCAATAACAGGAACGGGCTGTTCAGGAGTAACCATATCCGCCGCCTGTACTACAGAAATTGAAATTAAAGAAAAGATAGATGTTGAGACTAAATACTTTGTAATCATAATTGCTCCCCTAAAAGCTAATGTGATACATAAATAATAGTAAATAGTTTCACAGTTTTTTTTAAAAATCTATAGCAAAAATGACACAGTTATAAAAAAATAAAATTAGTTTTAATAAATAATATTATAAAGAAATTTAAATATGCTTTATATTTCCATTAATTATTACATATTATTTTTTATGTCTTCATATTAATCATTATTATCCATAATTATACAAATAATTATAATGTCAATTTTTTGAAAAAATGAGATATGTCATCAATAAAGCTTTTTATCATATTGATTTCAATATTTTGGTATTATTAGTGTAATGAGACATAATCTCTATAAGTTTTTATATAAATCTGTACGATAAAAACACTCTTGCATATATTTTTGTGTTGAATATCCCTTAATTCATAAATGTATCTGATATACCGCTGCTTAATAAATGACCCATATGCTTTTATCATACACATGAGATAAGGCTCATAAAGAATATCATTCACAAAACTCGTCACTCATCGCTCTTTGTATAAAGAATGACACATCTAACAGAAATTTTTTTTCATCATACTTGATAAACCAGTAGAGAACTTCACTCTAACCCTCTCAAGTGTGTAATGAAATAAAAGACAAAAATTAATATATAAAAACGGAATTAATAATTTTTATTATTCTTATAAAATTATTTTAATGTTTCATGATTTTTGTAAAAACTGAACAGACCAATTGCCCAGTTTCTGCAATTAGTTTTTCAACACGAAGCAAATCAGGTTCCCCAACACTATTTAACAAAAGGTCACTTAATCCAGGTGGCATATCATTGGGATCAAGAGAATCATTTAAGCAAAGCCGTATAATTTGACTCAAATTTGTATAAAGATGATAGGCATAATGTAAATCAGCAATACATGACTGATTAAGAAAACTGTCTGGTAAGTGATCTAAAATATCAGCTGTTGTTGCTCCAATTTGAAACTCAATGACATGCGTAATAAGAGAAAATTGAGCAATAAACTCCAAATCCATAATGCCACCAGACATCGTTTTTAAATCCCATTGATTTTTTGGCGGCTTTTCTTTTGCAATCAAGGAACGCATTTCACATACTTCTTTTGCAACTTCCTTCTTATCACGAGAAATAGCAATAATTGCACACACTTCATTTTCTAGCTTTTGTAAAAAATCAGGATCTCCTGCAATGCCTCGAGCCCTTGTTAAAGCAAGATATTCCCATATCCATGCTTCTTGGCGATAATACTTTTTAAAAAATGGAAAAGAAACAGCAACAGGTCCTTTATTGCCTAACGGCCGTAACCTTAAATCAACGACATAAAGAACACCTTGGCTTGTAAGAGTGGATAAAGCAGAAATGAGGCGCTGTGCTAAACGCGTATAATATTGAGAGATATAAAGAGGCTTTTCTCCATCAGATATTTCTGCATCATCATCGTGTTCATAAAGCAAAACGAGGTCAACATCGGAATCTGCTGTTAATTCGCGACTTCCAAGCTTCCCCATACCCAATATGCCAACACGCCCCCCTTTAATACTACCATGAAGACGAGAAAATTCCTCTTGAACGGCAGCAAATGTTTTTGTAATCATAAGATCAGCAAGCGCAGTAAAAGCAAAACCCGCTCTTTCTCCTGTAATTGCACCATTCAAAATTCGAATACCAATTAAAAAACGTTGTTCATCTGCAAAAATTCTTAAATGGTCGAGAATTTCCTCATAAGAAAGAATATTTTCAAGAAAATATTCAAGCCGTTTTTCTAAATACGCTTTTGTTGGTAATTCTGAAAGAATATTCGGATCTAACATTCCATCAAAAACATGGGATCTGCGTGTAATAATTTCTGCAAGACGTGGAGCAGCACCCATAATAAGGACAAGCATATCCAAAAGAGAGGGATTAGACTGTAAAAGACTAAAAAGCTGAATTCCTGAAGGTAAGCCCTGTAAAAAACTATCAAAACGCAACATCGCCTCATCAGCTCGTTTTGTCCCACCAAAAGCTTTCAAAAGAGCTGGTGTTAATTCCGTTAATCTCTCGCGTGCTTCGGCTGATTGCGTTGCTTTATAACGACCACAATGGAGAGTGCGCATAATACGACAAATATCACTTGCTCTTTCAAAGCCTAAACGGCTTAACGTTATTAATGTCTCCGGATCATCTTCTTCACCTGTAAAAACTAAATTACCAATTTCTAAACCAAGTTCTTGCTCATTCTCAAACAGTGCTGCATAATGTTTTTCAACAACCTGAAGTGTTTTTAATAAATCACGGATAAAACTGTTACTGTCTTGATAACCCATTAAATAGGCAACACTCGTGAATTGAGCAATATCATTTGGAAGAAGGTGTGTTTGTTCATCGAAAAGCATCTGAATCCGATGTTCCACATTTCGAAGAAAAGCATAACTTTTTATAAGACTATTTCTTGTTTTCTCACTAATCCAACCAAGCGTGTGAAGTTCTGCTAACATTGCAACTGTCTGACGTCCACGTAATTGAGGAAAACGCCCACCGGCAATAAGCTGTTGTGTCTGAACAAAAAACTCAATCTCACGAATACCACCACGACCTAACTTTATATTATGCCCATAAGCTGCAATTTGACCGTAATTTTTATGCGCATGAATTTGACGTTTGATCGAATGAATATCAGCAATAGCAGCGTAATCTAAATATTTCCGCCACACATAGGGAAAAAGCTCTTTAAGAAAGTTAAAACCTGCCCTCTTATCGCCAGCAACTGGACGTGCTTTAATCATGGCTGCTCGTTCCCAATTTTGTCCACGCCCTTCGTAATACCGCAAGGCAGTCCTTACTGGTAAGGCCAAAGGGGTTGATCCTGGATCTGGACGAAGCCGAAAATCAAGACGAAAAACATATCCTTCCGCAGTGCGTTCTTGAATGATACGGATTAATCGGCGTACCATTTTAGAAAATACGTCAACACTTTCAGAAAGATTACCAATATGAGGTGATGTTTCATCAATGAAAACAATAAGATCAATATCAGAAGAATAATTAAGTTCCCCTGCTCCTAATTTTCCCATCCCTAAAATAATTAAACCACAGTCTTTTTCTGGATTCTCACGGCTTAATAAATTGATCTTACCATGATCATGCGCTTCTCTTAATAGAAAACGCAGCGCTACACTTAATGCTGCTTCGCCCAAACGTGTCAACCAAGCACATGAAACTTCGTAAGTAAAAACACCACTCAAATCAGCTAAAGCAATGAGAACATGCGCTTCTCTTTTTTTGCGCCTTAAAGCAGCCATTAATGAAGTTTCATTTATAGATTCATCCTTATCAATAGCCGTAATATCATCTATAATTTCGCTCAGCCTTGTTTCTATATCAACATTTAATAAAGCACTAAGATATGATGGATTGGCAATTAAAACCTCACGCAAAAAAGGAGATAAGGTCATAACTGAACTGATAAAATCAATCTGCGTTCCACTCTCTAAGATAAGGGAAATAAGAGATTCTAAACCTTCTTCCCTTGCTTGTTCTTCCATGTCTTTTAACCATTGGGAACCACTTTTATCGAGAGGGCATAAAGGGAGAAGCTGTGTTTTTAAAAAAGCTTGTTTCGTCTGCGCTCCCTTGAAAAGCATTTTGCCTTCCTTTCTATTGCTTTATACTTTTAAAATAGTTGTTACGTATGAAAAGAGAAAAGTGAAGAAAAATATCTTTAACGAAATAACAAAACAGCCCTAAGCCCTGGATTTGCATTTTCAAGTAACAACTCACCCCCGTGAAGCTTCATAACTGCTTTTGCTATACTTAAACCAATCCCAAACCCAGGTTGTGTGCGGCTTTCTTCAAGACGAACAAATCGTTCTGTCACTTTTTCACGTTTATCCTCTGCTATTCCTGGTCCATTATCGCTCACAACAACTAATAAATGTTCATCACGATATTCCATTGATAAGCAAACCTCCGCTTTCCTTTCACCTTTAGACGCATATTTAATGGCATTATCTATAAGGTTAAAAATTGATTGTGCAACAAGCTCACGATTCAACTTAAGCTCTTTATCAAATATATTCCCCAACCGAAGTAAAACACCTGACTCTTCAGCAAAAGGTTCGTAAATCTCAACAGCATCTTCAAGGATCAGTTTCATATTCATCATTTCAAGATGCTCAATTGCATTGCTGGCCTCAATACGTGAAATCATTAAAATCGCATTGAACGTACAAATAAGTTGATCTGATTCTGCAATAACCCTATCAAGGACCTGACGATATTCAAGCTTTGTCTTATTTCCTGAAAGCGCCTCTTCAGCGCGATTTCTAAGACGCGTTAACGGCGTTTTCAGATCATGAGCAATGTTATCTGATACTTGACGTAAACCAATATTTAACTCTTCAATGCGGTCTAACATAACATTAAGATTAGCTGACAATCGATCAAACTCATCCCCTACTCCAGAGACAGGTAAACGCCCACTGAAATCACCATCCATCAAGCGCTGTGATGCAGCCGTTACATGATCAATCCTTTGTAAAGCTCTCCTGCCAACAAAAAACCATATGAGTAAAGCGCCTCCAACCATTGCAGCAAGTGCAATGACCACAGCTTTACGAATAACCACTGCAAAACGTTCTGGCTCATCCAAATCGCGTCCTATAAGAATCTTCATAGCATTAGGTAAATCAACAATAACCGCCAAAGCGCGATGTTCACTTGTTTTGCCATGTTCTCCAAAACGGGAGTATAAAAAAGAGGTAGAAATAAAACCACTCTGATTCAAAAGACCTAATTCAATACGTGCTACATTTCCTGCTAAAATACGCCCCATAGAATCCGTGACAAGATAAAGAAATGCTCCTGGTTGTCTTGAACGATAATCAATAGTGCGCATTAATAAGGATAATCCCCCATAATTATAAGCATTTTCAATATACTTTAATTCTTCATGTAAAGCTTGTTCAGTTTGCTCTGTTAACAATGAAGCAGAAAATTCCGTCATATAAATAGAAAGTCCTGCTGCCACCAATCCAAACAATAAAATGTAAAGTGCTGAAAGCCTTAGCGCCGTCGTGCGCATTATATTAATCACACGACTCATGCTTTGTTATCTGGTGCTTTCAGCATATATCCAGCTCCACGCACGGTATGGAGAAGGGGAACATCAAAATCTTTTTCAATTTTGGCTCTCAAACGGGAGATATGGACATCAATGACATTCGTTTGTGGATCAAAATGGTAATCCCAAACATTTTCCAAAAGCATAGTGCGTGTAACAACCTGCCCCGCATAGCGCATCAAATATTCAAGTAAACGAAACTCTCGTGGTTGCAATAGAATGTTTCTATCACCCCGTTTTACCGTATGTGCTAGCCGATCAAGCTCAAGATTACCTACACAATAAACAGTTTCTGCTTCTTTAGGATTTTTCCGCCGTTGTAAAACTTCAACACGCGCAAGAAGTTCAGAAAAAGCATAAGGCTTTGTCAAATAATCATCTCCCCCTGCACGCAACCCCGTTACACGATCATTGACTTGCCCTAAAGCAGACAGAATAAGAACCGGTGTTTCATTGCCTTTAGCGCGCAATTCAGCAATAATAGAAAGACCATCACGATGCAAAAGCATTCGGTCAATAACCATAACGTCATAACTTTCCGTGGTCGCTAAAGTGTATCCCGTATCCCCATCATAAGCAACATCAACAGAATGCCCTACTTCCAAAAAAGCTTTTTCGAGATAATGCCCCGTCTCATGATCATCTTCAATAACGAGTATCTTCATAAAACGTATCTCCATTACTTTATTATGTTGTAGGACAAATGTTTATTAAATATTTGTCCTACAACTAAAGCCTTATTTTTTGAAAATTGGAAGAGCGACAAAACGATTTTGATCATTTGTTCGCACTTGTAAGAGTATAGCCTTTCGTCCTAACTGCTGAGCATTTTTGATTGTGTTAATAATATCGGAGACTTTTTTAACCGGTTTATTATTTACTGTCACAATGATATCACCAGGGCGTATCCCTTTATCTGCAGCATCTGAATCAGCATCGACATCCGTTACGACAACCCCTACACCATCATCAGAAGGCATAACAATCAGACCATAATCTTCCAATGTTTCATCTAAATCACCCTGTCCATTTGAATATTTTGAAGTTTCTTTCTTACTTTCATCTTCAGACATTGAAGCGAGCTTAACCTTGATACTCTCCTCCTTACCTGATCTCCAAATCCCTATAGTTACCGTTTCTCCTGGTTTAATATTTGCAATACGTTTGGCCAGCTCACGCGCATCAGCAACCTTTTCATTATTCACTGAAATAATTACATCACCCGCTTTAATACCAGCTTTTTCTGCCGGTCCTTTTAACGGATCAGTAACTAACGCACCTTTGGCTTCTTTCAAACCTATTGAATCGGAAATCTCCTTTGTTACCGGCTGAATCTGAACACCTAACCAACCACGTTGAACTGAACCTTTTTCAATAAGTTGTTGTACAACCTGTTTTACAGTTGCTGCCGGAATAGCAAAAGCAATCCCAACATTTCCTCCAGAAGGAGAAAAAATTGCTGTATTAACCCCAACAACCTTTCCATTAAGATCAAACGTTGGACCACCAGAGTTCCCTCTATTAACAGCAGCATCAATCTGAATAAAATCATCGTACACACCAGTGCCAATATCACGTCCACGTGCAGAAACAATACCTGCTGTCACAGTTCCACCAAGGCCAAAAGGATTCCCAATGGCAACAACCCAATCTCCAACACGAAGCTTTGAATCATCACCAAAATCAACATAGGAAAATTTTCTTTTATCACTCACTTTTAATACGGCAAGGTCGGTTTTGGGGTCTTTCCCAATGAGCTTTGCATTCAATTCTGTACCATCATCAAGAACAACAGTATAACTTGTTCCGTCAGAAATCACATGATCATTGGTCACAATGTAACCATCAGACGAAATAAAAAAACCTGATCCAAAAGCAACTGGACGGAGTCTCTGCGACTGGTGGGGAAATTTATTTTTAGGTTTATCAAAATCATAAAACTCTTTAAAAAATCTTTTCAAAGGATGTTGGTCTGGTAATTGATCAAACCCTGGACCACTAAAAAAGTTGCTAAAGAACCTATCCTCTTTCTTTTTATTGCTTTTTACTTGTACTGCTACAACTGCTGGTTTCACTTGAGCAACAATATCGGCAAATCCCTGTTGTTGAATTAACGAGGTAAATACAGAACTTGCATGAGCCTTTGTCATCCACAAGCTTGATGTACACCCACTAAAAAACAATGCACTTTCCAATATCGCAGAAAAACTCACTGCGACAAATGTTTTAAAGAAAGCCTTTTTAACCATTTACTCTATGCTCCTATTCAATCATACCTTTATTCCAATTTCGATCACTTATAAAATACCAGACCTTACCATTTTCTGTCTAAATTATTAAAGTTTTGTAAGGTTTCGGTATCCCCTAATATAATTACAATAAGATTGTATGCTCATTCGCAGATGATCTGATTTTTTTCTTTTATATAACATCTTTTTTAATGCAACAGCATTTTTGACTATTCTTTTTCATTCAGATAACTCATTATTTTATCATGATTATTTCGTTTAAAGTGGAAAAATACGATACTTGCACCAATGATGATAATGATCAAAGGCGAAAACCATAAAAACCAAGTTATTTTATTCAACGGTGGTTTCAAGAGAATAAATTCACCATATCGCTCAACAAGAAAGTCAGTGACTTGCTGATTACTATAGCCCATTTTTAGCCTTTCCCGAATTAAAAGCCGTAAATCACGTGCTAAAGCAGCATCTGAATCATCAATTGATTGATTTTGACAAACCGGACAACGTAAATGCGATGAAATATGGCGTGCTCGCGCTTCAAGAATCTTATCCTTTAAAATCTCATCCGGCTCTACTGCTATTGCTAATTGAAAAGGAAACGTTGCAATTAAAAAAAATACAATCCAAAGAATTTTTTTCATCTCAATGTCTTTTCCAAAAATTTAAAGCAGGCATTACCCTATTGTACATACCAATGCGAAACCAATACCCCAGAAGAGAAAGACATCCCCCCATAGCCATCATGAATGCCCCTAACCAAATACATATTACATAAGGCTTCCACCATACATGCACAACAAGACCCCGATTATCGATATGTCCTGGTACAATATATAGCTGCGATAAGCCATGATTTTTCAGACCAACTTCTGTTGTTGATGTATTTTGGCTCGAGTAAAATCGCTTTGAGGCTGTTACATGACCCACAATGTTTTTATTTTCATATATTTTAAAATAAAACTCCATTGCCGAATAATTCGAACCAACATCATCATACACTGCATCAAAATGAAGCGTTTTATCCGCTATCGTCACCCTATCCCCTACGTTCATGATTAAAATACGTTCTTGCCCAAAACTTGCCACACAAACAATACCAAATAATGTAACACCTAATCCCATATGTGCTATTGCTGCACCAAAAGTAGACCATGGCAATCCAAGAAATCTCTTAACGCGTACTGAAAAAGCTCTCTTGCCATATCCACTCTTTCCCCATAGATCCGCTAAACTGCCTAAAAAAACAAACGCTGAAAGCCCAATCCCTAAAACTGCAAAAATATCACGCACAGATGTCGCATAAAATATTACAAAACAGACGATACCAACCAATACAAAAACAAACCATAACCGTTCAAAAACTGCAAGAAAATCACCGCGTTTCCATGCCATCATTGTCCCAAACGGAACAAACAACAACAGCAAAACCATTAGCGGTCCACAGGTAAGGTTAAAAAAAGCAGCCCCTACAGAAATTTTTTGTCCTGTTAATATCTCAATAAAATAAGGATAAAGCGTACCAATCAATACTGTTGCTGTTATTGTTGTTAGTAACAAGTTATTTAAAACAATAAACCCTTCACGTGAAATTGGTTGAAAAAAATTTCCTGTTTTTAAAATAGGGGTGCGCAAAGCAAAAAGAAGAAAAGCCGCTCCTGTAAAAAACAATAAAAGTGCAAGAATTGCTTGCCCCCGTGCTGGATCAACAGCAAAACTATGAACAGAAACTAAAAGCCCCGAACGCACAAGAAAAGTTCCCATCAGAGAAAGGGAAAAAGTAAGCAGCGCTAAAAACAAAGTCCAACTTTTCAATATTTCTCGTTTTTCGAGAACAAGAGCAGAATGTAAAAGAGCCGTTCCTGAAAGCCAAGGCATAAACGAAACATTTTCAACAGGATCCCAAAACCAATACCCCCCCCATCCTAGCTCATAATAAGCCCAATAGGAGCCAACCATAATACCCAATGTCAAAAAACACCAAGAAAGTAAAAGCCACGGACGAATCCCACGCGCCCAAATTCTATCAACACGTCCCATAATCAATGCCGCAACGGCAAAAGAAAAACAAAGTGAAAAACCGACATAACCTAAATAAAGTAGCGGTGGATGAATTGCTAATGCGATATCTTGTAAAAGAGGACTGAGACCATTTCCCTGTAATGCTGGTGGATTCACACGTAAAAATGGGTTGGATACAAAAAGAATAAATAAAAGAAAAGCAGTTGTAATCCAACTTTGGCAAATTAAAACAAGCGTCTTAAAATCTTCTGGCAAATGTTGGCTAAAAAAGGCCATCAATGCGCTAAAAAAAGCAAGACTTAAAACCCATAACAACATAGAGCCTTCGTGGTTGCCCCAAACACCGGTAATTTTATAGAGCATCGGTTTTTCTGAATGAGAATTCTCAACAACGTTCAAAACAGAAAAATCAGATACGACATAAGCATAAATTATCACTAAAAAAGATAAAAGTAGTAATGTAAAAGTGATATATGCTAGAGGAACAGCTGTTTGCATTAACAAACGCTCTCTCCACCAAACACCTAAAGCAGGTAAGAACGCCCCTAATAAGCTTACTGAAAATGCTGCAGCTAAAAAAATATGACCCAGTTCGACAAGCACAATCGAATTATTTCTCCATACTGTAATATTTTTTCAAACGATCAGCTGTTTCTTTAGGCATATAAGTTTCATCATGTTTTGCTAAAATACGCATCCCTATAAAAAAACCCTGTTTATCAAAATGCCCTTCTACAATCACTCCCTGACCTTCACGAAAAAGATCCGGTAAGGCACCGTTGAAAACTACTTTTTCATGTTTTTTGTTATCCGTTACAAAAAAAATAACGCCTCTCTCTCCAACATATTGAACGGTTCCCTTTTCAACAAAGCCACCCAAACGCAAAGGGCGCTCCGTTAAAATATCTTCTCTTGTAATTTCAGAGGGCATTCTAAAAAAACTGACCGCATGACGCATTGCATACACTATGAGACTTGCTGCAATTGTCATAACCAAACAACATAATAATATGATCAGTAAGCGCCTTTTTTTTCGCTGCTCTAAAATAACCTTCCATGAGGCAGAACTCTTTAAAGATTGACTGTTCATAGACACTCTGCGAAAAAAGTTTAAATACGTTATAATTAAGTATCAATATTTTATTTCTTAAGAGCTTTGCACATCTTCTACATAGGTGCAAGATTTCTTTTCTCTGTATGCTCACGCGATAAATCACGTAACTGAATCATCATTTTTTTAACACGTGATTGTCCTGAAAAATTTTCAGGCATTGTATCAAGAAAGCTTTGTAAAAATTGCACTGCCTGCGCAGTTTTTCCTGCTTGATGCAATGCATCGGCCAACAACAAACGTGGATAAAAATCTGTTGGGGCTAAATCTGCTGCTTTTTGAAAGGCATTTTGCGCTTCTTGCGTTATCACCCCCCCTTCATAACCAACCAATGCTAAACCGTATCCGACAAGCCTTGGAGCTGTTTCTCCATTCAAACGAAGTGCATCTAAATAGGTATTCACAGCTTCTGGAAAAAGGCTTTCTTCGAGATACCCTACCGCTAACGCATCTGCTAGCTTGCCATCATGAGGTGCACGGAAAAAAAGCACTTGTAAACGAATAAGCTTTTCTTGCTTACTAAGAGTTTTAGGATCCTTATCCATTAATTCGCTAAAAAAATAACTTTTCACTTCTGGACTGCCTGTCAGACCATAAATATTCCATGTCATAAGAAGAACAAATAAAATACTTAAAGCCTTAAGAATATTTCTTTTTTTATAATGCATATAAAGCTTGTTAAACTCAATCGTATGCTTATGACTTCTATAGCCATCCACGGTTTGAACTTTCCATTCTTTCTTTATATCATCGTCAAAACGTAGTGAAAGAAAAAGAATACTTGCCAGAAAAGTCAGAAAAAATGCTGCAAAAATTAATAAAAGCATATCATTTTTTTCCAATACGCACAGAGAATGACTCGCTTACATTTTACCATCTTCATGAGAAGAGTGATGTGAATTGATAAAAATTCATTTTTTCATGGAAAATATTATAAATATCTATCATATATATCAATTAAGCAAAGAAACTAAAAACAATGTTTCCCTACTCTTTATGTATTATCTGAAAATACTGCTTTACAAACTTTATAGACATTTCTTGCTTAAGGCGAAAATATGTTATTCTCCCATCTTAGGTAATAAAACTTTTGCATACAACCCACCCAAATCAGAACGTGATAAAAAGAGCTTGCCACCATATTCACTGACCATATCTGAAACAATTGCTAGCCCTAAACCTGCCCCTAGTTTACTTTCATTAAACCGCCGCCCTCTTTTTAATGCTTCCTCCATTTTGTCTTCTGTTAAACCAGGGCCATCATCTTCTACAAAGATACTAAAATATTCTGTTTCTTCAACATTTTCTTCTAAACAACAAGAGATCAAAACCTTTGCTCGAGACCACTGAGTAGCATTTTCAATCAAATTCCCTATAATTTCTTCTAAATCTTCCTTCTCTCCAGAAAAAACAATATCATCAACATCCATAATAAATTGAATTTGTTTTTCAGGATTAAGCTTTTTCATAACCCGCACTAAACGTTCAAGCACACTGCGAACAGACGTATGATAGACAATACTATCGCATTGTGCTGCAATCCGCGCACGCTGAAGATAATGATTGATTTGAGCTTGCATTATTTGCGTTTGCTCTCTCAACAAACAAGCCTTTTCTCCGCGCATCTTATCTGTCTCATTCATAATCACGGATAGAGGCGTTTTCAATGAATGAGCAAGATTACCAACCTGTGTGCGAAATCGCTCAATAATACGCTGATTATTATTAATGAGAGCATTCATCTCTTGTACAAGCGGCATTACTTCGCTTACTAAATCCGTATTCACATAGTGAACTTTTCCTTCGCGAATATCATTCAATGCGCGTCGAATAAGCTTCAACGGTTGAAAACTAAAGAAAATAATAGCAATATTAATAAGGACACTCCCGATACCAAAACTCCAAAGAAAAATTTGCAAAGTTCGCTTAAATTCCTTTACCTGGGCATGAGCTTCATCGATATTCCCAACAAGCCGAAAACGTGCAATATGATTTTCATTATCAAGAACAACATCACTCTCAATCACTTGTAGCTTTTGACCATTGTTCCCCTTTATCCGATAAGAGCGAAAGAACTTATTGTCAAAAGGTATATCAACATCACTTGGTGTAAATATCTCGCCTGTTCCCAATGAGGGGGATGTCAATCTTCCTTTTAAATTATGGGATATCGCAACAACTTCCCAATACCATCCTGTTGTTGGATCAGAATAACGAATATCATCAATCCCAGCCCCTCCTCTCAAAGTACCTTCCGATGACACCGTCACTGTTGCAATAAGACTGTAGAGTTGAGCAGAAAGAATACGCTCTAGGCTTTGTTCAGTTGAACGTTTATAAAATAAAATACTTACTGCAGAAATCGATAAAAGAGAAATAACAACCCATAATGTTGATAAGACCATAACACGTAAACTGAGAGATCGAGTAATTACAAAAAAGAACCTCCTACACCAATTATTCTCTTCGAAAGTATTCATTAATCACCTAGCGTTCTCACGCGATACCCCATTCCTCGAATAGTTTCAATCAAATCCACTCCAAGCTTTTTCCGTAACCGACCTACAAAGACTTCCACCGTATTCGAGTCCTTATCAAAATCCTGATCATAAAGATGTTCCGTAAGCTCTGTTCTTGAAATGACCCTATCACAATGATGCATGAGATACGAAAGTAGTCTGAATTCATAAGATGTTAGTTTAATCAACTGACCATCCACAAAAACACGAGACGTCTTCGTATCCAACAAAACATTTCCGCAACATAATGCACTTGTCGCATGTCCCGTAGCGCGACGAATTAATGCCCGTAAACGCGCCATCACTTCCTCCAAATGAAATGGCTTCACAACATAATCGTCAGCCCCAGCATCAATACCGTGCACCTTATCAGACCAACGGTCTCGCGCTGTTAGCATTAAAACAGGCATGGAGTGCCCTTCTTGACGCCATTTTTCAACAACACGAATACCATCAATATACGGTAAACCTATATCAAGTATCACCGCGTCGTAAGACTCTGTGCTACCTAAAAAATAAGCCTCTTCACCATCGAAAGCACTATCGGAGACATATCCTGCACGTCTTACAGCTTCTACTAATTGATGGTGAAGATTCCGATCATCTTCAACGATTAAGATACGCATCACAACACCATCTGCCAAAAACTAATCAGCAGGAACAAAAAACTCAACACGACGTAACTTTTCACCATTACGGGCTGGTACAACAACTACAATTGCACACATGTCCTTTCCGTCCTGAACTACCGATTTTGAACGGACGAGAACCCCGCTCTCTTGCGCGGCAACCTTCTTACCTACTTCAGCACACCCAGAAGCTAGAACAGAATCTGCTCCTAAAAAAGCTGCTATTATTACAAACAAGAATTTTTTTTTCATCATAAATATTTCAATAACCCATCTCTTCTTTTCCTTGATAAAGAATAAAAGAAATAATGGTTTTTTTGGGTCGACTTAAAAATCACAAATGGAAATAATTTATCCTCTATCTTACAGAAGAACACATTAATATTATTCCAAATTTTTAAAAACTCAAAATAAAATATTTTTAATAATGAGAATAAAATTTATTCAATAAAATAATAAAATCTTAATACACTATCTTACGAAAAATGAATAATTCTAAAATAAACTCTTTCTCTGTTAGCACTATAGCAAAAAAATACTTCTACTCCATATAATTATTGTAGATTTGTTTGGTTGTATTTCTTTGCCATAGGCTCTCTTTAAATGTTTGATTTTTTTAAAAAAAAGAAAAGGCAACATCGTAAGCCATTTCACAGTCCTGCTCTCATTGAATTAGACGCACGATTAGACACAGCGCTTTATCACATTCGTTCTGCTAACAGTTTTTTCTGGAAAAAGGCAAAAATCGTCTCACAAAATTTTCATCTTCAAGGATGGAAACGTTTTATCGTTGAAGTTCTCGATGAAATACTGACATTAGGGTTGATGGGATTTACTCTTTTCACTATTTTAGGCATTTCTATTTTTGAACTGACCAAAACAGATTGGTCTTCTCCTAAAAACTTTTCCATTCTTTTTCTAGATCGCTATGGAAATTCCATTGGGCACCGTGGTGCATTGCCAGCGATCTCTGTCCCCGTTGAAGAAATGCCTGACACTGTCATTAAAGCGGTTCTTGCTACAGAAGACCGTCGTTTTTTTGATCATTGGGGTATTGATTTTCAAGGACTTACACGGGCAATTTCACAAAATATGCAAGCTAACGGTGTGGTGCAAGGTGGCTCAACTCTCACACAACAATTGGCTAAAAATTTATTCTTAACAAACGAGAGAACCATAACACGTAAAATCAAAGAAGCTTATCTTGCTCTTTGGCTAGAAGCAAATTTTAGCAAAAAACAGATTTTACAACTTTATCTTGACCGGGCCTATATGGGAGGAAATAATTTTGGTATTGCCGCAGCGGCAAAATTTTATTTTGGAAAAAACATACGTCATATATCCTTAAGTGAATCTGCTATGTTAGCAGGACTCTTTAAAGCTCCAACAAAATATGCTCCTCATAGTCATCTCTTTGCGGCTCAAACACGTGCCAATGTAGTCCTTTCTAATCTTGTTAATAGCGGCTTTATGACGAAGAGCCAGATTATCAATGCGCATCGCCACCCTGCTAGGGCACTTCCCCAAATAGAAAATAATCAGGCTGATTATTTTCTTGATTGGGCATTCGAGGAAGTCAAAAAAATGCGTAATCAACTTCCAAGCCATAGTTTAATTATTCAAACGACCCTTGATCCGAATATTCAAAAAGCAGCAGAAGAATCAATTGCATATCATTTACATCAATATGGTCAACAATATCGCGTAACACAAGCTGCCACTGTTATACTCGATAATAACGGTGCCGTATGCGCAATTGTTGGAGGACTAGATTATAAAAAGAGTCAATTTAACAGAGCAACACAAGGCGGACGGCAAACTGGTTCTTCATTCAAACCCTATGTTTACGCAACCGCACTGGAACACGGACTGTCTCCCTCAACAATCGTTCTAGATGCTCCCATCAATTGGGGGGGGTGGACACCAAAAAATAATTCTGGTCGTTATTTGGGGAAAATTGATTTAGCAACAGCTTTAGCTTTTTCCATTAATACAGTCCCTGTGTATCTCACCTATCAATATCTTCACCGCGATACCCAACCCATCATAGATCTCATCAAGAATATGGGGATTAACGCGCA
The DNA here is from genome assembly GCF_042194015.1 of Bartonella sp. MU37NMGALS. Taxonomy (NCBI): domain Bacteria; kingdom Pseudomonadati; phylum Pseudomonadota; class Alphaproteobacteria; order Hyphomicrobiales; family Bartonellaceae; genus Bartonella; species Bartonella sp. MU37NMGALS. The sequence continues at coordinate 211,685 of NZ_JBHIML010000001.1, forward strand.
TATTTTATCACACAAAACGATGGTTCTTGGCACTTCCAACATGACCCCCATGGATCAAGCAACTGGCTTTAATGTCTTTGCGAATGGCGGGATAGCTGGTAATCGGCATGGGTTCATGCAAATCAGAACAATCGATGGGCATGTGGTATGGGATTTCGAGCATAACGGAAATAAGTTACACCGAGTTCTCAGCAGACAATCAGCTGCCTATATGAACCAAATGATGGTGGGTGTCACAACACGAGGGTCTGGTAAGCGTGCTGCTCTGCCTATGACTCTTGTCGCTGGGAAAACTGGAACATCACAATCCTATCGTGATGCTTGGTTTGTTGGCTTTACTGGTAATTATACTGGAGCGGTATGGATGGGAAATGATAACTTTTCACCGATGAATCGTGCTTTTGGGGGTGGAGTCCCTGCCATGATATGGCAACGCATCATGCTTGCTGCACACCAAAATATTATGCTCAAACAACTCTATGGTGTTAAAGATTCTCTTCTTCCTTATCATCCCCCAATACTTTCCTCCCATGTAGATTCTGAATTTTTTCCCCCAACACCCTCTACGCTTTCTCCTGAAACATTGAATATTGTGCGATTGATTAACAAAGATCTGAAAAAACCATCTGCAATTTCTTTGAAGATGAAAACAACTGGAGATTCAACATTTTGAATTCAAGATATTCACTGATGTTTTTTAATATCACCATTTTCTTTTTTATCTTCGCTTTTTCTATTTTATGTGGAAAATTGAGTGTCGATTATGTGCTCAATTCCTTTCATCATTTTGGACTCTTTAGAATTGGAAAATGGAGTGCTTATCCACAAATGGGAACCGCCAATATGGATCCCTATACCCGCGCCCGCACCGCTAAACAAGGCATTGTTTCACTCGGACGTACTGAAGGTATACAATTCCAGATTTGGCAAGATAACCAAGGGCGTCCACTCCACCCTCGCTGTCATTATTTGCTCAAAGGCACCATTCCTGAAACCCGTCTTTTTACCCTTTATACAGCTGACAAATCCCTAAAGCCCTATACTTCATCCAAAGAAATACCTTTTGAACTCCACACGAACGCTATTACTTATGAGCATGATGGCTCATTGCGCATCAATATTTCACCTACACCGCAAGCCGGCAATTGGCTTGCAACAGTTAGTCAAAAAGAATTCGGGCTTATTCTTACCTTATACGATACCCCAATCATCTCTGCAACGGCATTACAAAAGCTTACAATGCCATCAATAGAACAAATTCCATCAGGACAAATAAATTGTGACTAGATTCATTTATATCGCACTTCTTGCAATCATTGGCGCTATTATCGTTCATATTTGCGTTCTCTTTCTCATCCCCTATTGGGCACAAAATAATATATGGACAGCACTTAAAAAATCCGGCGCCCCTTATCAATTTGTTGCTTTTACTCCCGATAATCCTATTCAACAATCTGCTGATCCACTCTTTCTTCTTAAAGTCTGCAGATTTAATCTTGAAAATGGACCTGTTCATTTAAAAGCTTTGAAAACACGACAATTTTGGTCACTCGCTGCTTACACACACAAAGGAATTATTTTCTATAGCCTTAATGACCGAACAGCCCCTGATGCTACACTCGATCTTATTATTGGAAAACCAATACAAATAATAGAACTCAAAAAATCAAAACCTAAAATAAATGCTAATTCAGTTTTGGTTGCTAAAAATTTGAATGAAGGTTTTGTCATTTTACGTATTTTTGCCCCTTCTTCACTTGCAAAAAAGGAAAGTGAAGCTTTCCTTTCATCTGCGACCTGCCGCATATTTTATGAATAAAAACGGACTAACCTCTCATTTGTACAACACCTTACTTTCTATACAAAATCAACGAAGCCTCTCAAAATGGTTATCTTTTTTCTCTATTAATCGAATACTCGAATTCAAGTTTGTCTGATTGTAGATCCCTAAATTTTTTATTGAGGTAGAATGAAATCTCTATTGCACATCATCATATCCTATTTGATACGCATTATCTGACAGAAAAAACTCCCCGCAATCAGAAGAGAAAAATCAAGAGTAAAGTTCTAGAAAAATATGCTGTTAACGACTGTAAGCTTGCTATTTGAATTTATTTCTTTTTATTTACAAACGTTTCCATAAAGTTCGCATCAATGACATGATAAACTATAGAAGAAATACTGATTACCTTCCATGAAGTGCGAAAATAATCGCTGGAAACTTATAAGACATTATGCATCCTTGACCTCAAAAATAAGTGCTTTATTTTTCTCTTATAAGCAGAAGCTTTTTGTAAGATAGGCACTCTGAAAAAACTTGGCTTATAGTTTACAATTGAGGGGAAAAAACTTCATGAAGAAGAGATATGTTCGGTTCGTTTCAAGAGCAGCAGTATGGTCCCCTCGATTTGGTGGATTAGCGTTCTTTATTTTATTATTTTCAGTCATTTTACAACGTTTTTCCGTCATTAACGTAACCGACTTCATAATTTTGATCGGAATCTCTACCGGCTGTGTGATTATTTCTCTTTTTCTTGCTTTAAAAGCACTTTACAGCTTATGGGTCTATGGAGCCCTAGGGGGAATGAAAGCTTTAAAAGGGATCATTTATTCGGTAATAACGGCTACACCACTGATGTTATTTTTTGGACTTTTGTTTACCTTACCGGCTCTTTACGATATTTCTACCGATACACAAAAACCGCCAGCTTTTTTTCGCACAATACGTCCCAGCGATACTTTACCGCTCAAAAGTGTTTTGACTGAACAAGCAGCAATACAGATGTCACAATGGCCAGAAATATCGGGGCGCCGTTATGATGGCTCACCTGACCGTATTCGCGAATCCGTTCTCAATGTTTTAGCAGCCTATGATTGGCCTGTTGTGGCGCAACGAGAATTCAAAGGCGAAGAAAATGAAATTTATATCGAAACGAGAGCTAAAACTTTTTACCTTGGTTTCATTTCAGACATTGTCATTCGTTTAACTGATGAAGGGGATACCACTTTTGTTGATATGCGCTCTGCTTCTCGTTATTTACCAAGAGATTTGGGGACAAATGCTGCTTTTATTATCGATTTTATGGATGCACTTGATACAGAAATCGCGTCACTTCCTCTTTCTCAAGATGATGGATAAAAATCAAGAGAGATAAGGCACTTTATTTCATAAAAATTGCTTATTTTTCAATAAATATGACACATAAGAAGAGAATCACTTTTCAAAATCTATAAACTAAAAATTCTTATACAAAAGATAATATTCTCAAACCTAACCATTCTTGAAACAATGAAAAAGATTAAAAAATAGGAAATAAAAAACAGAAATATTGATAATAATATTAAAGTCTCTGTCTAACTGTAATCAGTAAATATTTTTTAAAGTTTAATATTAAATAAATTATTATAAAACTCATATCAAAAACATTATTATATAAAGATAATAAATAATCATTTTTCATATAAATAACGTATACAAATAAAAACTGTTATAGAAAGTAATATAGCAAATATAATGAAAAAAAATGTGCTTAAAAACATTTTTTTCACAATTTCTTTGTTACTATAACTTTTAGATTTATAATATGAAAACAATGTATAGAAAAATATAAATAAAGCACCTATAGAAAATAATAATTCTACAATAATACTAATAAGCTCATTCATAAAAAAAATCCAAAATAAAATATCTATTGTCTTAAACAAAAATATTCCTGAAATCAATTACCATAGCTTTAAAGTATGTTTACAATATCACTGATCTCAGAAATATCTTTATCGTTATTTTCTAAATAAATTAGAAACAGTGTTCTTCCACTTTACGGATGGCATTGATTGTACTTATCTATCAAACCGTTAGCAATTCCTCCTAATCCGCCTCCTACTACTCTAGGTAGACCAGCTACTGCACCCAGCCCCTCCTCCTAATACGGCCTCCCACGAGACCGCCTGTGCCTACTGTTTGAGCATAAGAGCCTGCGCTACAACCATCTTATTCTGGAAAAAGCCAACTTTTGGGATGTGAGTTACTACTTGAATCATTTGATGAGCTTGAACTACCCATTTTTAGTCTCCTTAATATTATTAAAAAACTGTATCATAACGATACAGTGGGAATTTCATTATTATTCATTTTATAATAAGTCAAACATAATTTGTATAAATAATAAATACACTATGTTTATATTATATTTATACAAAATATATATTTTGTATAAATATAATACTATTTACAATACTGTTTAAATATGCGACATCCATCGCTCTTTCTCTTAAACAAAATCATAAATTCAAATGAGTCATTCATAAGAAAAACCAGTATCATTCTCTTGGTTTACAAGAACAACAAAGAAATATATCTATATCGCCCGCTATCGCCAACTGTCGCGTGAAACAGAACTGAATCTTCAAGGATTAAAAGCAAAGCTTGATAGCACTCAATACCATCTTGACCACTCATCACTCTATGCGCCTGTTGATGGACGTATCGATGATTTAAGTATCCATACTTTGGGCGGCTTTGTAGAAGCTGGTAAAACGCTTATGCGTATTGTCCCTGATGCAGGTGGTCTCATTGTTGAAGCGTTTTTTGATAATCGAGATATTGTTTTTTTAGAAAAGGGCCAACGTGCTTACATCAAGTTTTCTGCCTTTCCACCTGAACGTTTCGGTGTTATCCACGGTACAGTCGTTAATGTAGGCGCTACAGCGCGCTATAATAAAGAAATTAATGGTGTCTATGCTGTTTTAATCAAAATTGACCAAGATCACATCACTTTGAATAACAAACATCTTAAATTTATCCCTGGCATGACTGTGGCAACGGATGTCATTACCTCAAAACGGCGTCTCATTTCCTATTTCTTTGAACCTATTACCAAAGTTTTAGAACAATCTCTAAAGGAAAGATAATGTCTGTAAATGAAAATTCATCACCTTCACTCATAGATCCTCTTACGGCTTTGGGTGCCATGATTGTTTTAATGCTTACATCTCCCTTATACCGCCGCTGGCGAATCTGGGATATCGAACGAAATTTAGGACCAGCTTTACAGACTGGGCAATATAAACTCTATAAAAATGAACGTGGAGAATTTTGTGCCTTTATCACTTGGGCTTTTTTAGATGAAAAAAATCATCAATCTATGCTTGAAAAGGGAGAATTTTGATCCGATGCCAATTGGCAGAATGGAAAATACGTATGGTTTATTGATTGTGTAGCACCTTATGGCCATACTGCTCATATTGTACGCGATATGCAACGAAATATATTTCCTGATCAGCATTATTGCTACGCTGTTCGACGTAATGAAGATGGTGAAATACGAAAAATTGCGCGCTGGTGTTGCTACAGAGCACAAAATCCAGCCAAATAGTTTTTCTAAAGCAAGTGCGCATAAATCATTTACCCCTCGTCTTATAGAAAAGAATCTTTTAAAAGAGCTCTTTAAGCGATAGCTATAGTAAAAGAAAACCTTACCATATTTAGAGCTAACCCGCTACAAATGGGTATTTTTCAGCTTACCAGACTTGCTATGAATAGCAACAGAGGTTAAGAAGGCTAATCCACTCTCTACAAGCTGAAGTTTGATAACTAATTTCACTAGAATTGGCTGGGGTACCTGGATTCGAACCAGGGAATGCCGGTACCAAAAACCGGTGCCTTACCGCTTGGCTATACCCCAAAAAAACATGCTTTATAGCGACTCTTGCACCTTATAGCGATTCCTGTGATTGGACGCAATATCTGAAAATCAAAGACCTTACTTTTTTATCATAAAGTGCCTGAGTCTTGTATGGCATTGCATCAATACAAAGTCGTAGCAGAAACTGATATACAGTTGTGCTTTTAACACAAATAGAAAACATTTATCCAGCAATTATTTTGCTCTTTGTATTGATTTTTTAGGAACAGAAAATGACAATCTTGTAGTTTACTCATGTATCTAATAAATTAGCATATGATTTACTTTTCTTGATATATTCCAATCTCATCTTGCTTCATTAATATAAAAGCTGTCACCATATTGGAAACTGGTAAAGTGTGTGATAGTTGCTGTACTCTTTCATTAAGCGTAAAGATGATAATGTCCACTGGTTTTTACATTATATTATTCATGAGTAGCGCCATAAAATGAAATCAAGCACATTGAAAATATCTCCTAAAAATAACACTTAAATATTCTATTGCAAACACTATGACATACCAATAGGTTAGAAGAGTTTTGCAAAAATTAAAAATATTTTATCTGGCATTTGAAAAAATAAAGATATAAGAACAAACGATAATAGCTATTTCTATTTACTTTTTATTCAAAAGATAATGGTATTTTTATCGGTTCATAGATATAAAAAATCTTCAGAAACAATCTTTATATAGACTAATGCCTTTTTTGATTAATTAGCATACATTTCCTAAAAGCTCCTTTTACAAAAAGAGAGACATTAAAATTAATTTCATATAAATAGGTATTCAACATTTGCTTTTAAATTCGGTAAATGGCAAATTAGACTTATGAAATAAGCTTAACAATTAGAATCGAGGAGATTTTTAAATGGCTTTTGAATTGCCCCCGTTGCCTTATGATTACGATGCCCTTTCACCTTATATGTCACGCGAAACGCTTGAATATCATCATGATAAGCATCACCTCGCTTATCTTAACAACACCAATAATTTTGTGAAAGAGTTAGGCTTAGAAAATGAAAGCCTTGAAGATATTGTTAAAAAAAGTTTTGGAAAAAATATTGGTTTGTTTAATAATGCAGCACAATATTACAATCATAACCACTTTTGGCTTTGGATGAAAAAAGATGGTGGTGGCCAAAAACTTCCTGAAAAGTTAGCAAAAGCTATTGACGCTGATCTAGGTGGTTACGACAAATTCCGCGCTGATTTTATTGCTGCTGCTAGTGCCCAATTTGGTTCTGGATGGGCGTGGGTTGCTGTTAAAGATGGCAAGCTTGAAATTATGAAAACGCCTAATGGCGAAAATCCCTTAATTCACAATGCTCGGCCTATTTTAGGTGTCGATGTGTGGGAACATTCCTATTACATTGATTACCGCAATACTCGACCGAAGTACCTCGAATCCTTTGTAGACCATTTAATTAATTGGGACTATGTTTTGAAACTTTATGAAGAATGTGAACTTTAAGCTATCTAGATAATTTTTTAGTGTATGAAAGTCCCTATAAACCAATAAATTATGGGGGACTTTCAAACAAAGATATTATGGATTAGCAACAGTCTTTCCCTGTTATCTTTAGAATATATGCATAGATATAGGCAATTTCTTCTAGCTTTGAAAAACGTCCAGCTGCACCAGCGTGCCCTGAATCCATATTAATACGTAATAAAATTGCATTATCGTCTGTTTTTAAGTCTCGTAATTTTGCCACCCATTTTGCAGGCTCCCAGTAAGTTACACGAGGATCTGTTAATCCTGCCATCACAAGTATAGGGGGATAGTTTTGAGCTTTGACATTATCGTAGGGTGAATAGGAAGCAATAAGCTTATAATCTTCTTCTGATTCAAGAGGATTCCCCCATTCGGCCCATTCTGGAGGTGTGAGTGGCAATGAAGCATCTAACATTGTCGCTAAAACATCAACAAAAGGCACATTCGCTACGATTCCAGCAAAATCCTGTGGAGCTATATTGGCAATGGCTCCCATCAACATCCCCCCTGCTGAACCACCATAAGCAATAAGCCGGTCGTGAGAAGTGAATTTATTGTTTACAAGGTAACGTCCACAAGCAATAAAATCTGTAAATGTATTGTGCTTAAAGAGATGTTTTCCTTTCTCATACCATTCTACTCCCTTTTCTTTTCCTCCGCGAATATGAGCAATCGCGTAAATAAAACCTCTGTTTACTAGAGAAAGTATATTACTATTGAAACTGGCAGGAATAGAGATCCCATAAGCACCATAACCGTAAAGCAGACAAGGCGCACCACCATCAAGAGGAGTGTTTTTGTGATAAAAAAGTGAAATAGGAATCTTCTCACCATCGTCTGCTATTGCTGTAATACGTCGTGTTACATATGCATCTTTATTATGCCCAGAGGGAATTATTTGCGTTTTTAAAAGCATTCGTTTACGACTTTTCATCTCATAATCAAACACTTGATCAGGTGTTGTCATAGACGAATAGGAAAAACGAATAGTTGGACTGTTATATTCTGCAACCCCTTGTAGACCTAAAGAATAAGCCTCTTCAGTAAAAGCAATGGAATTAACTTGTTTAGTGGTACGTTCCATTACCTTTATACGTGGAAGCCCCTCAAACCGTTCGATCCAGACAAGAAAATCTTGATAAGCATCATGGGATAAGATTAGGCACCCAAGCTGATGTGGGACAAACTCAGACCAATTTTCTGATTGTGGGGATGTATATGGCGCTACCATAATTTTGAAATCTTTTGCATTATCTAGATTGGTCAGAATATAGAAGACATCACCACCTGCTGTAAGTGAATATTCAATACCTTTTTGTCGTTTCCGTACACATTGGGGATTAGTAAAAGGCGCCTCAGCAGGAATCAACCAGATCTCTGATGTTTCATGATCATGAATATTAATATAAATAATATCGTTAAGCTTAGAGCCGCTTACATCTAAGAAAAAACTTGGATTGTCTTCGCGAAAAATAAGCTTATCTTGTGATTGATCAGTGTTTAATCGGTGATAATAGAGCTCTGAAGGTCGGTGATTTTTATCCATTTTAGTATAGAAAAAACCTTCAGATTTAGCATCCCATACAATTTGACCAGATGTATCAGTAATTGTGTCCATACAGTCAGACAATGTCTCAAAATTACGAATTTTAGCTGTATAGAATTCTGATCCTTTGTCATCATAGGTCCATACCACATGTATATGGTCAGGAGATTCTTGAACTGAACCAAATTTGAAATATTCTTTGCCTTCTGCCAAGACATCACCATTAAGGTACACGTTTTTTTCTCCGCCATTCCTTGGTGTCCGAAAATAATGTGGTTGTTGGCCTCCGGTAACATAAGAGAATCCGTAAGCAAAAGGACCATGTTTTATAGGAACAGAACTATCATTCTCTTGGATCCTGTTTTTTATTTCGGTAAAAAGCAAATCTCGTAATGGTTTTGTATCAGCCATTTGAGCTGATTGATAAGCATTTTCTTTTTCAAGATAATGTCGAATATTTGGATCAAGACAGTTAGGATCTTTAAAAACATCTTGCCAGTTAGACGCACGTAGCCAATGATAGGGATCATCACGAAAAATACCATGATATATTTCCTTATGAGTGATTCTAGATGCTTTGGGAGGAATTGCAAAAGTGCGGGTCATACACAATCCTATATTAAAATATGTTAACAACTTCGTTTATACATTAGAATCACAATTATTGATGCAAGTGTAAAAATCTATAAGTTCTATTCACTTGTAAAAATAGCGCCATGATAATTTTTAAAACTAATATCTTTCTGTCCATTACATATCACAGCTATTGTTTTCTAGGGATATAATACCATTTTTATAACGAAAGTGACTGGTAAGACAATTAAACTATGAGAAAAAGAATTGATTTTTTTTGAAACAGTATAATCTTATAATTTTATAGAAAGCAATAAATATATTTAAAGTGTTTTCGTTTGTGTATAAAACATAAAAATATTATATGTCGTTTTAATGAATAGTTTTATATTATAAGTAATTCCACTGTGTCTTATTTATAATATAGATTGTTATTTATTATTAAATTTAATAAGTATAAATAATAAAAATAAATTTAAAATTTATTAAAAATAAAATTACTCAATTATAAATATTCAAAATAAAAAATACTAATTTATATATTATATTTTTATAATTAGTAATTTTATTTTTACATTCTCAAAAAAAAATAAATAAATTTTATCCTATATTTTTTATATTTGTAATGTATTGTATATTATGTATGATATGTTATAGGATAAAAATATATTTTAGCATGTAATAATTTCGTTTTTCTTATTTTATATTATGACCAAAAAGAGGTGTTTATTTGATTTTTTTGTGTTTTGGCAATTTTATAGAATAATTGAATTGACAAAAAAGATTTTTGTACAATATGAAACTCGTGTGCATGAGATCTTTATATCATGAGTATGTGCACTATATCTCGATTTTGAATTACTCAATTTTAAATTAAAGGAAACAAGAATGGAACATCGTGCAGTCTTAGAGACTGAAAGCAATTTAGTTATTACATTGGTTGCTGATATTGTTGCTGCCTACGTGAGTAATAATTCTATTCGACCGACTGAAGTGCCAAGTTTAATTGCTGATGTCCATGCTGCTTTTCGTAAAGCAGGAAATCTAGAGTTAACAGAAGTCGAAGTTGAAAAACAAAGGCCTGCCGTTAATCCAAAGCGTTCAGTATTTCCTGATTATCTCATTTGCCTTGAAGATGGAAAGAAATTTAAATCTCTAAAGCGTCATCTCATGACACATTATGGAATGTTGCCAGAGGAATATCGTGAAAAATGGCAGTTAGATAGTTCTTATCCTATGGTGGCGCCTAATTATGCAAAAACACGATCAGCTTTGGCCAAAGAAATGGGTCTTGGACGCAAAAGTAAACGGAAAAAAACTAAATAATCTTATTTTGCGAAAATAATGGTTTTGTGTATAAATTTGATTTTAGTATACATGTTTTGTGTGAAGCTTTTGTATATATAATAATTTCTACCAAGGGGATTATATATAGCTTTCGTTACGAATCCGTTTAATCATTGATTTCAGACCATTTGATCGTTGTGGTGTAAGATTTTCATTTAAACCAAGTTTTTCAAAGAGCTCTTGAGCATCAGAATTGCGAATTTCAGAAGCTTTTTTGCCTGAATAAAAAGCAAGAAGTATGTAAATAAGTCCACGCACAATATGAGCATCGGAATCACCTTGAAACGTCAATATTGGATCTTCTGAGTTATTACGTGAAGATAAAAGCCACACTTGGCTAACACAACCAGGAACTTTGTGAGCATCGTTTCTAGCGCTTTCCGGAAAAGGTGGCAATTCATGACCAAGCTCAATGACATAACGATAACGATCTTCCCAATTATCCAAAAGCGAAAAGTTCTCTATGATATTACCGATTGTTTCCGCCATTATTTTAGTCCTGTTTCGTTTGAATAATCATTCTTAAATACACTTATAAAAAATAAATATTTATTCTTCCTAACATAAATAACACAAAGAACGTTAAAAATCCTTATTTCAAGATAACATTGTATGGCTTTATAAGAACTCTTGTATTGCGATTTTGCAAGAAACATTAGGGGAAATCTCTGATATTATTGTTGTTCCCTAATATGTTGCCTAAATATTCATAAGCAGCTCTCGCACCGTAATATGCGCGTTCACCAAGTGAACTTAAAAATGATTTTCCTACTTTGCAGGTTTCTATATTACGGTCACAAAATGCTCCTAGGTCATTTAAAGCTTCCTTAAAAGCAATAATCACATCGCTCGTTGTTGTCTCATTATTTTTTGGGCTAGAAGAATGGTTACTACTTGGATTTGCTACAAAAAATGAAATAATGACAAAAATAAAAAATAAAAAAAATGATAATTTGATTAAAAAACGTATCATGGGCAATCAATGTACCGCAGTGGTAAATACAATAAAAGAAGCATTTTATACACTGTTTCTTTATAAACAATTTATAAAATTTGTTTTTTATAAAATTGAGTATTCATTTATTGGATCTATATCATTGGCTTTTTTATAAATATGGCACAATGCCGCTGTATAAAATGGGATACATTGTCTATTCAGTAAAAATTTAACATCCCAATTATACACTTACAAGCTGATCATATTAATGAGCATACCATGATAAAAAGTGAGAGATATAACCATGATCGTGCATAAGAGTTAAGAAATGTACCCCCCACATTTATAACCTTTTATTCCACAAGAAAGTGTAGCAATGAGATAAGGATTAAACACAGAGTCCAATTTCTTTTCCATATTGTGTACATACTTATTTTAAATAATAGTTCATCATCTTAGCTTAGTTGAAAAGGCTAAAAAGAGTCAGACTCTGTTATTCTGACTCTAGTAGTGATAAAATATTTATATTATCTATAAAACTTTTACTAGAACATCACCAACATGATCAATATGTCGATCAAAAGATCAAACAATAGCTTCATCTCTTATAACTCCATCTCAATATCTCAAGACAAGTTTTTCTATAACATTGTAAACATCAATTTAATTGATACAAAAGTAGCTCCACTAAAATATAATAACCTTAAGAGACCAGTATTCTCACCAAACCGTTTACAGAAAAGTAACCCTATATATGTAAATTGTAAAGAATATAATGACTCTTATCTTTTTAACGTTATAGAAAAATAGTCTCTAACTTGTTTTTAAATGATAGGCAAACACCTGCGCCAAAAATGAAGAATAACGTGATATTATTATTGAGATGATTATATGTGATAATGCAGTTTGCAAACACTAAAATGCTCTTGAACGTTAATCATTCGATGTTCTCTTTATACATATTGAAAGATTTGTAAAATCTGAAATTAATGAAAATTGATAAGAGCTCTTGTTGATTGATCAACTTATACATTGATGGAATGAAGCTTCTTATTCTAGGAGTTTGAAAGGAAAAAACAATAATGTAAATGCATTTCTCTCTAGCGAAAAGTAAGAACTAATTTGCATTCGTTTCTTTGTGAAACATAAACGCAACTGAAAATAAAAATGATGACAAAAAAACGAAAGACGACCCGAAAAAAAACTGTAAAACACCGTAAATACTCTAGTAGTATTGTTATAACACTTCTTCTTATAATTTTTCATTTTATTTTTTGGATAGCAAAAACTCTTTATTTCTATACACGAAAAAATACTTTATTTTTTGTTGGATCTCTTCTTTTTAGCATTAGTTTTTTATTTATTTCATTTAATGCTTTATTTTCGCAAATGACAACGCATCAAAATATTTTAACTCAAATGAAATTTTCCTCCGTTCAAAGTATAGGAAAGAGCTCTACTTTATTGGAAAAAGAAGCAAAATCACAAGAACTCTCTCGTGTAACTTCTCTACATTCTCCAAGTCATCACCATACAAATTCACCTTTACCTCCTCAATCAGCAAGCATGCTGGAAAAGCAAAAAGAACTAGCAAAATTAGGACTTTATGATGGACCTTTAGATGGACTGGAAGGACCTAAAACACGCCGTGCCATCACTTTATGGAAACAACAAGCTGCTCAGAGAATGCAAAAGAATGTTCTATCTAATCCCGCAACAGATGAAATTGCGATATTAATTAAGCAGAGCGAAATAGAAACAAAAAATATGACGCACTTAAAAGAAGCTATTTCAGAGCCTTCTGTCGAAGATATTATACAAGTGCAAAAAGCTTTACATATTTTTGGGAATGAAGAGGTTATTGTCACAGGAATAGAAGATCAAAAGACGATAGAAGCCTTAAAACAATTTCAAAAAATGTTTGATCTTCCTGTAACAGGTAAAATTAATCACACAATTTTAATGAAAATGCGTGAAATTGGTTTATTAAATTGAAGCTAATCATCTATACTATAAAAATAATCTCTTAATTTATAATGATAATTCATCTTTCGCTTGTTTAATGCCCTCAAACATTCCTTCATCTCAAGCCCTCTTATATTCAATCGATCAGAATGGTTTTCTTACACATTACATATTGAGCCATACAACTTGCTGTAAGAAAACCACAACCGATTGCAGAAAAAAGAAATATTGCAAAATAGCAAACGCGGTCGTTCTAGAATTTTTATTGCTTCTGATGATAAAAGGACACGAAATTTTTGTAGTATCACGTAAACCTTTCATATTATCGAGCCACTAATTGTCCATATCTTATCGTCAATTTGATCTTTATAAATATGATGCAAAGAATTTGTGCAAACATCTGTAAGGATAAGTAGACGTAAAGCTAGTTGTATTATGGTTGTTGTTTCGCAAAGTGTCTGATAAAAAATCGGCAATTCTCTCCAATCTATTGCTGGAAAGTTTTGTGTTTTATGACGTTGTTTTCTAAGAGAACGTGTGCTTTTGGTGTCGCCTATAAATTAACATCTAAACCTAACGCAGCAGCATGTTTGAAGCAAATGTTAAGACAGTTTAGTACTTTCTCAACTGCTATAGCTTTTGTATGCCAAATAGGAGGCAAGGGCATTACGTATCTCTGTTTGTATACTCTCTGAAACAGAGAGACAGTCTAATTTGGGAAGAATATGAAATTTTAAGGGTAGAAACCAATTTTCATCTTTGCCATTTCCTTTTAATTCAGCTTTACGACTTTCAAAGACATCTAAAGCAATGTCTTTAAAATAATGGAGATTACCTATTGCCTCATGCTTTTTTTAGCTCGTATCTTTTTGGGCCCACGCCTCCTCACGTAAAACAAAATGTCCTAAACGGAATATATGTGGATTGCCATTCACGGGCTTTCTTAAAAAAACATTTCTAAAGCACCCAAGCCCATTTCGCAACAACGGCCCGTGAATAATAATAGCAACCCCACTTGTGCGCTATCATCTTTATGCTTGTGACGAAGCAAGCCGGGCACCATTACAACACTATACCTACCTTCAATTTGTGACAGCTCTTGACACTTGAGATGATTCATAAGAAGCATATCCTTGCTTTATTTTTATTCACAGACGCTAATTCCGCCTGTAACATGCAAAAAACATGGTTTTGATTGATTCATTATAAAAGAAGTTGAAATGATAAATTATCATTATAAATCAACATATTGTATAACTTTGATATTCCTTCATAAATGTAAAGATGGTAGTGCATAGTAGAGTTTATATACTTTGGGAAGATTTTTATAAACTTACGGGAAATTTTACACAATCCCCATTCCACGAATGTCAATGTGAAATGGGGCATCCACTGAGAAATGTCTATCTCAAACAGCATGATGTGCAAAAAAATGCATTTGTTTGGAGCATTCTATTTTGCGTGAGGAATTCATTCCCCTATAAAAAAGCAAACGTGTAAATTGACTGCACAATAACACATTTCTCTCTATCAAGAGGTTCGTCAATAGAAAGTGTATTAATAATACATCTTTGTCTATCCTGCTTCATATTTTCTCTCATAAACTTCTCAAAAAAACACTTTCTCGTGTAACATAACTTATCGTGCATTTTAGAAGCACTTTATTTCCTTTATTAAAGAAAATAAAAGAATATATAAAAATTTATTTTAGTAATAACTATACAACAAAAAAATATTAACCCATTATACCCTTTTTTGCTATTGCGGCTTGAGCTGCTGCTAAACGAGCAATTGGTACTCGAAAAGGAGAACACGAAACATAATCTAGGTTATTTTCTTCACATAAAGCAATAGAGGCAGGATCGCCTCCATGTTCACCGCAAATTCCCAATTTTATTTTTGCACGCTTTGATCGTCCACGCTGTGCAGCAATGGTAATAAGTTCTCCTACTCCATCACGGTCAATAGACACGAAAGGATCTTGCTCTAAAAGACCTTTTTGAAAATAGGTTGCCAAAAAAGGAGCAGCATCATCACGGGAAATCCCAAAAGTAGTTTGTGTCAAATCGTTTGTTCCAAATGAAAAAAATTCAGCAGTTTCAGCAATTTCATCTGCTCGAAGCGCCGCCCTTGGAAGCTCAATCATCGTCCCAACCATATATTGAATAGTGCTTCCCTTTTCTTTCATCACTTCCTCAGCAACCTGATCAATACGCGCTTTTACAAAATCAAGTTCAGATTTAAGCGCAACAAGTGGCACCATAATTTCAAGCATAACAGGAGATCCAGATTTTTGGGCAGCTTCTGCTGCTGCTTCAAAAATCGCCCGCGCTTGCATTTCTGCAATTTCAGGATAAGTAATAGCTAAACGGCATCCACGTAATCCAAGCATAGGATTAAATTCGTGCAACTGCTGAGCGCGTTCAGCAAGAACTTCAGCAGAAACACCCATAGCTGTTGCAACATCAAGAATTTCTGCTTTCGTTTTAGGTAAAAATTCATGTAATGGTGGATCTAGCAAGCGGATAGTAACAGGTAAACCACACATAATTTCAAATAATTCAATAAAATCTGAACGCTGCATTGGCAAAAGCTTATCTAGTGCTTTACGACGACCATTTTCATCATGGCTTAAAATCATTTCACGCATGGCCACGATACGTTCATCAGAAAAAAACATATGCTCCGTACGGCAAAGACCTATACCCTCAGCCCCAAAAGAGCGCCCCATACGGGCATCAGATGGTGTATCAGCATTAGCGCGAACTCTTATACGTCGCATCCCATCAGCCCATTCCATTAATTTTGCAAAGTCTCCGCAAAGCTGAGGCTGCAACATTGCAATTTTCCCTTTGAAAATTTCTCCACTTCCACCATCAATTGTGATAACATCACCTTTTTTAAAGCTTTCTCCTGAAGCAAACAGCGTATTTGTGTTATAATCAATCCGCACACTGCCAGCACCAGAAATACATGGTTTTCCCATCCCCCGCGCAACAACAGCAGCGTGACTTGTCATACCGCCACGCGTTGTTAAAATTCCTTCCGCAGCATGCATACCATGAATATCTTCTGGGCTTGTTTCTATACGGACCAAAATAACTTTGCGACCTTCTGCCGACACAGTTTCTGCCTCTTCTGAAGTAAAAACAATTTCACCAGTTGCTGCTCCAGGAGAAGCAGGTAAACCACGTCCTATAACAAAACGTTCTGCTTTGGGATCAAGTGTTGGATGCAAAAGTTGGTCAAGCGACTTTGCATCAATACGCATCACAGCCTCTTCACGGTTTATTAACCCCTCCTCAACCATTTCAATTGCTATCTTGAGAGCCGCACGAGCCGTGCGTTTTCCTGAACGAGTCTGAAGCATCCATAATTTACCTTTTTCAATGGTAAATTCGAGATCTTGCATATCCCGATAATGCTGCTCAAGCTTCTGCGCTATCTGACATAATTTCAAAAAAGCCTCAGGCATAATTTTTTCTAATGACGGCCTATTTGAGCCAGCAACAATACGCGCATTTTCTGTAATATTTTGAGGCGTTCGAATGCCCGCCACAACATCTTCCCCTTGCGCATTAACTAAAAATTCACCATAAAGCTCTTTTTTCCCTGTTGATGGATTGCGTGTAAAAGCAACACCTGTTGCCGAATCTTCACCCATGTTGCCAAAAACCATAGCTTGCACATTAACTGCCGTTCCCCAACTTTCAGGAATATTATGTAAACGGCGATAGGTAACTGCACGTGCTGTCATCCAACTTGAAAAAACGGCTCCAATTGCTCCCCATAACTGCTGTTCAGGATTTTGTGGAAAAGGTTTTCCTAATTTTTCTTCAACATATGCTTTATAAGAAGTAATAATGTTCTTCCAATCATCTGCTGTCATTTCTGTATCAATAGTGTAACCATTGCGTACTTTTGCTTCATCAAGAATTTCTTCAAAATACGAATGATCTAACCCCAAAACAACGTTAGAATACATTTGGATAAAACGCCGATAACTATCATAAGCAAAACGTTCATTATTAGCTTGTAAAGCAATGGCTTTTACAGTCTCATCATTCATGCCAAGGTTAAGCACTGTATCCATCATCCCTGGCATAGAAGCCCTAGCTCCTGAACGAACAGAAAGCAAAAGTGGCTTTTGCTCACTTCCAAATTCACGTCCTGTTTGTTCACCAACGCGTTTTAGTGCTTTCTTAACAGATTCCTGTAGCTCTTCTGGATATGATTTGTCATGGGCATAATAAAAATTACAAACTTCTGTTGTCAGCGTAAATCCGGGTGGTACGGGTAAACCAAGATTACTCATTTCTGCCAAATTAGCCCCTTTACCTCCGAGAAGGTTACGCTCACTTGCACTTCCTTCTGCCTTTCCATCTCCAAAACTATAAACCCATTTTTTCACTGTACAAATCCTCCCATATCAGCATCAAAACATCATTCAACCTAGGCTCACTTAAAAGCAATGATTTGATTCAAAATCGGCTTAACAAAAAATATTGCTTCATAAATGCATACTATTAATCCTTCCAAAAGCGATAATGACAAAAAGTATCACTATCCATCTTCTGGAAGATTAAGATTCATTTTTTAAGAAAACTATCAATCACCGAAAAAAAGTCTTCTACTTTCATGGCACCTTCATATTTACTACCATTAATAAAGAAAGTAGGCGTTGCTGTAACACCAAGCTCTTTACCACGCTCAAAGGATGCATTCACTTCATCTAAAATGGCTTGATTTTTCAAACATGCAGTAAAACTTTCATCTGTAAAACCAGCCATTAAGCCAATTTTTTTCAATGGTGTTAGAGCATCTTTTCCGAAAGCCCATTCATTTTGTTTTTGAAATAAAACTTCTATCAAAGGAAAATAGCGATCTTCTGGTGCACACCGTGCCAACATAAAACCTGCTGTTGCCCGAGGATCAAAAGCATAATCGCGGAAAATCAGTTTTACTTTTCCTGTTTTGATATATTTTTTACGAATTTGAGGAAGTATATCATTATAAAAATGCGCACAATGGGCACATGTCAACGAAGCATACTCAACAATGATGACCGGTGCATCCGCCTCTCCCTCAAAGCGATCCTTTACTTTATCCGATTGGAGAAGCTCTTCCATATCAACAGTTGCCACTGGTTTTGGATCACGCGCTAAAGCAACTGTTACACTGTTTTGTACAATCGTTATGAAGAGAAAAATTATCCCGAAAGATAAAAAAGAACGATATTTTACCATAAATAATACTTTTCTGTTGTTATTAACGAATAAGAATCCAATGCTTTCTCATATATTAAAGAAAAATATATAAAATATCTTTCTATTTATTATTTTTTTCCAAGAAAATGCAACAGCCAAGTTTATAAAGTGATTGGCGCAAGCTTTTATCTTCAATTCCTTCAAGCATTTCTCCCACGCATTTTTTGTCTTGTTCACTCAAAGATGATTTTAGAGGCAAGTGATTCATAAAAACCGACATACTCCTTTGCTCAATCTTGATGCGATCAATAGCAATATAGCCAAAAAATCCGTTAATTCTATGAAGTAACTCCTCTGTTTCATGCATCAATTTTAACGCAGCAAATCCTTCACATGCGACAACAAGTGTTGCTGGCTGAAAAACATCATCTTGATCTGCACGACGTTTCCAAATAATTTTAAGCGGCATTGTATGTTCACTAATATCATAGCCCGCAATTTGTGGCCAATGTTCTATAAGCGCTACATTAAGCCCTGTCCGTTTGCGTAAAACTGGATCAAGTATTTTGTATACCGTCTCAGAAAGAGAATAAAAGATATGTTTTTTAAGTTGTTTTCTCATTTTTAGATCATTGTTCAATCGCTTACTAAATTAAAATCATTTGTTTCATCTAAAAATTATTGCCTCCTCAATTTATGAAATATCAACAAAATAAATAATTTTTTCTTTTGCATTTTATATCTTCCTATGCTTGAAAACAATCATGTATGAAATTTCTTCGCACCTCCTTGCTTGGTACGATCAAAATCACAGACATCTCCCATGGCGGATTACCCCCGAAAAGCAAAAACAAGGTATCCGTCCTGATCCTTATCAAGTTTGGCTTTCTGAAATCATGCTTCAACAAACAACCGTTGAAACAGTTAAGCCTTATTTTAAAAAGTTTCTGAAACTATGGCCTGATCTTTCCTCTTTAGCAAAAGCCTCACAAGATGACATCATGAAAGCATGGGCTGGACTTGGTTATTATTCACGCGCACGTAATCTTAAAAAATGTGCGCAACAACTTGTTGAAAACTACGCAGGACAATTTCCACAATCTGTAAAAGAATTGCGAACTCTAGCCGGTATTGGAGATTATACTGCCGCAGCCATTGCTTCAATTGCTTTTAATCACCCTGTAGCAGTGGTTGATGGTAATGTCGAACGTGTGGTAGCGCGACTTTTTGCTATCACTTCAATATTACAAAAAGCAAAAGTTGAAATTAAAGAAAAAACACAAAAAATTACTGCTTTAAATCGTCCTGGTGACTTTGCTCAAGCAATGATGGATTTAGGAGCAACAATTTGTACTCCACGCAAACCATCTTGTTATACCTGCCCTCTTCAATGTTTATGTAAAGCAGCAAAGACGCAACAACCGGAATCTTTTCCAGTCAAAGCCCCTAAAAAAGAACGCCCTTCAAAAACAGGTATTGCTTTTGTGGCTCTTAATAAAAAGAGACAAATTTATTTGGAAAAACGACAGACGCAAAAGCTCCTTGGTGGAATGACCCAAATTCCTAACAATATTGGCATAAACAACGAAAATGGGCTCCAAAACGCACCCTTTACTGCCAATTGGCAATTCAAAGGACAAATTACGCATGTTTTTACTCACTTTTCTCTAAAACTCGATGTTTACTATACTGAGGATGTTCATGAAATGAATTGTGAAAATGGTTGGTGGTGTAACATTCAACATCTTGCCGAAGAAGCACTACCTACTGTTATGAAAAAAGCCATTTCTGTAGCACTTCCCAATTCTTTCAGATTTAAATAACCTTCCCTATTCGTAAAAATGTTTTCTAACAGAGACTTTTGTATCTCTAGCAACCATTTCTTAATCTGTAAAAGAAAAATTTAAAAAAATGAAATAACCAATTTTTCCTACAGATAAGAATTAAGGAGGGATAGAAAAGCTTAGATTTAAATTTCAGGATCTATCCTTTTTTCGCTTATGAAGGAGCAAATCCGTACCATCATTATATTTACCAGTCCCCTAAAACAACCCTTGGCACTTGAAACGGTTCATAAAAGGTACTTTTAATTTTTTCTTTAACAATTTTTATTCACACGCCAACTCCGCTGATGACATGTAAGCAAGTAAATTTCATTGATTCAATATGGAACATGTTTGAAATAAGAAAATTTGACGATATTCGGGGAAACTCAATGTGAGTAACGCTAAATTATCTTTATAAATAAATTACATCATACACACTTTACAGATGTACGTATTATCTCAAAAAAGCACTTAATTTTGAACTTCTGAATGAGCCTTTTAATTCTAGTCTTTCATTTTCATAAAATTATATTGAAATTTTACTGTTTTGGAACTCAAATTAGAACATAGAGTGAAAGTTTCTCATTTTAATTTCTTCTACAAGAAGCATAAAAATACTCGCTTGCCGCTTACAAGCGAGATTAGTGTGTCAATAAAAAACATCTAAGAAAGGCATAAAACGGCTCCACCTCCATCTCAATCAAGATCAGGTACATTGGTGATCAATAGAATGAAGCAATCAGCTTAGTTCATAAAACACCCGTTTTTAACATTTGTGAACGTATGATCATTCTTAAATGATCTATGGACTTCAAGCGTCCATTTTCCTCATAATACCAAAAAGTCCAACCATTACAACTCTGCGAATCTTGAGCCTTTCTTCCCATTGCGTGAATTGAACCCGCTTCACCACCATGCATAATCGTACCATCAGCTCTTACAATAGCAGATACTTGCTTCTTGCGATCATAAAGAACTTCTCCGGGATAGAGTAAACCTGCTTCAAGCAAACTGTTGAATGCTACGCGCGGTTCTGCTTTTTTTCTATCCAAAATCGCTAGTTCTGGTTGCGCTAAAGGTTTAACCGATGCAATTCTCTCACATGCTGCATCAATGTAATCTTGCTCGCGTTCAATCCCAACAAAATCACGCCCTAAAAGCTTGGCAACAGCACCTGTTGTTCCCGAACCCAAAAACGGATCAAGAATAACATCACCAGGTTTACTAGAAGCCATAATAATACGCGCTAATAACGCTTGCGGTTTTTGTGTTGGATGTAATTTACGCCCTGAATCATCCTTTAAACGTTCAGCTCCAGTGCAGAGAGGGAAAAGCCAATCTGAACGCATTTGTAGATCTTCATTTGCCGCTTTTAAGGCATCATAATTAAATGTGTACTTTTTATCTTTTTGATCTCGTACGGCCCAAATAAGCGTCTCATGAGCATTTTGAAAACGGCGTCCTCGAAAATTAGGCATCGGATTATTTTTGCGCCAAATAATATCATTAAGCATCCAAAAACCTAAATCTTGTAATGCCGTCCCAACTCGAAAAATATTATGGTAAGATCCGATAACCCAAAGTGTTCCGTTGGGCTTTAATACACGACGACAAGCAAGCAACCATGCACGGGTAAAAGCATCATAAGCAGCAAAACTCTCAAACTGATCCCATGCATCATCAACCGCATCAACAAGCGAATGATCTGGACGGTATAAAGCTCCGTCCAATTGCAAATTATAGGGTGGATCCGCAAAAATCATATCAACGGAATGTTTTGGAAGTTTTTCTAGAACAGAAACACAATCTCCTTTAAAAATTTTATTGCGCCATGGCATCTGTGAGGGGGTACGAAGAAAATCTTTTTGAAGCTGAATAACTGTCATGAAAAACCCAACAAAATTAACTGAATTTGCCCTATAATCAACCAAAATAGTTTATAGGCCCGCATTACCAATCCATATTTACAAAATAGCGTAAACGTATCGTTAAAATTATACAAAATTGATAATTGTTTTTGTTTTTTTAAGTAAAAAAACTTTCATATGAATGAAACCTTATTTTTCTTTTTTTCAATGTACTGTTCCCATATCTTTTATTTCGTAAAAGAATTAAGAATCATTTTCAAAGCAGATTTTTATGAAATAAGATCCTCTCAATATCGTTTTCATAAAAGTTGTCCATCTCGTAACATGTAAAGGAATATCTTATGCCTCAGATAGATCTTATTATTTTTGATTGTGACGGGGTTCTCGTCGACTCTGAATATCTTGCAGCAAAAATTGGATCTCAATTGCTCAAACAAACAGGATATGAAATATCACCCGAAGAATTAAGTGAGCGTTTTGCAGGACTTATCTTTCGCGATATTCTTAAACACGTTGAACAGGAAACAGAAAAACCAATTTCTGCTCATCTCATAGATCAGATGACTAATATTTTTCGTACACAAATAAAAACTAAATTACGGGCTATTGATGATGTAAGAGAAGCAGTAGAAATTATTCAAACACGCTATCCCTACTGTATCTGCTCTAATGCAAAAAGCGTAGATATAAAAGAGATGCTCACCACGGTTAGTCTCTATGACCTTTTTGAAAGCAAAATATTTTCAGCACCTGAAGTTGGAACAAAAAGAACGAAACCGGCCCCTGATGTTTTCCTTTTTGCCGCACAACAATTACAGGCAGAGCCCCAAAACACTATCGTTATAGAAGATTCACTTCATGGTGTACACGCAGCTATAGCAGCAGGCATGCGTGTCATCGGCTTTACGGGAGGATCCCATAGCTATCTTGGTCACTCTAATGCACTTGCAGAAGCTGGCGCAGAAACAGTTATCGCAAAACATGCTCATTTAGGAGAAGTCTTAGAAGCAATGGCAGTATGGCGAGATCTATTATAAAAAATCTCTTGAATATATCAGTTTGTAAACTCTTGTAAGAAGCATTTTTACTCAAATGCCCTTCTCTTCTCGCTACTTCTTTTATAATAACTTCAATAAATGCGTAATTCACAACACGGGTGAATTGTATCTCAATGTGAAGGAAAAAAATATAGCACCTCGTTGAGTAATCATAAGTCAGTTAACCATTGCACGTGCTTTAAAAAAGCAAAAAACAGGGGTGCAAGCTCATAACAATCAAACCCTGCTTATCTATCTCAACTCCGATATCCACTCCCAACCTCAGCAGCCCATCCGGATAAATTATTATATTTGTCAAAAAAGGAATATTACGATGCCTTGCTCGATAAGATATGAAAATTGCTAGCCTTTTTCATCTGATCAAAAAAATCACACACTATAGTAAAATTGTAGGGTATGTGCGTATTGATTATGGAAAAAAATATTAAAAGTGTCCTTGTTGAGTTAGAATGTCTTATATTTACTCAATCCAAATCTCGTAAACTTGTTGAAGGCTTATTTACTTTACTGCTTAAACAGTATTTAAACAGCATCAATTGGTACAACCTCCCTAAGATTACAAAAGATAAAAAGAATACATTCTTATGAAGATGTGCATTTTATAAAAAACATTTCATAGCAAGTAATTTACAGGCAAAAACATTGATTTATAATCATAATTTATCATTGTTCAAATTAAATGAAAAAACCGAATATTGTAAGATTCTCTCATTTCAAATCTGGATATGCTGAATTAAATAAAGAAAGAAAAATGCCTCTTAATAAATCATCTCAAGAGGCAAAAATCTGTAGCAACATTAGGAGCGAGCAAAGTGTATGGCGGTGCCATCTTTCTTCTTTGTAAACGTCAAAGATTCTGATGCCCTAAGAATTTTATATTATGGGGCTTTATCATCATATCTATTATTGCAAAATAGGCTTGAGTACCTTGAGACGGATTTCTTAAAAAAGCACATAAATATGAAACATATAATAACCTTAAACAACGTAAAGAGATACCAGTAGTTGCTCAAATTTTTCCGAAAGCACTTACATAGACTTTTTAAATAAGCAATGAAATCAGATCTTTTCAAAAGTAATCCAACTTTAGGAAAGACACCCCTTCTAAAAATAAAAGCGGATTTTCAGTTTGGAAAGAAGAAAATGTTAAAAATATTTTTGTAATTATTATTGTTACTTTTTTACAATAATGTTTATAAAAAATTATATTTATATTTTTATATGTATTTTTATTATTGACTAAAAATACATATTGAAATATAAAAATTGTATATAGTATGAGATATATAAACATTATGTATATTTTCTTACATCTATAAATTAAAAATATTTGAGGTAAAGTTATGGTCAAAATATTTAAAAATTATATCTTAAGCATTTTTATAGCGAGCACTTTTTTTATTTCACAAACTGTAAATGTTAATGCAAACTATTTGAAAAACGATACTCCAAAAGAGGAACTTTCTGTTTTCCCAATGGAACAAGTAAAGTATGCAAAATCTGATGTAGTTTCTACGACTTCTTTCTATGCTCCATCTGCAAATTATCAAACAGAAAATGGAACAACAGGTCAAGGGAAAATTGAAAAGGTCGTTGAGCCTATGACTATAGGAGTGGGACTATTGTTTGCTGGATATGCAATGAGCTTTATAGGATCGATAATAAGTTGGATAAAGGACATAGTGTTAATGTTCAAATAATCCAGCCTCGTCTAGAACTCTAGAATAATAGCTTCATTATGAATCTATTATTTGTTGTAAATAATTACATAATGAAGCTTCTCTTGATACAAGAGATAAATGTTGTAGATTATATCCAAATATCCAAAGTATAAATTTACGCATATATATATATATTGAATATTATAAAATATTTGAGGTAAATTATGATTAAATTGTTAAAAAATCATATGTTAAGTATTTTCATTATGTCTGCCTTTTTTCTTTCACAGATTGTAAATGTGCATGCAAACTATTTGCAAAATAATACTCATCGTGAGAATATTTTTGTTTCTGCAATAGAGCAGAAAAGACAGGATGTAGTCCATACCGTTTCTCTCTATAGCCCCATTCTAAATCGTGGAGTGGATAATGAAACTACTCTTGAAGGAAAATTTGAAAAGGTCGTTGAACCTCTTACACTCGGAACCTTTGGTGTTGGGATGGCACTTGGATATGCATCAAGTACGATAGGCATGTTTTTAGCATGGATAATAGGTAAAATAATATCGTATTTTAAATCTCGTTAAAATTGAAATTTTATCAGAATAAAACCTTCTCATACGAAATATAAACTATGGATATATTCTGTATTTATCCATAGTTGATGACAAAAAACTAATGAATTATCACACTAAGAATGAAAAAGCTTTAAATGCTTCTGTTTCTCTCAATGTGCACTAATTCTGCCGATGCATCTATTCAATTCAAATTAAAATAAAAGTATTGGTGATAAATTATGATTAAAGTATTGAAAACTTACATATTAAATATTTTTATAGCAGTTGTTTTTTTGCTTTCACAAGTTATAAATGTTCATGCCAATCATTTGAAAAATGATATTCAATGGGAAACTGTCTCTCTAATAGAACAGGGAAAGAAAAAAGCTATCGATATAGCTTCTCTTTATGTCCCAAGTTTCACTCATGGAGCAAAAAGTGAAACTGCCATTGAAGGAAAATTTGAGAAAGTATTTGAACCAATTACGCTAGGAGTTTTTTCTACAGTAGGAGCTTTGGGTTTTGGATTCTTGACTGGATTTTTTATGTCCATATTTAGCGGGACAATCGGATGGGCAATAGGAAAAATTAAAGGCAAATAATTCAAAGATACTCAGTTATTTTTTTCTATTTAAAATGAGAATACTTTACAGCCTGCTAAATGAGGTGAAGCAGGCTGTTGTATGTTTTCTATGGATAAACTTTAGGTTACCATCCTGTATAGCACAAATATAATATCTATTATTATACAAAATGCCAAATTAAGCTAAAAAAGATTATTCAAAGTATAGACTTGCGTACTAAACGCCATAAAATTACCTTATAAATCTTCCAATGTGAATTTTGAGCTGTATCATTTCAACATTCATTTTAGCAGATTTAATTATTACAAAGTATAAGGGCATAAAATAACTGTGAATGTTTGATTTTTACAAAAAAAAATCTTCAATAAATACAATTCTATCTATTTGGTTTTATTATTTAAGAAGGTGTACAAGTGAAAATACGTTGTAAAATTTAAGTAAATGAGTAATAGAGAGAAAATTTTCAACTGTAACAGATTTTCTGTGAACATTTGGCGTTTATATCTCAAAAATAAAAATGTTTAAGACTATTTAATTTCATTATTGAGTTAAAAAGAAGAAAAAAAGCTCTATCCATTTAATAATTTAAATATTATGAAAAACGTGAAATAAATAACTTCACCAATTTTCCAGAAATAAAAAAAGGATAAAATTTATGGAATATATCAGCACGAGAGGTGAAGCTCCTGCTTTAAGCTTTACGGAAACGATCATGACAGGATTGGCAAGTGATGGAGGACTTTATCTGCCAGATAAATTTCCTCAGCTCTCATTTGATGCGTTACGGGCACTTCGTGGCCAATCCTATACAACAATTGCTAAAACTATTCTGTGGCCCTTTGTGAATAACGAAATCGAATATACAGCTTTTGAAAGTATGATCGCTGAATCTTATGCAACCTTTCACCATCCAGCAATCTGTCCGTTACGACAAACTGGAGCAGATGAATTTATCCTTGAACTCTTTCATGGTCCTACTTTAGCTTTTAAAGATGTTGCAATGCAGTTTCTTTCTCGGCTGATGGATTATGTTTTGACTGAAAAAAATAGATGTGCAACGATTATTGCTGCAACATCAGGTGACACAGGAGGGGCTGCGATACAAGCTTTTGCTGGAAAAGAACACTCAGATATTTTTATTTTATTTCCTAAAGGACGTGTCTCACCTGTTCAACAAAGGCAAATGACAACCAATCAATGTTCAAATGTTCATGCCATTGCCATTGAAGGAAATTTTGATGATTGTCAAGCTCTTGTCAAAGCAATGTTTAATGACCACAATTTTCGTAAAAAAAGAGCGCTTTCAGGTGTTAATTCTATAAATTGGGCGCGTATCATGGCGCAAATTGTTTACTATTTTTCATCTGCACTTTCCTTAGGAGCTCCTGATAGAGCTGTTTCATTTACTGTTCCTACTGGAAATTTTGGTGATATTTTTGCAGGTTATGTTGCAGCCCGTATGGGATTACCCATTGCTCAACTGGTCATCGCAACGAATGATAACGACATCCTTGCACGTACATTAACCAGTGGTACTTACAAAACACGACCAATAGTTCATACAACATCACCTTCTATGGATATTCAGGTCTCTTCTAATTTTGAACGTTTGCTCTTTGAAAGTGGCAATCGTGATCCAATGTGGATTCGCAATGCAATGGAAAACTTGAAACAATCAGGACATTTTACTCTTGATGAAAAGCAACTCAAAAATATTCGTTCCCTATTTTCCGCTGGGAAAAGCAACATGGCTGCAACAGCTCAAACAATTGATAGTGTCTATAAGGAAAGTGGCTATCTTGTTGATCCACATACAGCCGTCGCTCTTCAAGTAGCGCGTAAAAACAAAAAACCGCATATTCCAATGATCGTCCTTGCCACGGCTCATCCAGCTAAATTTCCTGATACTATTAAAAGTGCTTGTGGACTTCATGCCCCATGGCCATCTCATCTCAATGATGTAATGAAACGCGAAGAACACTTTATAAGTCTTGCTAATGATGAAAAAATAGTAAAAGATTATATTTCTTTAAAATCGCATGCATCTTATTAAAGTTAGCTGCATTAACTTAAATCAAGAATATTCTAATACCCTTACAATGAGGTATTTAGCTTATTTAATGGAGTTGTAAATACATGGATGTAGATATATGTCGCCTTAGTAATGGCTTGACTATCGCCACACATACAATGCAACAAATTGATAGTGTTGCCCTCGGAATATGGGTTAAAGTGGGCTCACGCAATGAAACCTCCACACAGCATGGTATAGCTCATCTTCTTGAGCATATGGCTTTTAAAGGAACCGAAAACCGCACTGCTTTTCAAATTGCAACCGATATTGAAGATGTTGGCGGTGAAATCAATGCCACAACCAGTATTGAAACAACAGCTTACTTTGCACGTGTACTTAAAAGCGATATTCCACTTGCTATAGACATTTTAGCCGATATTTTAATGCATTCAAAATTTGACGACAATGAACTAGAACGAGAAAAACAAGTAATATTTCAGGAAATTGGTGCCGCTCATGACACTCCTGATGATATTGTTTTTGATCACTTTACAGAAACAGCCTTTCGTCATCAATCCCTTGGACGCTCTATTTTAGGAACAGCTAAAACTATTCAATCATTTACATCTACTGATCTCCATGATTTCATCAATAAACAATATAGTGCAGATCGTATGATTGTCGTTGCTGCAGGAGCTGTAAAACACGAAAGTTTCTTGCGAGAAGTTGAAAGTCGTCTTGGTACTTTTCGCTCCCATTCAACCGCACCTCTTACTAATCTTGCAAATTATGTCGGTGGCGACTTTCGTGAATATCGCGATTTAATGGATACACAAGTTGTTCTAGGGTTTGAAGGGCGTGCTTATCACGCGCGTGATTTTTATGCGGCCCAAATTCTTTCAATCATTCTTGGTGGTGGTATGTCTTCACGTCTTTTTCAAGAGGTAAGAGAGAAACGTGGATTATGCTATTCTATTTATGCTTTTCATTGGGGATTTTCAGATACTGGGCTTTTTGGTGTTCACGCAGCTACCGGACAAGAAGGGCTCAAAGAACTTATTCCCGTGATTCTTGATGAACTTTCCAAGGTCAGTAAAAACATTCACGCCAATGAACTGCAACGAGCACAAACGCAATATCGTGCGAATCTGACAATGTCACAGGAAAATCCCTCTAGTCAAGTACATCTCATTGCTCGCCAAATACTCCTTTATGGTCGACCAATTCCAATATCGGAAACAATTGAACGCCTCAATCTCATCACTCCTAAAAGATTAACTGACTTAGCACATCGTCTTTTTACAAATTCCACTCCAACACTAACTGCTGTCGGACCTGTAGGACCCCTCATAAATTTTGATGATTTAACGTCAACTCTTTCATCCAAGCTAAAGTAAAAAACTTCTTTTCAAAACAGCATCACAATAACATACACATATTTTATCGTAAAATTTACCACAAAAGCTCTTCTCATTAAATAAGTTTTGGAAATATTGGGCAAAGAAGCGTACAAAACTACCCAATTCATACTTCATGTGATAAAGATTCTAATGAGTGAAGGTATATCCGTGAAATCTGGAAATTCATGGTTTAACTTTGCCCTTTTAAAATATAAAACTTCATTCGCTTCAAGTTCCATTGAAGCAAATGGACATGTGGTCTATTTGTATATAAAACCACATAACTTAAGAAAAAGTGATAACAATTTATTATGTAAATAAATTATAAAAGGTGGACGTTTTTTCTCAAAAATCGAAATGAAAGTTAAACATCCTAAAATATTGAGAGTGGGACATTGTGAAGAGTTTGCGTAAAATAATTGACATCATTTTCATTGTAGTCGTTAGTTCTCTTGTCCATCTTACATCAGCACAAGCAATTGAGCCAGTTAAAATTTCTTCTCAGGATGCTGCTCTTGATCTCTCACAAGCAATTGAAATTCACCATACAAACAGCTCTATTTTTCAAACAAGTACAGCGCCAGGACCAGATGGTATTGTTTGGCGTATTGAAGTGCAGGCAAAAAATGAAAAATTTTCCGGAAATTGGGCAGTTTTTTCTCTTGCAAATCCAACAGATGAACAAATCGATCGTCTCATCGTTGCCCCCCACTACCGCATGGCGCGTTCTGGATTTTTTTGGCCAGACCTTGGATCAGCAAGGATTCAATCCATAACGCCAAGCGAAGGTTTTTCCCTCGATCGTCAACTTAGTGCAAACTCTGATATCTTTCGTATTACCCTTAACCCTGGTGCTGTTGTTACATTTGTGGCCGAACTTAACTCTGCAAATCTACCGCAAATCTATTTATGGCAACCTGAAGCTTATAAAGATGCAATTAATTCTTATACGCTTTATCATGGTATTCTTCTTGGGATATCAGGTCTCTTAGCGCTTTTGTTAACTGTACTCTTTGTTGTCCGTGGAACAGGACTGTTTCCTGCAACAGCTGCTGTTGCTTGGGCAGTGCTTTTTTATATTGGTATTGACTTCAACTTTTTAAATAAATTCTTTGCAGTTACACTCACAACACAACCAATCTGGCGTGCTGGTACAGAAGTAGCACTTACTGCTACACTCTTCATTTTTCTTTTTACCTATCTCAGTCTTAACCGCTGGCATTATCATTTTAGTTACGGTGCTATCGCTTGGACCATTGCCTTTTGCAGTCTAGGAGCCTTTGCTATTTATGATCCAATCAGAGCAGCTGGAATTGCGCGTTTGTCTTTTGGCCTTACCGCTGTGCTTGGTATAATATTAATCATCTATTTCTCGATCAGAAGCTATGACCGCGCCATTATGCTTATTCCAACATGGTTGCTCATTAGCTTTTGGTGTGTTGGAGCCTATGCCTGCATAGCTGGATATTTAAACAATGATATTATCCAGCCGGCATTAGCGGGGGGATTAGTGCTCATTGTTCTTCTCATCAGCTTTACTGTCCTGCAACAAACTTTTTCTAATAACGCTTTCCATGAAGGAATATTTTCCGACCTTGAACAACAAGTACTCGCAGCAAAGGGAGCTGGAAATATTATTTGGGATTGGAATATTGAGCGTGACCGTATTGTTGTACATCCAAACATGGCAACTCTTTTTGGTACTGAAATTCATAACCTCAATGGACCTATGCGCAACTGGATTTCAGCCTTGCACCATGATGATCGTGAACGCTTTCAAGGCGTATTAGATATCATTCTTAAAAATAAAAAAGGGCGCATTGATCAAATTTTTCGGCTTTCTTCCGGTGGTGGTTATTATCATTGGTTTTCTCTTCGTGCACGCCCGGCTATGCAAAAAGATGGGAAAATCACACGTGTCATTGGAACCATTGTCAATATTACTAACCATAAAAAATCCGAAGAACGCTTATTGCATGATGCAATCCACGACAGCTTAACCGGCCTTCCTAACCAACAAATTTTCTTCGATAGACTACAAAATTATACCTCTTTGGCGAAAGCAAATATCAAAATTAGACCGACTGTCTTTATGATTGATTTGGACAATTTTCGCAAAATTAATCGCAAATTAGGCATAGCAGTTGGGGATACTGTACTGCTTATAATCGCACGTCGTCTAAACCGTCTCATTAACTTTCAAGACACCTTGTCGCGACTTTCAGCAGACCGCTTTGCAATTATTTTACTCAGTGAAACTGAACCACAAAAAATTGCAGCATTTGCAGATCATTTGCACAAAACAATTTCAGCACCTATTTCACTTTCAGAAAACAAAATAATTCTTTCAACGTCTATCGGATTGGTTACATGGAGTGAAAGCCGATCGACAGCTAAAGATATTTTTAATGACAGTGAATTAGCGATGATTCGCGCAAAACAAATGGGTGGAAACCATATAGAACCTTTTCGTCCTAATTTTCGCACTTTGGGTCTCGAACATAATACTCTGGAAAAAGATGTTCATTATGCCATAAAACGTAATGAGATAAAAATCCTCTACCATCCTATTCTTAATTTATCAGACGGACATATTATTGGTTTTGAAACAATTGTAGAATGGCATCATCCCACTTATGGAAATTTAAATGTCTCTGATTTTATAAAAATCGTAGAAAACGAACAAATTGTTATGAATTTGTCACAATTTATCATCGATAGTGCCATTATCGATCTTATAAATGTACAAGAAAAGTTTTCCCAACAATCTTTCTTTATTTCAATTAATTTACCAAGCGCAGAAATGATTCATCCTCGTTTTATTAGTCAATTGCGCGCCGCTCTGCTTCGTCATCCGCTCCACAAAGGGCGTTTGATGATTGAAATATCTGAATTTGTCTTAAGAAATAATCCTGAACAATCAGCGCACTTTCTCGAACAAATTAAAACACTTGGAATGAATCTCGCACTCGATAATTTTGGAACAGGTTATTCGTCTCTGACCTATCTCGTACGTTATCCATTTGATATGGTTAAACTTGATCGTTCACTTATTTCAATCGACTCCCTTAAGAAGAAAATTGTTCTTAAGTCTATCATTAATATGGCAACAGATCTTAATTTGCAAATTATCGCAGAAGGTGTTGAAAATGAAAAAGAAGCAATCTTCCTCCGTCAAGAAGGCTGTAAATATGTTCAAAGCACACTTGTAACGAAACCGATTGCCATAGAAGAATTAATTACGCTCGTTCAAAGCCATTTCCCTTATAAAATAAAAACATAAGGGATAAAATAACGTGTAAAGTTAAAAAGCTTAGAAAAAACTCTAAGCGTGTCCCATTTCAGAAGCAAGATAAGTTGGATCGATACCCATGCGTGTTAAACTTTTATCATACTTGCAGCTTAAATCACTTTCAAAAAGAAAACTAGGTGATGTAGAACTGATTAGCCAACCATTTGTAGAAATTTCTGCCTCAAGTTGCCCCGCTTTCCATCCAGCATAACCTAACGCTACCAGTGCATGTTGCGGACCTTGTTCGCAACTGATCGCTTTTAATATATCAATAGTCGCAGTAAAACAGACCTTATCTGCAATAAAAACAGTTTCTTCACAAGCATAATCATCTGAATGAAGGACAAAACCACGCGAAGGATCAACAGGACCACCATAGCGAACTGGAAACTGTTTTATTGGTTCAGAAAGACTTTTTTTTTGGCCCCTGTCTATGACTCCCAAGTGAAGCAAAAGATCTGGAAAATCAATATGATGCAATTGATTGAGAATAATGCCCATCGCACCAGCATCAGAATGCGCGCAAATGTAAATAACAGAACGAATAAAGCGTTTGTCATTCATCCCAGGCATTGCTATGAGTAATTGTCCACCTAAAAAGCCATTACACCGCTTCATTAATTTGTTATTCTCCATAATTTACATGGTAAAAGTTTGTTCATTTAGTACACTAGGAAAATAAAAATCCAATGAAAAAAAGTCATGTATTTACAAATTTACAAAATATCGCAACTTTCTTTTATAAAAATCTTTTAGTTACTTTAAGCTTAACATTCATAGTTTTAGAATTACTTAACATTCCTGTAAATGCTCAAAAAGAACAAAAACTCCAGCTTTTCGCAACATCTTGGTATGAATCAGATGGTGGTCGTATCCGATTAGCAATCACCGAACCTTCTCTTTCTGGAATAAGAGAAGGCATTATTGAGATTGTGCTTAAACCAGGATGGAAAACTTACTGGCGTAATCCAGGTAATTCTGGCATGGCACCGTTTTTTAATTTCAACCAACAGGTTTCTTATGAAATCTTTTATCCTACCCCACAGCTTTTTGAAACAGAAAATGATTGGTCATTAGGCTATAAAGATAAAGTAATATTGCCCTTCAATCTTTCTGGTTCAAGCAAAAATTTAAGTGGTGCTTTCACTCTTGGATTATGTAATAAAATCTGTCTTCCATTTACTGTTAACTTTGATTTTTCGCCATCTGCTCTTAAAAATAAACATCTTCCTGCTTCCTTCTTAAAAAATGCCCAAGATTCTTTGCCCCGCATGATGCAGAATGCACTAAAAATAAGTGCCGAAAAAAATAACAGTACCCTTCTTATAAAAATACAAAATAACAACAAGACCACTCCTTCCTCTCTCTTTTTAGATGGAGGAGAAATGCAAATTGGAGCAGCAAAAAAAGTCAGTGATAACGCAGAATATACACTCTTCAGTGCTCCACTCTATTTCGCACCAGAAGAAATAAACCAAAAAATTTTTTATACAGTTTCTTTTAAAGATTACGCCTTAAGTGGAACATTCATATTCCATACGCAGCCAACCCCTCTTGCGACTCCGCGATAAAAGAAAAAACTCTCAAACAGTAATTATGCTGGAAAACATCCATTTTCGCGATATTGAGAAATTGCTTTGCGAGCAAGGGCATCTGCGCGTTCATTTTCTGGATGTCCCGCATGTCCTTTTACCCAGTGCCATCTGACTGTATGACAAGAACAAGCATCCTCAAGAGCTTGCCATAGCTCCATATTTTTAACAGGATTTTTTGATGCAGTGCGCCAATTATTCTTTTTCCAATCTTCAATCCACTTAGATATACCGTTACGCACATAAACTGAGTCTGTATAAAGGTCGACCAAACAGGGCTCTTTAAGTGCCTTTAATGCACAAATTGCCGCCATGAGTTCCATTTGATTGTTTGTCGTATGGACCTTACCGCCATAAAGCTCACGTTCATGACCATTCCAGCGTAAAATTGCTCCCCATCCTCCAATTCCAGGATTCCCTGAGCAAGCACCATCTGTATAAATTTCAACGACTTTTTGTTGAGTTGCCATAAAATTTAAAAACCTAATTCACTTAGCGAATTTACATTACTGAAAAAACAAAGCTTGTGCCAATACTCCCATGGATCTTTCTTAATAACAAAGCTATTAGGCGGTGTATTAAACCAATCATAAAGACGTGTGAGTAAGAAACGTAAAGACGCACCACGAGCTAACAAAACAATCTTGTCCAATTCTAAAGGGATCAATGGTCTTATTTTTTGATAATTTTCCAATAACTTACGTGCTTTGGCCAGATTATAAGAATGATCAAGCTCAAAGCACCAAGCATTTAAACAGATCGCTAAATCATAAGCAAAAAAGTCATTACAAGCAAAATAGAAATCTATTATCCCAGAAAGACGATGATTCACAAAAAAGACGTTATCATTAAATAAATCTGCATGAATAATGCCTATTGGTAAATTGAGCGGCCAATTTTCCTGTAAAAAAGCTAATTCTAACTCAATTTTTTGCCCAAATTCTTTTAATAATGCATCTTCTTTTGTTTGACAACGTTGCCACAATACCTGCCAATCCATAACAGAAAGAGTATTTTTACGACTAAGTGTAAAATCCTGTCCTGCTAAATGTAATTGTGCTAACCCCGTCCCCACTTCGCCACAATGATCTATAGTGGGCTGGCGGACCCACTCTCCTTCCAGAAAAGTAATAATAGCAGCAGGGCGTCCTGCTAATTCACAGATCATCATTCCATCATTTTGAATAACAGGTTGAGGACAAGGAATTCCACGCTGTCCTAAATACTGCATCAAGCGACAAAAAAAAGGTAAATCATCTTTTGAAATACGTTTTTCATAAAGTGTTAAAATAAATCGCCCTTGTGTTGTCTCTAACATAAAATTAGAATTTTCAATCCCCTCCTCTATACCTTGATAAGACAAAAGTGACCCTATTGCATAACGTGTTAAAAACACTTTTAAATCATTTGAATGAATATCTGTATAAACGGCCATTATTCTGCTTTCGTTGTAGACATGTCTGTATTCTGATTTTCATTTTTTGCATTATTTGCTTGACCATTGACGAAAGCCATATCTTGCGACGTTAAAATGACGTCACGTAATTCGCGACTCACTAAAAATTTTTCCGTTTCTACTGCTGTTTCAGCTAATTCTATTGTGACATTATAACGCTCACGAAACGCTGAAATAATTTCATCAATAATAATTTCAGGAGCCGAAGCCCCTGCTGAAAGACTGACAATAGAAAGAGCTTTTAGGTTTTCAAAATTAATTTCATCAGCGCGCTGAACTAAAATAGCTTGCCGCGCACCAGACTTTTCGGCAACCTCTACTAAACGTCGTGAATTAGAAGAATTTGGCGCTCCAACAATCAAAAACAAATCACTCCCCTTTGCTGCTGCCTTAACCGCATCTTGTCGATTCGTTGTAGCATAGCAAATTGACTCAGCCGCTGGGGCTGCTAATGTAGGGAAACGTTGTTGTAATATATCGAGAATTCCTGCCGTATCTTCAACAGAAAGCGTTGTTTGTGTAACAAATCCTAATTTATCTGGATCATTGGGGAGATAATGCAAAGCATCTTCTATCGTTTCAATAAGCGTCACAGCCCCTTCTTCAAGCTGTCCCATTGTCCCTATCACCTCAGGATGACCAGCATGACCAATCAATATAACATGACGACCATGACGTTGATGTCGTATCGCTTGTTTATGAACTTTCGAGACCAACGGACATGTTGCATCGAGATAAAACAAATTATAGCATCGTGCTTCTTCTGAAACAGATTTTGGTACACCATGAGCAGAAAAAACAACCGGTTGATTGCGATGTTCTTCTGGAATCTCATCAAGTTCTTCAACAAAAATAGCTCCCCGTTGCTGTAATCCCTCAACCACGTAGCGGTTGTGTACAATTTCATGACGAACATATACTGGAACACCATATTTTTTTAATGCAAGGAGAACAATCTGGATAGCACGATCAACCCCTGCACAAAATCCACGTGGACCACAAAGACGTATCGTTAAAGGGGGAAGTCCAGACATAAATCATCCTTAATCTCTATAGTTTTAGCTATATATTCAAACAACTTATCATTATACACGAATAAGCAATGTAAAAAAACTGGCAATAGCATCTTTTGCATAAGAACACACTCTATCGTGTTTTCTTACGAGATTTTCTTGCAGCAAAGCTCTTTTTAAATTTGCTTTTTCATTTTATTTGCCTAAAGAGCGATAAAATACCAAACAAGAGATTCAATCAAAAGAACTCCAAAGATAGCTGCCAAATAAAGTAACGAAAAGAAAAACAGTTTTTTTGCCATCAAAATAGTTTCATTATGTGTATCAGCTTTCCACAAACGATAGGCAAAATAAACAAAGATAATGCTTAAAATTGTTGAAAAAATACCATAAAAAATTCCGCCAAGACCAGTAAAGCAAGGAGCAGCA
Source organism: Bartonella sp. MU37NMGALS (assembly GCF_042194015.1). Lineage (NCBI taxonomy): Bacteria > Pseudomonadati > Pseudomonadota > Alphaproteobacteria > Hyphomicrobiales > Bartonellaceae > Bartonella > Bartonella sp. MU37NMGALS. The sequence goes on from NZ_JBHIML010000001.1 coordinate 249,191, forward strand.
GCGCACAATGCCATCAAAATAGTATAAAATAAAATCTGCTTTTTTGTTGAATGTTCACCTCGAACATTAGGCATCATAGGAATACCTGCAGCCTCATAATCAAGGGATGAAAATAAAGAAAGAGCCCAAAAATGAGGGGGGGTCCACATAAAAATGATTAAAAATAATAAAAAGCTATCAATACTCACTGTCCCTGTTGTCACGGACCATCCAATCATTGGTGGGAAAGCCCCAGAAGCACCACCAATAACAATATTTTGTGGTGTGATACGTTTTAACCAAATTGTATAAATAACGACATAAAAGAAAATCGTAAACGCAAGAAAAAATGCTGCAAACCAATTAATGAAGCTCCCCATAACCAATACCGAAAGCATAGAAAGAACTATGCCAAAAATAAATGCTTTTCGGGAACTGATTTTACCCATAGGAATAGGACGCTTTTTGGTCCGTTCCATCACGGCATCAATGTCAGCATCATACCACATATTCAGTGCTCCCGCACCGCCACCACCAATGGCAATACATAAAATCGCTAAAAAACCATACAACGGATTGATAGGAACAGGCGATACAAGCAAACCAACCAGAGCCGTAAAGACCACAAGAGACATAACACGTGGCTTTAATAACGTGATATAATCACCAATACCGGATCTTGGTGGTGTTGCTTTACCATTCACAACCGATAACTCTCCTGAAACTGACATTCCGCTCAAAGCCCTTTTCCATTTCTGTCATTCACAAACCAATATTATCTAGCGTATGGAAATGATCAATTAAGACCAATCGTATTTTTGAGAAAATATGAAATACCTCGTTCGCACGTATCCCCTAAAAATAGATGGAATATTGGCAACAAAAATACATTTTTTCAATCAACATTCTCTCCTACATTACAAATGTATCATAAAAATATATCCTATGGATTAATATATTTGGGTAAATACTGATTTTGTGTTATAGTTTTTATGTGGGGAATTCATTTTTTTATGTAAATCTATGTATGGTTGTATGTGTGTTGAGTCGGGTAGGATTTTCTGTGATACTTTATAAATTACTCAAAAAAACTTTTTTTATTGGTGCTGTTCTTTACACACTTTATAGTAGTTTTATCAATCATGCATTTGCACAAACACCTTATGCGCAAAATGTCCCTGCTCCACAAACCTATGGTGCATGGACAAAAGTTTGTGCTCTACCGCCAGGTACACCTAACATGCAGTGTGAAATTGTACAAAACGTTCATACACAAGGTCGTCATGATATTACTTTGCGTGTTACATTTTATAAACTTCCTCAAAAGCAAGGTGCTTTGATGCGTGTTTTTGTTCCGATTCGCGTTGAATTACGTCCTGGCGTTGGAATTAAAATTGACGATAAAAATATGGGCAGAATGGAATATCGTCGTTGTCTTGGTGATAATTGTGTTGCTGAAGCCTTTCTTAAAGAAGACATATTGCAGCTCTTTTTAAAAGGAAAAATGGCAACCTATTTTATCTTTACAACTCCTGAACAAGGGATTGGAGGTTTTGTTGACCTTCATGGTCTTGCCGACGCCTATGCAACCTTACCTACATGAATGAAATCGATACACTTTAGACGATTAAAATCTCATCGTATATTTTGAAAGCTTCTTAAATTAGATTAATAAAAATCTTCTAAGTTCCCATAAAATAGGATAATTCTTATGAAATCGCTGATAGATCATTTTGATATTACTTCCTCTAAAGTGCAATCACTTGTACAAGAAACGCTTCATCATGCTGATGATGGTGAGCTTTACCTTGAGTATACAGAAAGCGAAGCTCTTTTATTTGATAATGGACAGCTTAAAAACGGCTCTTTCCATCAAGATATGGGGTTTGGGCTGCGTGTCGTTGCTGGAGAAGCTACCGGATATGCATATTCTAGTGAATTATCAGCTGCTGCACTCAAACGTGCTAGTGAAGCAGCTAAAGCTATTACCTATAATAATCATGCGGGAACTTATAGCATAGCACCTCAACAAACAAACAAAAAACTTTATCAACCGCATAATCCCCTTGATGCTCCATCATTTGAGGAAAAAAGTGCTCTTTTGCAAAAAATTGATGCCTATTTACGTGCTAAAAATGATAAATTGCATCAAGTGACTGCTTCTCTTTCCGGCTCGCTACAACATGTTGAAATTTTACGTGCAGATGGTTATTTGGTTCGTGATATTCGTCCCCTTGTGCGACTTTCTATATCTGTGGTCGCAGCTGAAGGCAATCGACGTGAAAATGGTTTTTATGGATGTGGAGGGCGACAAGCATTTGACCAATTTATTCATGAAGACAATTGGAAAAAAGCTGCGGATGAAGCCTTACGTATGGCTTTAACAAATTTAGAAGCAGAAGCAGCACCTGCAGGATCTTTTGATGTTGTCTTAGCCAATGGATGGCCTGGCGTTATGCTCCATGAAGCCGTAGGTCATGGTTTAGAAGGTGACTTTAACCGTAAAAAAACATCCGCTTTTGCTGGACTTTTAGGACAACAAGTTGCGGCAAAAGGTGTTACAGTTGTTGATGATGGAACAATTCCACAATGCCGTGGCTCTCTCACTGTCGATGATGAGGGGACCCCTTCAGGATATAACGTTCTCATTGAAGATGGAAAGCTCGTTGGTTTTATGCAAGACAGGCTTAATGCACGGCTTATGGGAGGTAAATCAACTGGAAATGGACGGCGTGAATCTTATGCTTATGCACCAATGCCACGAATGACCAATACAATCATGCTAGGAGGAGATAAAACACCTGAAGAAATCCTTTCTTCACTCAAACATGGTATCTATGCTGTTTCATTTGGTGGAGGACAAGTTGATATTACTTCTGGAAAATTCGTCTTTGAATGTACTGAAGCATACCGAGTAGAAAATGGTAAAATTGTAGCACCAATCAGAGGCGCAACTCTTATTGGAAATGGACCGGATGCTATGAAACGTATTACAATGATTGGTAATGATAGTAAACTTGATAATGGTATCGGTATGTGTGGAAAAGCTGGCCAAAATGTCCCTGTTGGTGTTGGTCAACCTCATCTTCGAATCAATAATATGACAATCGGTGGAACTGCGCTTATAAAAGAATAAGCTTTCTCATTCCTTCCCAATATTGCCTCCTTCTCATCTATCACGACCATTTTGTGAGGAGGTTACAATACATTGATTTATAAAGATAATCTATCGTTGTTCATATTAAATTAGAACCTTGAATACCATAAGATTCTCTCATTTCAAATCTGTTCCATATTGAATCAATCAAAATCATTCGTTTGTACGTTACAGATGGGGAGAGTCATATGAATAAAACCTGTACAAGAAAGGACCAAAGATTCCTCTTATGGACCGTCTCAAGTAACAAGAGTTATAGCCACATTGGAAGATGACAAATATAACACTGGCACCGGCTTGTTCAGACACATCTTCTTCTTAATACATTAGTCTTTTGTGTGGGATAATTTGCCTTTTATATTTCATAATAAAAAGTTCAAAATAAAAAACACTTTCTACATTCAGTGCTCTTAATTCAACGAGAAAAAGGTTATTATTATAGATAATTTTTGGAGAGATTTTATAATAATACTCAAGTAAACTTTAAAAAAAATCTTCATGGCATTAAAAAATTTTTAAGCTAAAGCTTCCAACCTTTCTTTTTTTTCTTTTTGCTCAAAACAGCAACAATTTCGACATGTGGTGACCATAAAAATTGATCAATCGGTATGATTTTTTCTACTGTATACCCCCCTGCAACAAGAAGAGATAAATCACGAGCAAATGTAGTAGGATTACAGGAAATTGCCACAACACGTGATACTGTCGTCTTAGCTAATTCACGTACTTGTTGCTCTGCACCAGCACGGGGAGGATCAAAAACAACACTCTCAAAACACTCAAGTTCCTTTATAGAAAGGGGATGTCGGAAAAGATCACGTTTTTCACAAGTGACCGTTTTTAAACCAGTCGCAAAACGTGCTGCTGTATTTAGATTTCTTAATGCATCTTCATTATTTTCTACTGCATGAACATTCATCTTTTTTGCCATACGCAAAGTAAATGTTCCTATCCCTGAAAACAAATCAACAGCATTCTTTGCTTTTTTTAAATGAGTCAAAATAATATTGCCCATTATATTTTCAGCTTCGCAGGTTGCTTGAAGAAAACCACCAGAAGGAAATTCAACACGGACATCTCCAAAGTAAATCTCTGGTTTTTCTCGTTCAACCAAAACTTCACCATCAACAGATAAACGTATAATCCCATATGAAAGAGCAGCACTGATCATTTTCTGACGAAGTGATTCATGGTGTACAATGCAACCGCTTAAAGCAACATCTAAACCATTTTCAACACGTGTTATTGTAACATGAAACCGTTTGGCAGAGCTGCTTAGAAAAGCACAGAGCTCTCTGATATTATGCAACTGAGAAATAAGCTCTGGACAGCTTACTGGACATTCCTCAAGAGCTACAATCTCATGAGAGAGATAACGGTTAAAACCAACTTTTTGCCCCTGTGGGGTCATAGATGCTGTTAGAGTAATCCGCCGTCGGCTATAAGGTTTACATTCTATTAAAGGCGCAACAACATTATTAAGTCCATACTTTTTAAGCGCATCAACAACCAATTGTTGTTTCCATACGCGATAAGCATCCATATGCCAATGCTGAAGAGTACACCCTCCACATTCTCCAAAATGCTGACAAAGAGTATCAATGCGTTCTAATGATTTTTCTTTTAATGCTATACATGTTGCATATTTTCCATGAACAGTAATTTCAGCACACTCTCCTGGTAAAGTAAAAGGAACATAAACGAAGCCGCGAGACGTCCTAGAAGTACCATACCCATTTGCTCCGATATGGTCGATTATGACATTGTCACTCACTCTTGTTTTTCTCCGAATAGTAAATATTCCACGTTGCCATCACCACCTGTAATAGGGGAAGGAATTAAACCTCTTGCGCTCCACCCTGTTTGTGTATTTAACCAAACAAAAAGCGCCTCAGCAGTTTCTTTAGCTATTGATGGATTTAATATTCCCCTCTTACTAAAGTGTTTACGACCAACCTCAAACTGAGGCTTTACCAGTAAAACAGCTTGAGCGCCCTTCTTGGCTAAAGACAAAACGGGAGGCAATGCAAGTTTGAGAGAAATAAAGCTAACATCTGAAACGATAAGATCAATTTCTCGCCCACCTAAATGGTTATGTTGAAAATCTCTAACATTCAAGCCTTCTAATAACGTTATAGCACTGTTGCCCAATAAACGTTTATCAAATTGATGATGCCCAACATCAACGGCAATTACATGAGCCGATCCACGTTCTAAGAGAACTTGTGTAAAACCACCTGTTGATGCACCAACATCAATGGCCGTCACTTTATCTGTTATAATCGGAAATGCATCAAGTGCAGCAATCAATTTTAACGCTGCCCGAGAAACATAATTCTGCGCTGGATCACAAACAGCAATCTCTGCATCACCAAAAACAATTTGCCCAGCTTTAAAAACGATTTCGCCGTTAACTTTAACAGTTTGACGCATGACAGCATCACGTGCGCGTGAACGTGTCGTAAAAAAGTTTTTTTCAACTAAGAGAATATCGAGCCTTTTTCTGGCAGCCATATCATACTCGAATTTTTTATCCTGTTCGAATCTCGCGGCCTAAAGCAGTAAAAACCGTGTTGACAATACCCATAGCATCAAGCCCGATAGTTGAGAGAACTTTTTCTGGTGCACCATGATTCAAATACTCATCAGGAAGTTTTAGTGTACGAACTTTCAAACCATGCTCTAAGAGCCCTTCTTGCGCTAAAAATTGTAATATGTGCGCTCCAAAACCACCGATTGCCCCTTCTTCAATTGTCACCAATACTTCATGCTCACGTGCCAAACGACACATCAAATCCTTATCTAAAGGTTTCGCAAACCGTGCATCTGCAACCGTTGTAGATAATCCTTCAGCCTCTAACGCATCAGCAGCTTGCAACACTTCTGACATCCGCGTTCCAAAACAAACCAAAGCGATCCTATTTCCTTCACGCAGAACACGCCCCTTTCCAATTTCTAATAACTCACCACGTTGCGGTAAATCTATACCAATACCCTCACCACGTGGATAACGAAAAGAAATTGGTCCCTGATCATAAGCTGCAGCTGTACGCACCATATGCATCAGTTCAAGCTCATCAGAAGGTGCCATAACAACAAACCCAGGAAGAGTGGACAAAAAAACAATATCAAAACTTCCAGCATGTGTTGCACCATCTGCCCCCACAAAACCTGCGCGGTCAATAGCAAAACGTACCGGTAATTTTTGAATTGATACATCATGAATAATTTGATCATAAGCACGCTGTAAAAAAGTAGAATAAATTGCAACAAAAGGCTTGTACCCTTCACAAGCAAGTCCTGCCGCAAAAGTTACGGCATGTTGCTCAGCGATACCAACATCAAACATTTTTTCAGGAAATTTTTTCGCAAAAGAATCAAGACCTGTCCCTGTTGGCATCGCTGCTGTTATGCCAACAATCTTATCATCATGGCGAGCTTCTTCTATTAAAGCTTTAGAAAATACCTTGGTATAGGGTAGAATATTACTTGATGCTTTAACCTGTTTTCCTGTCGTGACATCAAAACGATTAACACCATGATATTTATCAGGTGATGCTTCTGCAGGTGGATATCCCTTTCCCTTATGTGTGACAACATGCACCAAAACAGGACCACTAGGATATTCACGAACATTTTTTAAAACAGGCAATAAATGCCCCAAATTGTGCCCATCTATGGGTCCAAGGTAATAAAAGCCAAGCTCATCAAATAAAGTTCCCCCAACCAAAAGTCCACGCGCAAATTCCTCTGAACGACGCGCCTTATCCAAAAAAAACTTTGGCAATTTTTCGCTCAACATCTTTACGCGTTCACGCAAATGACGATAAGAAGGACGAGATACTAATCGTGCAAGATGTGCACTCATAGCACCTGTAGGTGGTGCGATAGACATATCGTTATCATTAAGCACAACAATCAAGCGTGCATCCAAAGCACCAGCATTATTCATTGCTTCATAAGCCATGCCCGCAGACATTGCACCATCACCGATGACAGCTATGATATTGCGTCTTGTCTCTGCTTTCAAAGCACTTGCCACCGCCATGCCAAGCCCCGCTGAAATAGAAGTAGAAGAATGACCCGCTCCAAATGAATCATACACACTTTCTGAACGTTTTGTAAAACCTGATAATCCGCCCTCTTGACGTAATGTGCGAATTTTTTCTCTACGCCCCGTTAAAATCTTGTGTGGATAGGTTTGATGACCAACATCCCAAATAATCCTATCCTCTGGTGTATTAAAAATATAATGTAATGCAACAGTGAGCTCAACAACACCAAGTCCTGCCCCAAGATGACCACCTGTTACAGAAACCGCATCAATTGTTGCGGTCCGCAATTCATCAGCCAACTGTACCAAATCAGACTCAGGTAATGCCCGCAAATCTTGCGGAAAACAAATACGGTCAAGCAATGGTGTTAAAACCTGAGACAAAAAAAAACCTTTCTATTATCTTAACTCAAGAAAACGCAACGATAAAAATGTATCTTCTCTACTCTTATTTATAGTTTTGCATCTTTTTTTACTGAAAAATGTTCTTTTCTATTTGAGATGAGCTATAACTTCCTCATTTTTAACTTATTTTATAAAAAAGAAATCAATCGATTTAATTTTCTATAAAAAAGGTTATTATATCTCCTCGTTTCACAATAAATATTCAAAATATTTAATATTATTTAGCATCAAGTGGTTCTACTCCTTCTGGAGAACCTTCTTCTGAAAGTTGTATTTTTTCAATTTTAGCTTCAGCAACTCTTAAGAGTTTTTCACAATGCTTTTTAAGCGCTTCACCGCGTTCATAAATATCAATGGATTGTTCCAAAGGCACATCGCCACGTTCCAAATTTTCGACAATAACTTCAAGTTGCTGAAGCGCTTGCTCAAAGCTTAAAGTCGTAATATCCCCCTCTTGTATCTCTTTTTTCATATGAACCTCAAAAAATATCTGTTCTGGATATACGAATTCCAAAACCTTCTAAACCTACATAATGATGTTCTTTAGCTGCATAAACAATAACAGAGCCTATTCCTAGATATTTTAAAATTTGTGATCCTAAACCAATTTTGCGCCATTCTTCTTCGCGTTCAATCGCCTGCACATGGTTTTCTGAACTGTCTCTTGCCATATTTTGAATATCAATAGTTGATTGCATAACAGAGCCTTTACGCAAATAAATAAATACGCCACGTTTTTCTTTTTCCATCATACGCCGCATCATCACCATAATATCTGAAGCTTGACAAAAAACGTCATTTATAATGTTTTCATGATGTAAATACACAGGAATATCACCACCCTCACGGACATCACCAAAAACAATTGCAATATGCTGAACGGCTTCCCAAGGGAGTTGATAACTATGAACAATAGCGGGACCTACAGATGTTTCAATAGGCATTTCTCCAACATGCTTGATCAATATTTCCTTACGTTGGCGGTAAGCAATTAAATCTGCAACCGTTATCATATGCAACCGGTGTTCTTGCGCAAATTGCATGATCTGATCGCCATGTTTAACGCTGCCATCATCATTGACCAACTCACCAATAACACCAACTGGTGGCAAACCAGCTAATTTACATAAATCAACAGCGGCCTCCGTGTGACCTGAACGCATGAGCACCCCCCCTTCATGCGCAATCAAAGGAAAAATATGTCCTGGACGGACAAAATCGTGAGCACCAGCATTTGGATTAGAAAGATTACGAACTGCCAATGTGCGGTCATGTGCGGAAATACCCGTCGTTATCCCATGTTTAAAATCCACAGTAACAGTAAATTGCGTCCCATGTGCAGATTTATTATCTGGTACCATAGGAGCAAGATTAAACCGTTGTGCTTCTTTTTTTGGCATAGGTGTGCACACAATACCTGTTGTGTGACGAAGAATAAACGCCATCTTTTCTTCTGTACAATGCACTGCAGCAAGAGTTAAATCACCCTCATTTTCACGGTCATCATCATCTGTCACCACAACAATTTCACCGCGTTCAAAAGCTTTAAGTGCAGAAACAATTTTTTTTTCATCATACGCCATTGTTCACCTTCTCAATCACCCAATTTGACCGCGATGTCTTAGATAATGGTCAGCAATAGCACAAGCAACCATCGCTTCACCAACAGGAACGGCACGAATCCCAACACATGGATCATGACGTCCCTTCGTTATAACATCTATATCATGACCATCAACATCAATGGAGCGACGAGGCGTTAAAATTGATGAAGTAGGTTTTACAGCAAAACGTGCAACAATTGGCTGTCCACTCGATATTCCCCCTAAAATACCACCAGCATGATTGGATAAAAAAAGCGGTTTTCCATCATTTCCCATTCGCATTTCATCGGCATTTTCTTCTCCCCTCAAGCGGGCTGCCGCAAAACCATCACCAATTTCCACTCCTTTTACCGCATTAATCGACATAAGTAATGATGTAATATCTTGATCAAGCTTTGCGTAAATAGGGGCTCCTAAACCTGCCGGAACATTTTCTGCAACGATCTCAACAACCGCACCAACAGATGTTCCCTCTTTACGGAGTTTACTGATATAATCACTAAAAATGGGAACCATCTCTGCATCAGCTGTAAAAAAAGGATTATTATCAACCTCTGACCAATCCCAACGATCACGATTAATATTATGAGGACCAATTGCTATCACTGCTCCTCGTACAATCAAACCAGGAACGATTTTACGAGCAAATGCACCAGCTGCAACACGTGCGGCCGTCTCCCGTGCTGAAGCACGTCCCCCACCTCGAAAATCACGAATGCCATATTTAATATCATAAGTATAATCCGCATGTCCTGGACGATACTGATGGGCAATCGAGCTATAATCCTTCGAACGCTGATCTGTGTTTCGAATCAACAGAGAAATTGGTGTACCTGTTGTCACCAATGTCGTCCCATCGTCTTGAACAACAACTCCTGAAAGGACCTCTACTTCATCTGGTTCTCGGCGCTGTGTTGTATACTTTGATTGTCCTGGTTTGCGTTTATCAAGATAAGCTTGAACTTCTGCAAGAGTAAAAATAATTCCAGGTGGACAACCATCAATGACACAACCAAGAGCAGCACCGTGACTTTCACCCCATGTTGTTACACGAAACAAATGACCAAATGTATTATGCGACATGAAAAAAGATCCGTTTCTCTGTCAAATATATACAACGACAACGTATGTTGTGTGCTATACACAAGGTAGCTCTTTGCTCCCAAATACTCTCAGCCACTTTAAATTTGGTCAAATTACTGCTGTCCAATAAAATCCTATAAACCAAACTTTATTCTTTAACGACAGAAATGTCTGGTGCATCAACGGCTTTCATACCTATGATATTATAACCCGAATCGACATGATGGACTTCACCGGTAACAGAACGAGACAAATCTGAAAGAAAATAAAGCGCAGAATCACCAACCTCTTCAATTGTTACCGTACGACGTAATGGAGCATTATATTCATTCCATTTTAAAATATAACGAAAATCACCAATACCTGAAGCCGCTAACGTTTTAATTGGTCCAGCAGATATAGCATTAACACGAATATTCTGAGGACCTAAATCTACCGCTAAATATTTCACGCTCGCTTCAAGAGCTGCTTTGGCAACCCCCATTACATTATAATTGGGAACAACCTTTTCTGCACCATAATAGGTCAGTGTCAAGATTGAACCACCATCTGACATCAATTTCTCTGCACGCTTCGTTAGAGCTGTTAGGGAATAAACCGAAATATTCATGGTCATCATAAAATTTGATTCGCTGATATCAATATAACGACCACTTAACTCATCTTTATCAGAAAAACCAATAGCATGAACTAAAAAATCGAGCTTTCCCCATTTCTTCTCTATTTCTCTAAAGACCGTATCAATAGAGACACTGTCAGAAACATCACAATGTCCACAAACAAATCCCTTTAATTCTTCAGCCAAAGGCTCAACACGCTTTTTCATTGCTTCACCCTGATAGGTAAAAGCAAGCTCTGCCCCTGCGCTACTTGCCGCTTTAGCGATTCCCCAAGCGATGGAGCGATTATTGGCCAACCCCAAAATTAAACCACGCTTACCGTACAATAAACCATTACCCTTAGCCATCAGCACTGCCCCATTGTTACTTAAAATTAATATTATTCATCTGCCTATGACACAGGTCAACTTTTTCTTCAAGTAATTGGTTTAAAATCAAACAAAAACTACGCTTTTATATATAAAAAATTTTAAAATTAATCTTGTTGCATTTGCAAAAACTGTTCTAGCGCGGCATTTTTACCTTCTGGCAACATAATGCGAACATGCACATAAAGATCATCTCTTGTACCATTTTTTAAACGAAGCCCTTTCCCTTTCAACCGTAAAACGCGATCAGAACTTGACCAAGCAGGAATCCTTAAAACCACACGTCCCTCCAATGTCTCAACTTCTTCTTTTGCTCCCAAAACAGCATGTTTAAGAGAAACTGGTAAATCAAGATGGAGTGCTCTTCCTTCAACCCGAAAACGAGGATGTTTTTGAATCTGAATGGTTATCAACGCATCTCCTGCTTGCCCAAGAGGTACCTCCTCTCCCTGACCTTTTAATCGAATAGTCTGTCCGTCTTCAATATAATCTGGAAGTTTAATTTTTAACTTTTTTCCATTTGGAAAAACAGCTTCCACCTTTTCTGCGCCAACCATCTGCTCTAATGTTATAGCAAGATTAGCACGAACATGTGCTCCTTGTTGGGGACGGTTATAGTGTGTGGAATTCGAAAAGCTACCACCTCCTCCAAACAGATCCCGAAAAATATCACTCGCATCAAAACCTGCACCACCTGAAGAGGAAAAATCAAATCCCTTTGCTCTTCCTGAAAAGGGATTTTGTTTATTGCTAAAATTTTCACCAGTACCATAGGCTTGATAAAGCGGTTTTCCTTCCATATCAATTTCACCGCGGTCAAATTGTGCCTTTTTATCCTTATCACCTATAATTTCATAAGCTTGATTAATTTCAGCAAATTTTTCTTTAGCCTTTGTATCATCTTTATTATGGTCTGGATGATACTTCTTTGCTAATCTTCTAAATGCCGATTTAATCTCTTGTGATTTTGCGGTACGTGCCACACCCAGAATCGTGTAGGGATCACGCATATTGCCCTCTTTTCAATTTTTTCGGTTTCAAAATATCAACTGATCCGTTGTTCAATATCCCTTATATCTTTATCAGTCTATTCTAGAGAATAATTTCTTCTTTCCTCTTTATATGTCTATCAATAAACTAAAATACCAGATAAAATGAGACATTTATTTAATATAGCTCATTGTAGTCTATGCTAAAGTAAAAATAATTAAACTACCATAGAAATACACGATAAAATTGGCTTTTTGAAAATGAGAAAATGCCTTACCCATGCTCACTGATATTTGGAGAAACTATGAGCAACAAAATACCAACAGATGATCATTTTATGAAAATGCAAAAACCTTTTGAACTTTTCGCAAAGTGGCTTGAAGAAGCAACGATAAGTGAAATAAATGATCCAAATGCTATGGCATTAGCAACAGTTGACGAAACAGGACTCCCTAATGTTCGTATGGTTCTCCTCAAAGACTACAGTCCCCAAGGCTTCGTCTTCTATACCAATTATGAAAGCTGTAAAGGACAAGAAATTTTAAAATCAATGAAAGCATCTTTAGGTTTTCATTGGAAATCGCTCCGTCGTCAGGTCAGAATTAGAGGAATTGTTGAAAAAGTAAGTCAACAGGAAGCCGATGCCTATTTCCAATCGCGACCACGTGGTAGTCGAATTGGTGCATGGGCATCTAAACAATCTCAACCTTTAGACAATCGTTTTGTGCTCGAAAAAGCAATTGCTCAATATACTGCACGTTATGCTCTAGGCAATATTCCACGACCACCTTATTGGTCTGGGTTTCGTGTTAAACCCCTTTCTATAGAGTTCTGGTGCGATCGCCCATTTCGTTTACATGATCGTCTGCTTTTTACACGCGATTGTGTTGAACACAGCGATTGGAAAAGACAAAAACTTTATCCCTGATCCTGCAAACTTCATTGTTATGTAAAATTTGTTTTTCCAACACAAATATTTTCTATTTGAAAAATTCTAAAAGAAAATGATTTAGTTTATTTAAATAGAAGAATTTCATTTTCACTGTAAAAGTTGATTGGTAATATTTTCTACTGTATCGCTTAAAACAGATTAGCAACAAACTTATTTAAAAGAAAATACTGTATTCAGCAGAAACTATGATTTTAGCTAACTTATTTTTAGATCGCAGGATAAAATATCGTCCATATACCCCCAAATACCAAACCAGCAAAAATCACAAAACCAATAAGCGAATTAGATTTGAAAAGCCTGAGGCATTGTGAACTGTCATCTATATCAATGACTTTAATTTGAATAAACATATGGATGCTTGCCGCAAAAATCCCCAAAAAACTAAGAACAGGGACTCCAGATAAATAAAATGCTAGACTAACGAACACCACAAAACCACCATACAAAAATACTAAAGCACGCTTGGTTCCTTTACCAAAGAGAAGAGCCGTAGAACGGACACCAACAGTAGCATCATCTTCTTTATCTTGATGTGCGTAGATTGTATCGTATCCTATGGTCCACAAGACTGATCCCACATAAAGCAAGATTGGGGCCCAACTTAAACTTCCAAAGACAACAGCCCACCCCATTAATGCCCCCCAATTAAACGCAACGCCTAAAAAAAACTGCGGCCAATATGTTACGCGTTTCATAAAAGGATAAAACGCAACAGCTATCAATGACGAAATACCTAGAAAAAAACTAAACCTATTAAATTGTGATAAAACGACTAAACCAACCAAACATTGCATAAGTATAAAAACTCTGGCTTGAAACCGACTCACATGACCTGTAGGCAATGGGCGAGAACGTGTCCTTTCTACCTGAGCATCAATTTTATGGTCAATAAGATCATTCCAAGTACATCCTGCCCCTCGCATAGCAATAGATCCCAGAAAAAAAAGAAAAAGATACCAAACCCAATGAAGAAACATTGATAAAAGAGTAGCGTAATGCATGTTATAAGAGAAAAAAGCCATTGTTGTTGACCAAAAACAAGGCCACATCAACAATTGCCATCCGATAGGCCGATCCCAACGCGCCAATTGCGCATAAAACCATAAAGAACAGGGAAGGAAATTGTAGACCCATTGTTTGGAAGATGCGTCCATAACCCGTCCCTGACTCTCACAGGATTGAACATGCGCGATATTTTTATTTTTTTTCATCAAATGATTTACCTTTGGTCTTGCGATAGAGACATTTCATTCTTATGAGAAAGAGATGAGATTAATCATCTTTTATGAGAGGAGCAAGCAATGAATATTCTTCTTATTGGCTCAGGTGGACGAGAACATGCTTTAGCATGGAAAATAGCAGCATCACCACTGCTAACAAAGTTATATTGTGCTCCTGGAAACCCTGCAACAACAGAATTTGGTGAAAATATTAATTTAAACATTGATGACCATCCCCTTGTTATTGATTTTTGTAAAAAACATTCTATTGATCTTGTGATTGTAGGACCAGAAGCACCATTGGTTGCGGGTATAACAGACTCTCTTAATAGCGCTAACATCTGTGTATTTGGTCCTACTCAAAAAGCTGCTCAACTAGAAGGTTCAAAAGCTTTTACAAAAGATTTATGTCGTAAGAATAACATTCCTACAGGAAGTTACCAATGCTTTAATGATGCTTCTAAAGCTAAAGCTTACATTCATCAACAAGGTGTTCCCATTGTTATTAAAGCTGATGGCTTAGCAGCTGGCAAAGGTGTCGTGGTTGCAACAACTATGGAAGAAGCATTTAACGCAGTCGATGCCTGCTTCAAAAGTGCATTTGGAGATGCAGGAAACAAAATTGTTGTAGAATCTTTTCTTGAAGGTGAAGAAGCAAGCTTCTTCTGCCTTTGTGATGGTAAAATTGCTCTTCCTTTTGGATCTGCCCAAGATCATAAACGTGTAGGTGATGGGGATATTGGAGCAAACACCGGTGGTATGGGTGCTTATTCACCAGCGCCCATCATGACCCAAGAAATAGTGAATCGTACCCTCAAAGAAATTGTTGAACCAGCTTTAAAAAGCATGAAAGAAATGGGCGCCCCCTTTAAAGGTATTCTCTTCGTCGGATTAATGATAACGCAAAAAGGACCCGAATTAATTGAATTTAACGTACGATTCGGTGATCCTGAATGTCAAGTTTTAATGATGCGTCTCAAAGATGACATTTTGCCAATTTTTCTTGCTGCAGCTCAAGGAAAACTTGAACATAAGCCTCTTCGGTGGTCTGAAAAAACTGCTCTCACCGTTGTTATGGCTGCCAATGGTTATCCAGACTCTCCCCAAAAAGGTACTGTCATCCGTAACGTTGATAAAGTAAACACTCTTCCCGATGTGAAAGTTTTTCAAGCTGGTACAGTATTGCGTGATGGAGAACTCATTGCAAATGGTGGACGTGTTCTCAATATAACAGCAACAGGAAAAACGATTACGCATGCACAAAAACGTGCTTATGAAGCTGTTGATTGTATTGATTGGCCAGAAGGTTTTGTTCGTCGTGATATCGGATGGAGAGCCATTGCGCGAGAAAACTAAATCCTTTGAATATTCTTTTTTACGATTTGATTATTTTATATAAGAGCATAGTACAAAAATTTTCTCACTGTTTTACGTTGATCATAATTTTGAAAAAATGAGTGTGCTTTCGTTTGAACAATCAAATATTGTAAATAGGATATCTACTCATGATAAAATAGGAAATTTCTCTGAATATGACACTGTCATATAAACTGATCATTTTACTGTTGTATTTACTTTAAACGTATTTTCTCATCACTTTTATAAATACTTTCTTTATTATAAAATCTTGACGAAAAACATATATACTATCATTTCTTTTATTTATCGCGTTTTTTAATGAAATTCCGCTTTTACGAAAAATAAAATGCCAAAAAAAAGATACTGATGTTATTCACGTACAGATTCTTAAACAATACCCCTCATGCTCGTCACTCCCATTTTACGATACTACCTGCAAATAGTATAAATCCATACTGCCATCTTTCTTGAATAAAGATAAAAACCGATACCATCATTGTATTTTCCAACTCTCAATATTACGATAACCCTTTCTATCTAAATGCTTTTGATTATAAGAGAGAGAGATGAAATAAGAATATTTTGTAATATTTAAAGCTCTCATTCAACATGGAGAAATGATTTATAAAAAAAATCAAAAACACTTCCAGCAATCTTCTGGTGTTTTAACGATGTGGCAAAAACCAAAAATTACACCGCCAAAAAAACGGTTTCTATTGTTATGAAAGTCGTTTTACCTCTCCGAGAAAAGCGTTTAACATAACCGATTCCTGCTGCAAATATATGGTGTCAAAAAATTCTCATTTACAATCATTGACTTCCTCTTTGCCTTAAAGAACCAAAAGTCACACCAAATCCCATCTGGAAACATCTGGATTCTCATTGAGCAGGTTCCTCTTGGTTCCCACTCATATGCTTCACTTACACAAAGACCGACATTTAAGAATATTCGCCATGTCCTCTAAAAATACTTCATGTATGAAGTTTACATGCCTTATATTACCGCCCAAACAACGATGTTTTACGGCACAACAAGATAAATGCTTACGGTAGTACAAAAATGAATGCATATTAATATTACTGGAGTGCAACTCGATTCGCAATCACCAAACGCAAGCCTAACGGATTGCTATAACGAAGTAAGAAACGCTTTTGTTTAGAATGTGCTGTTGTACCAAAAAAACGATGTAAATCAGAACGATCTTTTACAACCAGAATGCGATTATCTTCATTGATCATAAGCATGGGGAGGCCATAAGTATCCGCCCATAATCGCCAATCCAGAAGAACATTATTCAAATCTCTGGAAACCAAAAGCGGTATACAAGCTTCCTCATCAGCATGAAGTAATTCTAATGCAACAGCTCTTTCTCCTGAACGCGTTTTTACGGTACGTGCTGCAATTCCTTGGAAATGATAAGGCGGTATTAAATGCGATAAGCTTGAAGGCATATCCGTTTTAAAAGAAACACCACGCTCATTTAACGAACAAATAACCTGATTACCCGTTTTGGATGAAAAATATGTCGTCGTTTGTGGCAAATGGCACGGATCTAACCGAAATTCAAGCACCGCTTTTGCCTGATTAAAGCATTGATTAGCCATATACATATCCCAATTTATCTTAAATAACATACACCCTTTAGCAGCTTTTTCTCATTGGATTATTAAAAGTTTGAATAAAAAACAACTGGTTTCTTTTTTGGTTATTAAAATCTAAACAAAAATACATGATCACTATTCTTGAATTATAATACTTTTCCGGGATTCATTATCCCTAAAGGATCGAGCGTTTTTTTAATCCCTTGCATAATATCCAATGCAACAGGCGATTTAAAAGAACGAAGTTCTTCGCGCTTAAGCTGACCAATTCCATGCTCAGCAGAAAATGCACCTCTATAGTCCATTACTAAACTATGAATGCGATGATTCATTTTTGACCATAACTGCAAGAACACCGTTGTATCAGCTCCTACAGGTTGTGTAATATTATAATGTAAATTTCCATCGCCCATGTGTCCAAAACAAATCACCCGTGCTCCTGGAGAAATATCTTCAACAATAAGCGCTGCCTCAGCAATAAAATCAGGAATAGAAGCAAGTGGAACCGCAATATCATGCTTAATGGACCCTCCTGCTAACTTTTGTGCATAGGATATACTTTCCCGCAACTGCCAAAAAAAATCTTGCTGTTTTAAAGATTGTGCAACAATTGCATCTTCTATCACCGCACTCTTTAAAGCTTCTTCTAAAATAATACTCAGTACTGATAACGCCTCATCATCGCCTTGCAATGATGAAATGTTCATTAATACATACCATTCATGCTCCCGCTGAAGAGGAGGCTTCTCACACATCTTATAATCTAAAGCCATTTGCAAACTGAGATTTCCCATGAGCTCAAAACCTGTCAACATCCCTCCTCCATATTCTTGAGCCAGAGATAAAAACTCTAAAGCCTTCGCCGGACTATATAATCCCACCAAAGCAACAGCTTTTCCTTTTATTTTTGGAAACATCTTCAAAACGGCTGCGGTTATAACACCCAATGTGCCTTCTGCACCAATAAAAAGATTTTTCAAATCGTAACCACTATTGTCTTTTTTAACAAAACGCAAATCATCTAAAATACGGCCATCTGGTAAAACAACTTCCAAACCAAGACAAAGATCACGCATATTGCCATAGGCTAAAACAGCTGTCCCTCCAGCATTCGACGAAAGATTTCCTCCTACTTGACAAGAACCTTCAGATGCCAAAGAAAGAGGGAAAAAACGACCTGATTCATCCACTTTTTTCTGTAAATCCTGTAAAATAACACCAGCCTCTACAACAACAAAATTTCCCTCAATATTTATAGTTCTAATCTTATTTAATCGTTCCATGGATAAAAGAACGCTCCCTCCTCTTTCATCTGGTTGTTGTCCCCCCACAAGCCCTGTATTTCCACCCTGTGGCACAATCGGTGTGCGTGTTTTGCTCGCTAGCTGCATAATCAATGAGACCTGTGCGCAAGAAGATGGACGTAAAAGTAAAGGTGTTTTTCCATGAAAAAGCCCACGCTCTTCAAGCAAATATGGTGCAATCAACGCTTGATCTGTTATAGCATGCTTAGCACCAACAATTTCTCTAAAACCCTCAATTAATTTCTGCTCCATGTTTGTTTCTCCTTTGGAGCCGCAGCCCGTATAAGACGATCATTGATCGCCTCCCCTAATCCGTATGATGGAATAGGTTCTACTGCGATACATCTCACTTTAAATGAATCTAATTCCTTCATATATTGAAATAGATGAAAGGCTGCCTCTTCCAACTTTCCATCTTCGCTAAGATTTAAAATAGAAACGGCATTTTCAGCCCCCATAACGCGCTTTGAACCAAATGCTAAAAGCGCTTCACCATTTTCCACCTTTTCTACATTCAAACGAATCGTGGCATTGGGAGCATAATGCGACTTTAACATCCCTGGAGCTTCAATTGCCGCCCTTTGATCTATCCGTTTTAAAGACTTCCCCACAATTTCTTCAATTTTATCAGCCGCAAGCCCCCCTGGACGCAAAAGATAAATATTTTCATCACAAATCTTAATAATCGTTGATTCAAGCCCTATTTTAGCAGGTCCTCCGTCCAATATCAAAGGAACAGATTCCCCCAAAGATGCAAAAACAGCCTCAGCTGAAGTAGGGCTAAGACGCCCCGACTGATTCGCACTAGGAGCAGCAAGTGGTCGGCCAAAATGTTGTACTACTTCCGCAAAACGACTGTCTGGAAAACGAACAGCCAAGGTATTCAAACCAGAGGTTGTTAAAGGATGGATATTATGCTGTTCCTTTAAAGGCAAAACCAATGTCAAAGGCCCTGGCCAAAATTCCTCCATTAATTGGCGTGAAAGAAAGTCAATTTTAACATAACGTTCCGCCATTTCGATGCCGCTGACATGCGCAATAAGAGGATTAATTTGCGGACGACTCTTTGTAGAAAAAATAGAATAAATTGCCCTCCCATTGGTTGCATCGCCCGCTAATCCATAAACAGTTTCCGTTGGTAATGCTACTAACTTCCCTTGTTCAAGAAGCGCTATTGCCTCTCTTATCGAAGCACTATTAAGTGGTAGAATCGTCATGACACATCATTTCTATAACACTCTTTTAGTGGTGCAAAACTATAACGATGTAATCCTATAATTGGTCCATATTTATCAAGAGCTGTACGATGCGCTAGTGTTGCATAACCTACATGCTTCTCTAAACCATACCCTTTATAAACTTGTCCTGCACACTCCATCATCCGATCACGCGTTACTTTCGCAATAATAGATGCGGCTGCAATTGAAACCGAACGCTGATCGCCCTTAATCAATGCCATTGCAGGACAGGACAACTCAGAAGGAATATCACGTCCATCAACAAGGACATAGTGGGCTGGAATGGCTAACCCTATAATACAGCGACGCATTGCCTCTAAAGTTGCTTTTCTAATATTAGATTGATCAATTGTACGAGCACAAAGACTAGCGATTGAAACCGCTAATGCACTTTGCAAAATTTCATGATAAAGTCTATTTCGTTGGAGAAAAGAAAGTTTTTTTGAATCATTTAACCCATTAGGAATATGGTCTTTATCCAAGATAACTGCTGCCGTTACCACAGGTCCAGCGAGAGGCCCCCGTCCTACTTCATCAACACCTGCTATATGAAAAAAACCCTGTTTTTGCAAATCCAATTCGCACGAAAAATTTGGTTGAAGCGGAACATTAAACATCTTTGATAAATCACAAATACAACAAACATACATCTATTTCTGTAGCCTAATCATTTTTTGCAAGCATTACAGTTTTAAATGGCTCTCCAAACATTCTGCAAATTCTTGCACAAAAGATAAAAAACACATTTCTTTGGTTACCCTCTTTCATTGTGTATAATAAAATCATGACGAAATAAACGCTTTTATATTTATTTATCAGATATTTCCTAAAGTCATGATCGGTTTTACAAACCAATTTGGGTGCATTGATTTGATAAAAAGAGCTGCTTGTTGCGCTGTTTGTTTATTTTTAAAAATGCCAAAGCAAGTTGCTCCCGTTCCAGACATGCGGGAAAAAAGAGCGCCACATTCATCTAATACAGATAACACTTCAGCTAACTGAGGTGCTATTTTTAATGCAGAAGAAAAAAGATCATTACGCGTTTCTTGTAAAGCTTCAACCAATGAATCAACACTCTTTAAAGCGTCTGTATTAATTTTTAAAGAAGGATTATGACGCTTCTCTAACGCTTTAAAAACAGTTTGTGTTGAAATCTCTTGTCCATGATTAACCAATACTATTGCAAGAGAACAGGCTCCCTTTAGTTGTATCATCTCTTGACCAATTCCTTTGACCAAAAGCGGCTGCTGATATTCTAATGCATAAAGACACATGGGAACATCAGCACCAAGAACTAAGCTCATTTTTGCTAATTCTTGGTAAGAGCAATCAAGATTCCACTGTTGACGCAACATGCTTATAACCCCAGCTGCATCACCTGAACCACCACCAATGCCTGAAGCAACAGGTAATGTTTTTACAAGCCGAAAAAAAGCAGGTTGAGCACATTCAGAAAAAGTATTATGCATAAAATCCCGTGCGCGAATAACCAAATTATCTAAATGAGACACAAGGCCTTTTGCAAACGGTCCCGTCAAAACAAACTGATTATTTTCGCAAGGTGCATAGTGTAAACAATCACCGCTAAGACTAAAATAAACCAAGCTTTCTATTAAATGATACCCATCAGCACGTTGCCCCACAACATGTAGAGCTAAATTCAATTTAATAGGTGTAAATAAATAGGAATGTCTTTTGGACGAAGCTTGTACATTTGATATCATATGACGTAATATCCACCTACACAGGGTTCTTTTACAAACTCCTCCCTTTTATCCATATTTTTTATTAGCACAAGCACTATAAACAGTTTGGAATATTCTTAATCGTTTTCTAAACAAACAATAAATATGAAGAGCACTCATACAAAATAAACGACATGTTCTCATTCGTATCATTTCAAGCCTTTTTTCTTCTAAAATCTGTTTTTAGATAAAAATCCCTCTGGCTTGAATGATCCTTTCCATTACAAACCATAACGCTGCCAAAGTGCTCGCTCTTCTGCTGCCATCAATGCACTGTCAACGACTGTATAAACCGTATGTGCCGTCACTCCTGAAGGCGTTTTAGGTCCTAAGAAACTTTTTGGAGGCATAATAAGTCGAAGTTTTGCATCATTACCAAAGCGCTCCTTAATAACAGAACGTACATCATTTAATCCATCAACCAGACCAAGCTCAACGCTTTGTTTTCCACTCCAAAACATTCCTGTAAAGAGATTCGAATCATCTGATAATTTTTCAGCACGCCGTTCTTTAACCAAATCGATAAAAGTTTGATGCACTTCAAGTTGGAGAGATTTCAAATGCTCGATATCCGCCTTTTTTTCTGGCTGAAATGGATCTAATGTAACTTTGTTCTTTCCTGCCGTGTATACACGCCGTTCGATACCAATTTTCTTCAAAAGCTCCGGAAAACCAAAAGAAGCTGAAACCACTCCAATGGAACCAACAATTGAAGAAGGATCTGCAAAAATTTCATCCCCCGCACAAGCAATCATATAACCACCGGATGCTGCAATATCTTCAATAAACACAAGAACCTTTTTATTTTTTTCTTCTGCCAAGTCACGAATACGCTTGAAGATAAAACGCGATTGTACAGGTGAACCACCAGGAGAATTAATAATAAGTGCAACAGCCGGTGACTTTTTGTGTGCGAAAGCCTTCTCTAAAAGATTTGCACACCTACTGAGGGAAAGGGTCCGGGATATAGATGCTGATGAATCCATAATTGCTCCTTGAAGGCGCACCACAGGAATTTCAAGTTTATCGGAAGAAAAACGGCGTGGAATAAAACTTTTAATAAAATCCATCAAAACAAAATCTCCTTATAAATTAAGAACAATTAAATAGGCAAGGACAACAAAAAGGAACAACGTGATACCATCCAAAAGCGCCAATCAATCCCCACATTACAACCAGAAATATAACTTCACCCAAAAGCTAAACCTCCCTAATGACAAAGTGTAGACTTTAAATAATAAACTAAAAAACACAAGATACTATTAGAAAAGTTCCCACAAGCTTATATATCCATTATTAATTGCATCAACTCGGGGTGAAAAAGTATGGTCATTACCTTCATGTATAATCAATGCCGGTAAAATAGATAAAGCTGCTCGGCTTCCTCGTTTTGCGTAAAATAAAAGACGAATTGCTGCTGTTTTCGCACGTGCATGCACAGGAATTATACAAATACCACCAAAACGCCCTTCTAAAGCACGCAAAATATCTGTCAGCGATTGTGGACGTGCAATAAGCCCTAAGTATCCACCTGGCTTAACAATGGCTGCTGCACTCCGCAACCAGTTATCAAACATCGCTTCAGACATAACATGTGCTTCAGATTTTTGTTTATCAGGTGTCTTGCGATCAGTAGGATTATTAAAAGGTGGATTCATAATCGCAAAATCAAAGCTATTATCTATCAAACCTGCTTTTATACGGGCATTCCCTTTGAAGGTAACATCTGCTTCTAGCAAACAAACTCGGCTAGAAAATTGTTTATTTTGTTTTAGCATAAGCGTTTTTTGAGCGTAAGATACCATAAAAGCTGAACGTTCAACTAAGGTAACATGAACTTTCAGACAACGCGAAGCAACAGCCAACCCTGCAGCTCCAGCGCCTGCACCTAAATCAACAACCTTGCCCTTTAAATTACTTGGAACCAAACCAGCTAACAACATCGCATCCATTCCAGAACGATGACCATATTTATGGGGTTGAACCAAATAAAATTTCCCGCGGTGAAAACTGTCTATTGTTTCACCACTCTGATTCGTTATTTTATCCATTTAAAAGCCTAATGTTCACCTTTATAAACTGCATTTTTGCCATTCAGCTGCTATTTTAAATTTTTTTATTATTTCATAACAACAAGATTACACTCGCTAAAGAACATTTCTTGCCAACAACATTCCAAGCTTACACTTCAAAGCGCCATCAAAAGCTTGAGTCAAAACCAAACCCCCTTTATGCTAGTAAATAAAGTAAATTTTATATATGTCCATTGCAATACTCTAGGAGTAAACACATTGAGCGCAGCTATCAAACCAGAACAAATAAGAAATAATCAAATTTCTCTTCAATCTCTTGTCAACCTTACTCAAAAAGATATGGAGCGCGTAAATCAATTTATTCTCTCTATGGCAAAATCAGAGGTTGAGATGATCCCTGAAATTTCTAACCATCTTATTTCATCAGGTGGAAAGCGATTACGCCCAATGATTACGCTCGCTTCTGCTCATATGTTCGGTTATCAAAGTGACGGGCATATAAAACTCGCAACAGCTGTTGAATTTATGCATACAGCCACATTACTACACGATGATGTGATTGATGAAAGTAATTTGCGACGTGGAAAATCCACGGCACGGATGATTTGGGGAAATCAAGCAAGTGTACTTGTTGGTGATTTCCTGTTGGGTCAGGCTTTTAAAATGATGGTCGATGTCGGTTCCATAGAAGCGCTCTCTGTCCTAGCGAATGCTGCTGCAATTATTGCTGAAGGAGAAGTTATGCAACTTTCTGCTGCAAAAAATATCAAAACCAGCCCTTCAGACTATCTCAAAATCATCAATGCCAAAACAGCCGCCCTTTTTTCAGCAGCCGCTGAAGTAGGACCGATTGTTGCTGGCTATGGACATAAAGAGCGTTCTTCATTACGTGAATATGGAACATCTTTAGGTTTAGCTTTCCAATTGATTGATGATGCACTTGACTATAGCGGTAGTGCTCAAAACTTAGGAAAAAATATAGGGGATGATTTTAGAGAAGGAAAAATAACAATGCCTGTTATTATCGCATATGAACGTGGAAATATAGTAGAAAAAAATTTCTGGAAACAAGCACTTGAAGATGGCAATAACAATAATGAAGCCTTCGCACACGCGCAACACTTAATAGAAAAGTATGATAGTATCACAGATACAATAGAACAAGCACGCATCTACGGAAAACATGCAATTGATGCTCTTGTTCCCATGAACGAAAATCTTGCTTACAATGCTCTCGTTGAAACTGTTGAATTTTGTATTGCGCGCGTAAACTGAATTCTTTGCAAGAATCACAGTATTTCTCAATAAAGTAATGAGATATGATCTATAAACAACACCATCGATTAATTATCTTGAAAAGGATTAGCTCCATGTGCTCTGCAACGGTATCCCGACTTTTTACCCTCTTTATCGTGGGTATCATGCTGATGCCATTCCCCACCTACAGTAAAATAAGCACCGCAATTCATACAAGCTCATTTACAGGTGCTTATTTAGCTGGAAGGGTTGCAAATCATGAAAATAAAACAGAACTTGCTATCAATTACTTTAAACAAGCACTCGTTTATCAACCTGATAACATTGAAACACAAAAAGAGCTCCTTGAAGCTATGCTCTCGGTCGGAAACTTTAAAGAAGCTGTCCAACAAGCCCAAAAACTCAAAGAGCAAGATGTTATAACTCCCTTTGTTTCCTTAACTTTGTCAGTAGAAAGTCTCATCAAAAAAGACTATAAGAATGCCAATTTTCTTCTGCAATCAAAAGAACCTCCGAAATCCAATAATCCAATACCTGAACTCATCGGTGCTTGGATTAAATTTGGATCTGGACAAAAATCTCAGGCAATCGCTGATCTTAAGAAACTCAAAGGTCCCGTCTGGTATGACCTTTTTATATCTTATCATCTAGCACTTATGAGCGATCTCGCAGAACAGCCAAAGGATGCAAAAAAATATTTCATTAAAGCACTTAGTAACAAACAGGGGACTCTTATCGCTCCCAATACCTATGAACGTATTATCATAGCCTATGCCTCATTCCAATTGCGCCATAATATGCGTAACCAAGCTCTTCAAACAATCCAACATGGCGAACAAATGTTGTCAGGTCGAGAAGTCCTTAAAAACTTTCGAGAAAAAATTGAAAAAAATTCTTTCTTAGAGAGAGTTATTAAAACACCTCAACAAGGAGCAGCCGAGGTATTATATAATTTTGGAACTGCCCTCAACCACAAAAACTCAGGACGAATCGCACGTATTTTTAAGCAATTATCTTTCGCCTTATACCCTCAAAATGACGCAACACTGTTTCAGCTCGCACACATCTCTGCTAAATTGAGTGATCCTCATCAAGCAATTAAACTTTATCGCGCCTTATCCCCTAAATCTGCTTATTATAAAGATGGACAACTTCATCTTGCATTCCTTCTTGCCAATAACAACAATTACAAAGAAGCAATAAAATTACTCACATTGTTAAATGAAAAATTTCCCAATGATCGTAATATTTTGATAACGCTCGTTGCTTTTTATATGCAGGACAATAAATTTCTTGAGGCCATTAAAACTCTAGACACCGCTATTGCCCAGATAAAAAACTTTCAGCAGGACGATTGGAAACTCTTTTATCAGCGTGGTATTGCTTTTGAACGTTTAAAGCAATGGCCAAAAGCAGAAATTGACTTGAGAAAATCACTTGATTTTTTTCCAAACCAACCGCAGGTTCTTAATTATTTAGCCTATTCCCTTGTAGAACGTGGTGAAAAGCTTGAAGAATCGCTCCGTATGCTGCAAAAAGCTTCTGCTTTGCAAGCTCACAACAGTCATATTCTCGATTCTTTAGGATGGGCTTATTATAAACTAAAAGAATATAATAAAGCAGTGCAAATATTAGAAAATGCTGTCAGATTACAACCAGAGGACCCAACACTGAATGATCATTTAGGGGATGCCTATTGGAAAGTTGGGCGTAAACGTGAAGCAATCTTTCAATGGAACCACGCAATTGATGGAAAACCAGAAAATTCTGAACAAATTCAAGAAAAGTTGAAATTTGGTTTGCAATAAACGACGCTTAACCATAAACCACATGAAATAATAAACAGAGAAACTAAAATTATTTTGGTTTTTTGTTTAGTCCAATATAAAGAGTATAAAGCGTGAAACTGCCTGAACATCTTAACCCCAAACGTTCTTTTCAGGGACTAATCTTAACTTTGCAAAATTATTGGGCACACTATGGATGTGCAATTTTGCAACCTTACGATATGGAAGTCGGAGCTGGGACTTTTCATCCCGCAACAACATTACGCTCTCTAGGTCCACGTCCTTGGCAAGTTGCTTATGTCCAACCCTCTCGACGTCCAACAGATGGCCGATATGGTAAGAATCCAAATCGTTTACAACACTATTATCAATTCCAAGTGCTTCTCAAACCCTCTCCGCTCAATCTACAAGAACTTTATATAAAGTCGCTACAAGCTATCGGGCTTGATACAAAACTGCATGATATTCGCTTTGTTGAAGATGATTGGGAAAGTCCCACCCTTGGTGCTTGGGGACTTGGATGGGAATGCTGGTGCGATGGGATGGAAGTCTCTCAATTTACTTATTTTCAACAAGTTTGTGGCATTGAATGCGCTCCAGTTTCAGGGGAACTCACATACGGTCTTGAGCGTCTAGCGATGTATATCCAAGGGGTTGATAACGTCTATGACCTTAACTTTAATGGTTTGGAGGGAGAAAACAAAATAAGTTATAGAGATATTTTTTTACAGGCAGAACAGGAATACTCATATTACAACTTCGAATTTGCTGATACAAAACTGCTACATCAGCACTTTATCGATGCAGAACGCGAATGCAGCGCACTTCTTGATGCTGGAAAACCAAATAAAGAAAATATATTACATCGCTGTGTTTTTCCTGCTTATGATCAATGTATTAAAGCGAGCCATATCTTTAATCTTTTGCAAGCACGTGGCGTTATTTCTGTAACCGAACGACAAAATTACATTCTTCGCGTTCGTGATCTCGCGCGCCGTTGTGGGAAAGCCTTCTTACTCACAGAAGCTGGACAAATATATACTGGAGAAGCCTAATGTCTGATCTTCTTCTTGAACTTTTCAGTGAAGAAATACCCGCACGTATGCAACGAAAAGCTGCTGCTGATCTCAAAAAATCTGTTACAGATCAACTTGTGAATGCTGGATTGATCTATGAAGCTGCTCGTGAATATTGGACACCTCGTCGGCTAACATTGGACATACGCGGACTTTCAATACGCTCAAAAGATATCCATGAAGAACGAAGAGGTCCTAGTATAAAATCACCACAGCATGTAATTGATGGTTTTCTACGTGCAACAGGATTAAACGATATTTCTGAAGCACATATTGGACATGATGATAAAAAAGGTCATTTTTATATTGCTAAAATTGTTAAAAAAGGTCGAGCTGCAGAAGAAATTATTGCCGATATTTTACCGAATATTATCCGCAACTTTCCGTGGCCGAAATCTATGCGTTGGGGAAAAGATTCAGCACAAAATGGTGCTCTGAAGTGGATTCGACCTTTACAAAACATTCTTTGCGTCTTCGGACCAGAAATTGGTGAAACACATGTTATTCCGTTTACAATTGGTTCTCTTAAAAGCAATAATTTAACTTATGGTCATCGTTTCTTAAGTGATGGAAAGCCATTTCAAGTGCGCCGCTTTGATGATTATGTTACTCAACTTGAAACCCATAAAGTCATTCTGGATGCCGAGAGACGAAAGAATATTATTTTAGCTGATGCCCAAAACCTCTGCTTTGCCAACGGTTTAGAACTAG
Source organism: Bartonella sp. MU37NMGALS (assembly GCF_042194015.1). NCBI lineage: Bacteria > Pseudomonadati > Pseudomonadota > Alphaproteobacteria > Hyphomicrobiales > Bartonellaceae > Bartonella > Bartonella sp. MU37NMGALS. The sequence continues at coordinate 277,735 of NZ_JBHIML010000001.1, forward strand.
TTCAAGACAATCCCCTCCTAGAAGAAGTTGCTGGTCTTGTTGAATGGCCTGTTATCCTGATGGGTGATTTTGACCAATCATTCCTTGATATTCCTCCAGAAATTATTCGCTTGACCATTCGAGCTAATCAAAAATGTTTTGTTACCCGTAAACAAGGAGAAAAAGTAAAACTTTCTCATCATTTTATTCTCGTTTCTAATATTCTTTCAAATGATGAAGGCAAAGAAATTTCAAAAGGAAATAGTAAGGTTGTCCGTGCCCGTCTTTCTGATGCACTTTATTTTTGGCAAACCGATCAGCGTGATTTGCCTGATATTCAACAATTAGAATCTTCTATAAAAAAATTTGATCTTGATATAAAAAAACCTCTTGATCAAAGAATGGCGCGACTTGATCATTTGAATGTAACTTTTCATGCTAAATTAGGTACGCAAGGTGCAAGAGTAGAGCGCATTGCTACACTCGCACAAGAAATTGCACCTTTAATACAGACAGATCCTCTTTTAGCAAAACGTGCAGCAATCCTTGCAAAAGCTGATTTGCAAACAGAAATTGTCGGAGAGTTTCCTGAACTACAAGGGGTTATGGGGCAAAAATATGCCCTTCTTCAAGGGGAAGATCCTCGCGTAGCTGTAGCAATCGAGGACCATTATAAACCTCAAGGACCAACAGATCGTCTTCCACAAGAACCGCTTGCTATAACCGTTATGCTCGCCGACAAAATTGACATGCTCGTTGGCTTTTGGCTCATTAATGAAAAACCAACGGGCTCAAAAGATCCCTATGCGTTAAGACGAGCAGCATTGGGAGTTATTAGGCTTGTACTTTCGCGAGATTGGAAAATCAATCTTATGCCACTGTTTCAGTTCGCAATGAATCTTTTCTTACAACAAAAAAATAAATATGAGATTTCTCAAAGAGAAAATTCACAATTGCTGAATCTGCTTCCAGAAAAAACAAAATATATTTTATCAGACCTGTTATTCTTTTTTCATGACCGTTTAAAAATCTATCTAAAAGAGGAAGGTGCTCGTTATGACGCTCTTGAAGCGATTTTAAATAAAGATTCTGATGATTTTTTATTGGTTGCACGTCGTGTCGAATCGCTTATCGCTTTTATCAATACCCATGATGGAATGAACTTTGTAGCCTCTGTAAAACGTACTGCCAATATTCTTGAAAATGAATTTCAAAAAAGCACGGCAATAGCGAATGAAATTAATCCTGAGCTCTTTGTCGAGAAAGAAGAAAAGCAGCTCTATCATGCAATCTGTGAAGTAGAAAAACAAGCTCTTGCTCCCATCAATGCGACAAATTTATCATTTGCACTCAGTGTGCTAGCGCCACTTGGGAAATTGATTGATATATTTTTTGAAAAGGTATTGGTGAATGATAAAAAACCTGATGTTCGTGCTAACCGTCTTGCTCTTCTCAAACGTACTCACATTGTTACACAATCGGTTGCGGATTTTTCAAAACTTGTCATTTAGAATCAAAATGTCCTATTAACTGGTAAAAATAATGAAGATAAATTTTTCTTTTTTATGACTTTTATTAATTAATCTTGAGAAAATTATGCAACCAAAGAGGCCATTTTTATCTCTCAAATATCATTAATTAAGATATGTTTTCATTTTGATAAACGATTCTTTCTCAAGAGACTCTTTAATAAGTTCATCTGCCTTGTTAGAATCTAATTCCTTTGCAATAAGGATACGTGCTGTAGAAATTGCCAAATCAATAGCCGATGAAGAAACCATGCGTATCGCATCCGCTTCTGCTTGAGCGATTTTTTGCTCTGCCAATTTATTGCGGTTTTTTACATATTCTTCTGCTTTTGTACGAGCCTCAGCAATAACAGATTCAACTTCATGTTTTGCTGCTGCAATAATTTCTTGCGCGTCTTTTTCTGCTTCTGCATGTTTGCGTTGATATTCAGCCAATATTTCCTGTGCTTCTTCACGAAGACGCAGAGCCTCATCCAGCTCATCTTTGATACGCTTCGCGCGTGCATCAAGATAGTGTATAAGCTTCTGTGGAATTTGGAAATAGACTAAAAGAGCTAAAAAAAGAACTAACCCAACAAATGCCCAAAAAGTATCAGTCATTTTTCTCTTCCTCAATAATCCGCAGCTTTAACAACTGAACGAACAGCCTCTTTGCTAATATCAACGTCAATCAATTTTTTCACAATTTCAAGAGCTACTTCTTCAGCGATAGAACCAACATTTTGCATCGCTTTATCCCGAATTTTTGCTATCTGTTTTTCAGCATCTGCGAGTTTTTTTTCTAAACTCTCTTCAATTTCTTTTCGTTCAAGCTCTGCTTTTTCTTTTAATTCTTCACTAGCCACCTGCGCTATAGCATGCGCTTTCAAACGCGCTTCTGCTAATTTCCGCTCATAAGTTTCAACAACAATGTCTGCTTCCTGCTTCATGCGCATTGCCTGATCTAAATCAGATGCGATTCGATCTCGCCGTGTTTCAATAACACCACCAATACGTGGTACAATTACACGAGAGATAAAAAGATAAAAAAGTCCGAAAGAAATTGCCAACCAGAAAAAATGCGAACCAAAATGTACAAAATCAAAAGGTGGAAACACACGATTTGCATGCTCTGCCACCTTTTTAATATGTTCTATCGACGTTTCAGTGTTCTGTGCATAAGCGCTTGAAACAAACATCTTCTTTCATCCTTTACATAGCTTATTAAAGCCCTCTATAACCGATGATAACTGACTAACATCTCTCTGGTTAAGAGCTTAAAAGGGTAAACCTTTCCTCGTGCAAGAACAGATATACCCTTTTGATGATGATTAAACCCCAAAAAGAAGTAGTAAAGCAATGAGCAGTGAAAAAATTCCCAAAGCTTCTGTTACAGCAAAACCAAAGACGAGACGTCCAAACTGACTATCTGCCGCTGATGGATTTCGTAATGCACCAGAAAGATAGCTACCAAAAATATTACCAAGTCCTAAAGCTGTTCCAGCCATACCAAAGCAAGCAAGACCAGCGCCAATATATTTTGCTGCAAGCACCATTTCCATGTTATTCTCCTTTAAAGCGAAATTGCATTATTCGACGGAAAACCGCCAATTCTATTAATGTCCTGGATGAATTGCATCATTAAGATACATACAAGTTAAAACCGTAAAGACGTAAGCCTGAAGAAATGCGACCAAAAACTCAAGAGCAGTAATTGCTACAGTCATAATAAGCGGTAAAATCGAACCACCCACACCTACGAGTCCTACCCCAATCATTGAAACAACAAACCCAGAAAACACTTTAAGCGTAATATGACCAGCAAGCATATTCGCAAAAAGACGAAGAGAAAGACTAATTGGACGGGAGAGAAAAGAAATAACCTCAATCATTGTCACCAAAGGCAAAACCACAACAGGAACTCCACTGGGAACGAACAGTTTCAAAAAACTGACCCCATGCTTATAAAAGCCATAACCAATCACCGTCAAAATTACCACCATTGCTAACGAAAACGTGATCATGATTTGAGACGTAACCGTATAAAAATAAGGAAAGAGACCAATAAAGTTAGCAACCAAAATAAAAGTAAACAGAGAAAAAACTAAAGGAAAAAACTGCATTCCCTGCACACCAGATGATTCCCGCAGAGTCGATGCTACAAATTCATATGCCATTTCCGAAAGAGACTGCATCCGCGTTGGAACCAATCCACGACTCGATGATGAAATAAAGAGAAAAATAGAAGTTATAACAACCGTGAGGACTGTAAACAATGATACATTTGTAAACGATAAATCCATATTTCCTATGGAAATCTTAATCAGCCTTGAAATCTCAAACTGATGAATAGGATCTGGAGCGTGCGCTGTCACTTCAACCTCATTTATCGGACCTCTCATTGGCCCCTTTATCTTGTTTATCTTGGCGCGATACGCCTTTTTTTCCCAATTGACTGGAGGAAACATACCCCACAGACCGAAGAATACTCACTATACCAGCAGCAAATCCAAAGAAGAGGAAAAATACCAATCCCCAAGGATACGAACCTGCTAACTTGTCAAACCCCAACCCCAAAACAACACCAACTATAACACTCGCCAGAAACTCACTGGAAAGCTTAATTGCATCTGCCATCCCTCCTTGTGATTTTTCCCGCTTATTCTTATGCTCCCGCTTCTTTAATGCCTGCTTGCGCACTAAAGCTACGCTTAAGTTCCTACTACGACATTCCAAATCCTCTGAATGAAGACATTCTCCTTGCTTTTCCTCTTCAGCCTCCTTACGGCTTATAACGGGTCTCTCGCCCACCGCCATCATTGGCTCCTTAATTAAAAGCAAAGTAAGAATGCATTTCATAAAACCGTGTGCATCATATTGTTCCCGAATTTATTCGTCAAGATACTAAAAAAAATCTATCACAAATTATCGTATAAATTTTATTGTATAAATAACGTATTTTTCAATTTACATGCTTTCTTAAAAAGATATTCTGAGCACCTAAACCGACTTCACGACAGCTCCCATGAATAATATAAAACTCATAGAATAGCCTTTTTTACACTTAATAAAAGGCGTAAACTGACACCATCTTATTTTCCGGCTCCAAATTTTATATCAATCCTAGTTTTGAAAGAGAACATAAAAAACTAAAAAACATTATGAGAGCGTTGTTTTGCTCCTTTTATTCAAATAAACTTGCACTTTTTATTTTATGAAAAGAAAGATCATTGAAAAAACTTATTTTTAAGATTCTTAAGTATAGATTTCATTCACTTAAAAAATTAAAGAGTTATCATTTCTTTTTGGAACGTGTCGCAAAAGGATTATCAGAGGCTCGTAATGATATGCGAACGGGTATACCAGACATATCAAATGTTTCACGTAACCCATTGACAAGATAGCGCAAATACGACTGGGGCATACTTTTGGGGCGCGAGCAAGAAATCATAAATCCAGGAGGACGTGTCTTAACCTGTGTGATGTATTTAACCTTAAGTCGACGTCCAGAAACCGCAGGAGGTGGATGATGAGCCACAACAGTTCCAAGCCATTGGTTCAATTTAGCCGTCGAAATGCGACGATTCCATACACGGTGCATCATCATGACATTTTCCATCAGTTTATCGATCCCTTGACCATATTGTCCTGATAAAGGAACAGCTCTCAAACCACGAACTTGAGGAAGAAATCGCGCACATTTTTCATGCAAATCAATCAATGTGGTCTGACTATTTTCAATAAGGTCCCACTTATTGAAAGCAATAACTGGAACACGCCCTTCACGAATCACAAGATCAGCAATTTGTAAATCCTGCTTTTCAAAAGGTATCGTTGCATCAAAAACAATGACCACCACTTCTGCAAAACGAATAGCACGCAAAGTATCTGCAACAGATAATTTTTCTAATTTTTCCTGAATTTTCGATTTTCGACGTAAACCTGCAGTATCAAAAAGTTTAATATGGCGACCACGCCATTCCCAATCTACAGAAATAGAATCACGCGTAAGTCCTGCTTCTGGTCCTGTTAACAAGCGCTCTTGTTTCAACATACTATTGATAAGAGTGGATTTTCCTGTATTTGGACGCCCCGCAATTGCAATCCTAATGGGCTTACTTTCATCGTAAATAAGCTCCTCTTCTTCCAAATCGTTTACATCATCACCAACAGATGCAGGCTGTATCGTAATATCTTCTTCTTTGTTGTTGCCAAAAGCATGCTCTGACCCCACAGCATCTATAATTGCATCACGCAGATCACTAAGTCCCAAACCATGTTCAGCCGATATTGGGCACGGCTCCCCCAAACCTAATGACCACGCCTCATACTCTCCTCCTGTTGCCGCTCTTGACTCAGACTTATTAGCAACAAGCACAATTGGCTTTCCTGATTTGCGAACCAATGAAGCAAAATTTAAATCACTTGGTGTTATCCCGCTCTTTGCATCAAATACAAATAAAATAAGATCCGCTTCATCAATCGCAGCTTTTGTATGAGAACGCATTCGCCCCTCAAGTGTATGATCACCTGCTTCTTCCAGCCCAGCTGTATCAATCACATCAAAACGTAGATCTTGAAGTTTTGCCGCATGAATACGTCGATCACGTGTTACACCAGGCTTATCATCAACCAAAGCCAATTTTTGCCCAACCAAACGATTAAATAGTGTTGACTTCCCAACATTAGGACGACCAACGATAGCAATGGTAAGGCTCATCGATTTATTCCTTATTTGCCTTGCCCTCAGCTTGTATCAGCTCAAGCATTATTCGAGCCCGATCTGTTATTTTTGAACCCGAAGCACCTTTTTCAGAAATTTTCTTAAAATAATAAACCGCCTCATCCATTTTATCCGCCTTATAAGCAGCTAAACCTAAAGCCTCTCTTGCAGACATATGCATAGGATCGGTATCACTTGTCATATCTTTGATACGCTTTTCAACATCAGCTAACGTCCCTGTATCAACTAGGATATAAGCCGCCCGAATTTTTGCAACTTTCTGCAAAATCTCTGGTGCTTTCTCATCCGCTGCAACAGAATCAAAAATCTCCACTGACTTAATAATGTCACCCTTCTCCATGAGTAAAGAAGCCTCACGTAAACGAGCAAGAAAAGGATACCCTCCAAAATGAGAGGTTTTAACAGTTTCTAATTGCTTTATCGCTTTATCAAAATGACGTGTATCCGCAAAATCAAGACTTTTTACAAATGCATCACCAATATAACCGGCTTTCTTTATTTGCTGATAATGGTAAATTTGATAAGCAACTATCATGAGTATAAAAAGAATAGCTGCTCCAATAATTGAAAAACCATACCGTCTCCAAAAAGCAAGCGCCTTTTCCTGACGAAATTCTGCATTCACTTCAGCAATAAAACTATCATACGACATATATCATACCTTGAAAAAAGTTACTTTATCTGTGCTTTTACGCATAAATGGACCAAGATGGTAGTCCTAATTAACTAAAAATATTTAAATTGCTCGTTTATTTATTTTAAATCAACATGTAGCCAAATAAATCGGATTTTTGCAACAGTCTTAATCGAAAATGATGTAAACGCCCTGTTTGTTCACATTACAGCTTTTACATATATTGTCTTGAGTCTTATAAAAAATTCACTGTTTTAATATTTATCATGATTGCCTATCATCTCAAAATTGCCTATCATCTCAAACGGACTTTCTCCCCATTATATAGAGAGATAATCTTTTAAAGTCTTCAACGCAATCGTTGATAGTATTGGATTATAGAATTATAATAGAAAAGACAATTCTTTTAAAAACTTGAACAAAAAATAAATTTCCACGAATACCTACTAAAACCAAATAGATAAATCTTTATCTGTATCAAAAATACCGAAGTGCCATAATTAAAGTGTGGTATAATTTCAAATCTTCAGTTAAAGCTCTTTATACAATAATGTATCCCTTCAACTTATCTTCATACGATTAACAACCTTTTGTAATTGATCCTTAAAGTTTCTAAAAATATCCTATTGTAAGGGCCAAACCCACATAAGCATTGGAACAGCAATAATAACGATCAACACCGCCAATGGAGCACCCAAACGTGGATAATCACTAAAACGATATCCTCCTGGTGCCATCACGAGCATATTACTTTGATGTCCAATAGGTGTAAGAAACTCACAGCCTGCACCAATTGCAACAGCCATCAAAAAAGCTTCAGGCTTATAATGTAGGGAATGAGCAAAACTTGACGCAATTGGTGCTACCATCATCACTGTTGCTGCATTATTCAAAAATGGCGTGACCAACATAGCTGTCACCAACATAAGTGCTAAGGCACCAGATGGTGGAAAAAATATTGCCAATTGGCTCAGCCATTGGCCAATGAGATCCGTACATCCTGTTTTCTCTAACGCTTCACTCACTGGAATAAGAGCCGCTAATAGTACCAATATTGGGCCATCTAATGCCTGATACAGATCACGCGCAGGCAAAACGCGAAAGATAACCATTGCAGCAGCAGCAGAAAAGAAAGAAAAAGCAACTGGAACAATATGAAAAGCTGTAAAAATAATGGCTATAAATAAAACAGCTAAAGAGATGAAACCATGTCGTAAATTTCCAAACACAATATTTCGTTTTTCTAGGGGCAAGCATTTCAATTCTCTTAATAAATTTGGAATAACTGCATCCTGTCCTTGCAAAACAATCACATCGCCAAGATGAAAAATAATATCATCGAGTCTTCCCCGCACCCTTTCATGTTGACGACTTAACGCAAGCAAATTTACATTATAGCGATCAAATAGAGAAAACTCTTTCGCACTAATACCAATAAGAGGTGAATTATGGGTAATGACTGCTTCAATAATATCAATGTCACTGTCCTTATCACCTGCAGCGATAGTTCGCCCTTTAGAAAACTCTAAACGAGCAGAGTTCATCACGCTATCTAACCCTGTATGCGACCCTTCCAGCAAAATAATATCATTTTCAGACAAAACAAAATCTGGTAATGGCGAAATAGATACTTTGTTTCGGATGATTTGAATCACCATAACGTCACCACTTGATGGCTTAACCAAATCAACAATATTTTTCCCTATAATCGGTGAATTTATTGGAATATGCACTTCTGCAACATAATTACGAATATCAATGGCATCATCAAATGATGCACCTGAACGCACACGCACAGGCAAAAGCCAATAAAAACAGACCAAATATACAACACCAGCCGTCGCAATAACCGCACCAACTGGTGTAAAATCAAACATAGTAAAAGGTGTTCCTGCTAAACGTTCTTGCATCGCTGAAATAACAACATTGGGAGATGTTCCTATCTGTGTCATAAGCCCCCCCAACAAAGAACCAAAGGCCATGGGCATCAAAAAGACAGAAGGAGAAACCTGAGAACGACGTGCAAACTGAAAAGCTATCGGAAGCATAATCGCCAAAGCACCAATGTTTTTAACAAACATTGATAATACGACAACAGAAAGAACTAAAAAAGCTAATTGAAGACGCACAGATTTCACGTCTGGCCATATCCGTTGAATAATAAATTCCATTATACCAGAGCGCGATACGGCCGTACTGACAACAAACACACTCCCCACGATAATAACAATATCATTACTAAAACCGCCAAAAGCTTCCTTCGGACTGACAAGACCAAGAGCACAAGCTATTAATAACGTACAAATAGCAACAAGATCATAACGAAATCGATCCCAAATAAAAACAACCATCATGAGACCAATGATCGAAAAAGCCATTATTTGATTTTCTGTCATAACACTCACCTCTCCCCATTAAATTATAATGTACAAAAACATATCTTTTATGTTTTAAATATTCCTATAAACAGCAGCAAGATAAAAGCAGACATCGGAATATTTTAGGATAATCTTAAAGTGATAAAAAATTATGATGCGCATAAACTTACCTCTCCTTATTATGCGTTCTTTTCTATAAAGTGCTAAACTCAAAGAAAATTGATAAAAGTTGATCAAGCTATATTGCAAAAAAGATGAGAATAACTCTAATATAGAGAGTAGATAATTGTTGAAACTGGTACACGCTATATTTAAACCTTTGTCGTTGCTTAAAAGAATTTATCTTCACTCTCAATTCAAAGAGTGATAAAAATGAAAGAAGAAAGAATGGTCAATCTTAATAGTGGGTATCAAAGTAACCTCAGATATTGGCTCACTTGTATTATTGGATTTGTTGCTATCTTGGCAATTATAATTGTTGGTGGATTTTATATCGCAAAACCCTATCTTGACAGTTTTGTAAAACAAGAAATAGCCCGTCGTGGTATAAAAGCCCTAACATCTGAAGTAAGCATTCTAGGTAGAGTCAATTTGAAGAATGTGACATTACCCGTCCCAGCTGGTACATCACTTAGAATTGGTGCCATTTCTGCCCGTCCTCCCCTTTCCTTTATTCCCGGAACTTTTACATTTTATAATGTTGATTTAAAGCATAATAATATTCATGTGCAAATTCCCCAAATTTCTCTTCGGAGTGTATCCTTAAAAGAAAAAGATAGAACGATAACATCACGGCTTTTACAATCAATGATGCGTATTGAGCTTTCCTCAATTATTGCTCCCAATATACAACTTTCTATAGAAAATAAAAATAACCGAATAGAAACGGTTGAAGTCAAGAATTTCCAGCTTTCTGATTTTAAAAATGGCCATATCCGTTCAGTTAGTATTAAAAATATGGATCTTAAAACAGTTGCAGTAAATGGTGCCAAACAGATGCAGCTTATGGCTAAAAGTGATACAATAAAAGCTCATGATATCGACATCAACTATGCCTATTCTATCATTTTTGGAAAAAACAACGCTCTTAACCAAGATAAAGCCGTTACTGGCCCCATTTCTCTGAATAATGTAAGTATCGATGTGTTTGAAGAAGCGGGAAAAAGTAGTTCTTTCTTCCTCGGACAGTTTAAAACATCTGGCTTAAAAATGAAGCCGCTTGAACAAACTCCTGAAAAATTAATCAAAGCTTATCTTAATGCAAGAAAAGAAAACAATAAAGTCGCTGAAAAAATAGCACAAAATGGTCTTCTTCTAAACATACTGCTCGCCATTACCTCAGCGGATGCCAAAGTTGATAATGTCACCGTTGATATACCGCAGTTGAAAGCAACTCTCGAATCACTCCAATTTAAACCAACCTTGTGGAAACAACCTATCCCCAAAAAGCTTTTTCTTTCTCTCAATAACCTTTCCGTTCTACCTAAAAAAATGAATGAAAAAGACTTAGAGTTCTTCAAAAATCTGAACTTTGAGCGCTTTGACATTTCAGGAAAAGTTGATATTTCTTACGATGAAAAAAAACGTATGCTCCTTCTTGATGCAATGTCTTTCAATATGAAAGACGTTGGATCTGGTAACATATCGGCTAAGGTTATTGATGTTGATGAAAAGCTTTTTTCTGGTCAGCAAAATGTAATGATTGCTGCTTCTCAAGACTTTGGCATCAATGAAATTGATGTGCAATATAGGGATGCAGGTTTCATTGATAAGCTTTTTTCTTATCTTGCGCAAAATCTTAATGACAGCCAACATGATCTTAAAAAGGAACTCTATGACGATTTCTATCTAATGATGACGCAGACCCCAAAAATGCTGCTAAAAAATCATGACGAAGCAGAAAAAATTTCAAAATCCTTAGGGGAATTTGCTAAAAATCCACAAACATTGATTGTTAAAATTAAAGCAAAAGATAATAAAGGGCTCACAATGGTTGATCTCGAATCAGCTCTACAAAATGATCTATCCAAGGCTTTAAACAAAGTACATCTCACTATTAAAAATGAAGCATCACCTTAAACATTTTGTGCTTTAAATATGATGATCTTGTCTATAAATTAAGAACTTTATTCCTCTTTTTGCTTTTATATGATACAGAAGGTATCATATAAAGTCATTTACACAGAGAATATAGAATCCTAAAATTGTCGATGCTTGGAGTTGTTCATGTCTGATTTATCTTCAAATCGCCTGCCTAATCGCGCTTCTCGTGTCACCAATCAAGCGCTTTCTGCGATCGAGCGTTTTCTCCATATTGAAGCTCTTAGTGGTATTGTTCTTTTATTAGCTGCTGCTGCTGCACTTATTTTTGCCAATTCTAAATATGCTGCTTTCTATGAATCTTTTTGGCATACACCTCTTGGCTTTAATTTGGGTCATTTCACTCTTTCATGGGATTTACATTTCTGGGTTAATGATGCTCTTATGACTATTTTCTTTCTCGTCGCAGGAATGGAAATTCGACGCGAAATTCATGAAGGTGCTCTTGCCGATTTTAAACAGGCAATCTTACCAATTGTTGCCGCAATAGGAGGCGTTTGTGTTCCCGCAATTATTTACTTTATCTTCAACTTTAACGAGGGGCATATACGCGGTTGGGCTGTGCCAACAGCAACAGATATTGCCTTTGCTCTAGGTATTCTTGCTCTTCTTGGAAAAAAAATTCCTTCTAATCTTCATATTATTCTTCTATCATTAGCGATTATTGATGATATTATCGCTGTTCTTATTATTGCTTTTTTCTACTCAACAAACATTGATCCTAGCGGTTTAATGATTGCAGGAGCAGGTATTACTTTAGTGCTATTTTTTCAGTGGATCGGGCTTGCATCAGCATGGCTTTACATTTTACCTGGTGCAATCATTTGGTGGGGTTTAATGGTAACAGGTGTTCACCCATCACTTGCTGGTGTAATCTTAGGGATGATGACTCCCGTTCTTCCTACCCGTACTCTTGTAGCGCCACTCACCATGCTCAGTAACGCTATGCAAATTCTTCAAGAAAAAAATACAAAAACAGATCTGCATCATATTTCAACCGCATTGAAAAAAATGCGCAAAGGACAACGGGCCATGATTGCTCCAGTAACACGCGTTCAAAAAGCGTTGCATCCATGGGTTGCATACGGTATCATGCCAATCTTTGCCTTCGCAAATGCAGGAGTAAGTTTTGCAAACTTTGATCTTTCTTCTGACAAATCATTCTTGATTGTTTTGGGTGTTGTCATTGGTCTTTTCGTTGGTAAGCCTCTTGGTATTATCACAGCCAGTTATATAGCCGTAAAATCAGGGCTATGCCGCCTACCCCCTCATATGACATGGACAGGCGTTTTACTCATTGGTTTTTTAGCAGGAATTGGCTTTACAATGTCTATCTTTGTTTCAATGCTCGCTTTTAAAGATATTGTTCTGCTTGATGCTGCAAAAATTGGGGTCCTTTGTGGCTCTGGTTTATCTGCTCTTATCGGTCTGGGATATGGATTTATTTATATTAAGCGCAATAAAGGAATTTCCCGTAGCTCCCAACAAACTAACTGAAAATACATTTTTATGCAAAACTTTTTAAAAAGTGATTTTACTCATTTGTTGGATTCGGACGATATTTAATGTAAAATCCGTTGTTTCGCCTCATCTTTACACTTATGAAGGAGAAAACTAACATAATCACACTATTTAGGAGCCTCTAATGTTGCAACAACCTTTGATACTTAAAAAGATTCATAAGAAATGTTTTTATTCCTTTCTTCAATAATCTTTTACTCATACACCAGCTCTACTTGTGATGTGCACAGGAATGATTTTAATTGTTTCAATATAAAAGGCTTCATGGTTTTAGCGAAGTTTCCTTTCATCCAAACTATCATTCACTATAAAGAAAAATTAATTATTATAAATCAATATTCTATTTTTAATTATAAGAAAAAGATAAGATAAGCGAAGTTCAATAATCAGCTAAGTAACTCCATGGCTTATTTTTTCCCAATAAACCACCTTCCTTGTCACTGATTTTATTGCCGATATTCTAAACAACTTTAATTTTTATCTTCTTAAAAGGACATTATTTTTTGGTGAAAATATCCTCGTTTTTTATCGTAGACATATCGCTTGTCTCACTCCATAAAGAATTCAACTTGAAGCATGCTTCTATAAGGAGCACTCTAGTTTACGTAATTAACTCGCGGGAAAAAAGAAAACCCTAGTCATTTAGACTATTCTAAAACATATGATTGGTGGGAAAATAGAGCGTATATATCGTTGCTCTCCCCTTTCCCCGCTCTTATTTGATATTTACTTTTTTATACCATAAAATACTCTTTACAGATAATTTAAAAACAATATTTCCGAGACTTTCGAATTATACAACACCACATTAAATAAAATAAAAGTACAATAATATTGTCATTAAAATTTTTGTATATTAATCAATTAAAATTAACATACATTGTATAAAAAATTATAGAGAAAATTTAGTAAGCGACCTCATATTTAAAAATCTTATTCTATCAACTGTAATCTGCAGTGGAGTATTTGTTGCTGCTTGTGAACATAATACCACACAGATACAGATACCAAAAGTTGTAAAATAAAAGGCATGTACATATCAAAAAAGATATTTACAAATAAAAAAATCGTAAACTATCTAAAAACTATAGTATATACTAATAAAAATACTTTTTTATTGATAATAATTCTGAATTGTTCAATAAAAAATTAATTGTAGACAGTTTAATACAGCCAATGATGGCAAAGAAATTTTAAAACACCTCTATGTACTGGTTATTCAAGCGTATTATATTATACCTAGTGGGTGAGTATATAATGAAATGGTATAAAATACTTACAAATTAAATTTTTTAGTACTCAAGATGCTGCTATTATCGCAGCTAATATTAATTTAATAGTTCAGATATTTGAAATAATATAGTGGAAGATTGATAGAAGAAATAATTATTCTGCCTAGATACACAAAATATAGAATCGTAACTATTCCCAGTGATAAAGCGTGCAAAGATGCACAAAAAAAACAGTTGAAGGAGTCACTCTACCTGCAGAATAATGCAAAACTGAGATATGTAGACAAAATTGAGACTTAAAATTATGTACGTAAGGAGTAATTATTAATATTAAATATAAAAAATGGAATATATTTATACATTCAACATGAAATAATTAAGTGATACAAGATACCAGACAAGCATAAACTAAAAAAAAACAAATTGTGGGAAAAAATATGTAAACATGATAAGAAACTAGCACGATATACGGCATAAATGAAAGAATGTATTTCATGCGTAATTGGCAGTATGACAAAGAAAATACTTGTAATAGAGTAGTTAAGAGAAGAAAGTTAACCTAAAGAATATACGGAGGTATCGAAAACTCTAAAAATCTTAATCATAATTCAAAAAAAGACAAATAGACATAAGAAAAAATTTAAGTAATGAAAGCAACACGCTATAACATTATCATTTAATTTTGATCTATCGTTACATGATTTTATGAAAAGTGCTTCTGAAGAGCTCTATAAACCACAAACGCATAAGATATAGTAATTTTATAACTTATAGCGCAACATAAATATTGTCTATAGAGATATATTTTTTATTGCCTCATAATACAGAAAAAATTAAATTTACAAGATATATATAAAGCCATAAACAACCATTTGAGACAAGCTAAATATCTCTAGAAAATACATCTTCAATTCTATTTTTAGTAATGCCGTCACTAATCCAATAAGCTCAAATTTCTCTAAGATTTATAACATTAAATCTGTATTCACGAGGCTGTCCCTCATGCAACATGCATCCTTTGAATAAACGCAGTGCATTGCTCCTTATTCTATTAAGGCCTTATATCGTAAAGACTTCTCCATTCCTCTCTATGGGCTCTAAAACGTTTGTAGACGGCATATTTTATATCCATTCTTAAACAGTTTTATCCAAACATCTTTCTCTTGTAATGTATAAGCAACCATTTTTAAATTCATCATGAACAAGTTTAAAATAAGAGAGTTTTGCTGTATTAAATATTCTATTTAAGTTAAAAATATAAATTATCCTTAACAAAAATTATTAATATATATTAAAGCTTTATGTTATTGAAACTAAAAAATGCTTATCCCTTATCAAGTGCATAAACAGCATGTAATGTTCTAACCGCAAGTTCAGTGTAAGCACTATCAATCAAAATAGAAATTTTAATTTCTGAGGTCGTAATTGCTTGAATGTTAATACCCTTTTCAGCCAAAGCCTTAAATGCTGTAGCGGCAACACCTGCATGGCTACGCATTCCAATACCAATCACAGATACCTTGGCAAGATCACTTTCAAATTGGAGAACATCAAATCCAATTTCTTTGCGATTCTTCTCAAGAAGTGCAACAGCTTTTTCTACATCTGATGATGGTACAGTAAAAGTCATATCCGTTTTTGAGCCATCTTCAGAAATATTTTGCACAATCATATCAACATTAATGCGCTCTTCAGCCAAGGGACCAAAAATTGCTGCCGAAATCCCTGGACGATCGGCAAGCCGACGAAGGGAAATTTGCGCTTCATCCTTAGCAAAAGCAATACCAGTAACATTTTGTTGTTCCACGATTTCATCCTCATCGCAAATAAGTGTTCCAGAAGAACTCTTTGGATCCTCCATGCCTAACGCATCAGGATCCTCAAAACTTGAACGCACAAAGGTACGAACCTTATGAACCATTGCCAATTCAACAGAACGAACCTGTAAAACCTTTGCACCAAGAGAAGCCATTTCCAGCATTTCTTCAAAAGCTACTTTTGGTAAACGACGCGCTTTCGGTTCTATACGTGGATCCGTTGTATAAACACCATCTACATCCGTATAAATATCACAGCGATCAGCTTGTACAGCCGCGGCTATAGCAACAGCACTTGTATCTGATCCCCCACGCCCTAAGGTAGAAATCCGGTTATCTGGAGCTAACCCTTGAAAACCAGCAATAACAGCAACCTGACCTTCCTGAAAACACTCGATTAAAAAAGATCCATCAATATCAGTAATACGTGCACGTCCATGCGCATTGTCTGTATGAATGGGAATTTGCCAACCAAGCCATGAACGTGCATTCACACCCATTTCTTGAAGTGTCAAAGCCAACAAACCTGAAGTAACCTGTTCACCAGAAGCAACCACAACATCATATTCACGAGCATCTCTATGCTTGGAGGAAGCATCACACGTCCACTGAACAAGCTCATTGGTTTTACCAGCCATCGCAGATACGACAACTGCAACCTCATTGCCTGCATCAATCTCTCTTTTGACATGCCGTGCAACATTATGAATACATTCAATATTTGCTACAGATGTTCCACCGAATTTCATGACAATGCGCGCCATTAATAACACTCTTACCTTTACATCTCTTATCTCAAACGGTAATGAGAATTAGATGCTGTATCAACTAACCATTTTCTCGACATAGCGAATATCTATCATTTGTGCAAGTTTCATTATGATTATATTAATTTCTCTTGACTTTGTATAAAATCTACTGGACTTGATCATTAAAAATAAAAGGCAGGCAACATGATAGATGAAACACAAACAACTATTGATCAAAGTGAAATTGATCATTTTTCACGTATTGCTACAGAATGGTGGAATCCACAAGGAAAATTTCGACCTCTTCACCAATTTAACCCAACGCGCCTTGCTTACATCAGAGAAAAAATTTGTTTAGAGTTTAATCGTGACCCTTGTTCATTTACGCCCTTTGACAATTTGAAAATTCTTGATATTGGCTGTGGAGGAGGCTTGTTATCTGAACCAATGGCACGTCTTGGCGCTATGGTCGTAGGCGTTGATGCTGCACAAACAAATATTGAAGTCGCAAAAACCCATGCAGCTCAAAATGATCTTTCCATTGATTACCGCACGATGACAGCAGAAGCTCTTGCCAATGAAGGAGAAAAGTTTGATATTATCCTTAATATGGAAGTTGTTGAACATGTCGCTGATGTTAATCTCTTCATAGCAGCTACAGCAAAAATGTTGAAACCACAAGGGTTAATGTTTGTCTCAACACTCAACCGCACGTGGAAATCATGGGGGCTTGCTATTGTAGGTGCTGAATATATTCTACGTTGGCTTCCTAAAGGAACACATGATTATAAAAAATTCCTAAAACCTCTAGAACTTAAAAATTTCTTATCAAAAAACGCTCTGACTGTCATTGATGAGATAGGTATTACTTATAACCCATTAAATGACAGCTGGAATCGCTCAAAAGACATGAGCGTTAACTATCTCCTTCTCGCAAAACGGTCTTAAGGATATGTAATTTACAAATATTATACGCCTTGTAATAAAGAATTGAGCTTTCCCTCAGCCTCTAAAGCATAAAGATCATCACAACCGCCAACGTGATAATCACCTATAAAAATTTGTGGAAATGTATTACGTCCATTTGCACGCTGTACCATTTCTTGGCGAAGGGATGTGGAAGCATCAATATCTGTATACTTTACGCCTTTTTTATTAAGCAAATCACGTGCTTTTGTGCAATAAGGGCAGTTAGGGCGTGTATAAATTATTATCTCTTTCATAGTATTATCCTCCAATATTTTTTAATAATATTCACTTTAAATTCCTCTTACGAGGAGGGAAAAATAGAATCTTCTTTGAGAACACGCGAAAATGTTAGCACATCAACCTGCCGTGCACCTGCATATTTTAATGCAGCAGCTGCTGCTGTAACTGTTGCACCCGTTGTAAATACATCATCAATCAGCAAAACAGAACATCCTTTGAGATATTTTTTAACCTTATGCGAAACCTTAAAAGCATTTTTTACGTTAAGTTTTCTCTCTCTTGAAGAAAGACTAACCTGCGGACGGGTATGCCGGCAACGAACAAGCCAACTCGGTTTTAAAAGCTTTTTTTGTGATGCCGCAATATAACGTGCAAGCTCAGCAGATTGATTATAACGCCTCTCCCAAAAACGACGAAAATGCAATGGAATGGGAATAATAACATCACAATCATCAATAACCTCGCGTCCAGCAAACATCATCCAATTGGCCATAAATGATGCCAATTCTATATGATCACCATATTTTAAGCGCGTTACTAAAGTTCGTGCAAGCCCTTTATGAACAATGACTGAGCGAACACGTGAAAAAGGATGAGTATTACGGAGTGCTTCACCACTAAGAAAACCATCCCCCATATCACAAACAAAGGGAGTCCCCATAACAGGACAATAAGGTTTTGTGATAAATTGAAGGTCTTTCCAACATTCGGAGCAAATCGTGCCATAAGTAGAAACATTTTGCTTACATCCAGGACAAATTGGTGGATAAAGCACAGTTTTCAAGCGTTCAATGAACTTACTTAGTATATCCCCACTACTTAACGCCGCTTCTCGAAAATACAACATTATAAATTTAGGCTTTTACAAGTTTCCCTCAGAACAAAAGTTCCTTTGTATTTCCTCAATTTATAATTTTAATTCCTTTAAAAACTCTTACCTTCTATAAATTTATTTTTCTTTTATATTATAAACTTGACAGAGCTTGCACAAATAATGAACCTTTTCAAAATATATTCTTCCATAGAGCGAAAGTGTTCCACAATATGTCGCATCCTTTAATTTTTGATCATAACCGCATTGAACAATTCCGAAAACGTGCCTTTCAAAAAGCAAAAAAAGGATACGACTTTTTACTCTCTCACATGGCAGAAGATCTCTATAAACGTCTTAGCACTGTTGATCGCCTCTTTACATTAGCTCTCGATTTACACAGCCATACAGACCTTGCTGCGCAAGCTTTAATGAAATCTGGAAAAGTTTGTTCTATAGAACGTATTGAGACCGATACGCTTTACCAAAGCCATGATAAAAAATTTCATTTACGTCATCGAGAATTTCTTGATTTACCTCAAAGTTACTGTGACCTTATTGTTTCACTTCTTTCATTACAATTGACCAATGATACCCCTGGTGTTCTAAGCCAGATAAAAAACACCCTTAAACCAGATGGCTTATTTCTTGCTGTTATGGCAGGAGCTGGTACATTAAGAGAATTGCGCGAAAGCCTGCTGCAAGCTGAAAGTGAAATTTATGGTGGAGCAAGCCCTAGGATCTATCCTTTTGCCGACATTCGTGATGCAGGCGCTCTTTTACAGCGTGTTGGCTTTGCTCTGCCTGTAGCAGACGTTGAAGATATCACAATACGTTATAATACAATGTTTGACCTTATGCACGATCTTAAAGCTATGGGAATGCAAAATGCACTCATCAATCGTTCACGACGCCCTGTATCTAAACGTTTTTTTCTCCGCGCAGCTGAAATCTATGCACAACGATTTAGTGATCCTGATGGACGTATTCGTGCACATTTTTCTTTCATCTGGCTCTCTGGTTGGGCTCCTCATCCCCATCAACAAAAACCCCTACAACCTGGTTCAGCGCAAATATCTCTTACAGATGTTTTACAGCCCAAAAAAATATAATCTAAAATTATTTTTTAAAAATACTTTTATCTGTTGTCCGTAATATTTGACTGGTAACCGTTCCAGCTATCATTGAATCGCTCACGTTTAGAGCAGTACGTCCCATATCAATTAGCGGTTCGATAGAGATAAGTACAGCAACCAAAGTAACAGGAAGCCCCATAATTGGTAACACAATCAATGCAGCGAAAATAGCGCCTCCCCCCACACCAGCAACACCAATAGAACTCAACGTCACGACCCCAATAAGCGTAGCAATCCAAGTAGGATCAAGAGGATTAATACCCATAGACGGTGCAATCATGGTCGCAAGCATCGCTGGATAAAGACCAGCACAACCATTTTGTCCAATTGTTGCCCCAAAAGAAGCTGCAAAACTCGCAATGGATTGTGGTACACCTATCCACTGTGTTTGCGCTTCAATATTTAAAGGAATACTTGCAGCACTTGAACGACTGCTAAAAGCAAATGTTAAAACCGGTAAAACCTTTTTGAAAAAACGAAAGGGATTAACCCCAGAAATACCAAGCAATACACCATGAATTCCAAAAATTAAAATAATACCGACATAAGATGCAATGATAAAAACCAGTAAATTTAAAATATCTGCAATACGCGATGTTCCTCCTACTTTCGTCATAAGTGCAAAAATACCATAAGGCGTCAAAGCAATCACAATACGGACTAACCGCATAATCCAAGCTTGTCCCACTTGAATAAATAAAAGCGCTTTTTCTCCTTTTTCTGGCTCATCTTTCTTTAAAAGAAGAACCGCTGCACCTAAAAATGACGCAAAAATAACAACACTGATAATTGACGTACGTTTGGCTCCACTCAACTCAGCAAATGGATTTTTAGGAATCATAGACAAAATCATCTTTGGTATATTCATATCTCCAAGTTTAGAAATATGACCTTCAAGAAGAGCAGAAACATTTTGCCCTTCATGCACCAAACCATCAGTTGTTAATCCAAAAAAATTAACCACAAGCACACCAACCAATGCTGAAAGAGCCGTTGTAAAAAGCAATATTGAAATTGTTATTATACTCATCTTTCCAACAGCATAAACAGAATGTAAATGAGCAACTGCTGAAACAATAGAGATAAAAACCAGTGGCATAACAATCATTTGCAACAATAAGATATAGCCCTCACCAACAATGTTAAACCATTCAACGGATTTCAATAAAGTGCTTTCACCCTCTCCATAAACAAACTGCAAAACACTTCCAAAAATCAAGCCAAGGATAAGCCCTAGCATAACACGTAGTGAAAGACTCCATTGCATTCTCTTACTTTGAGAAACCAACAATAAAAAAATAACAAATAGAAATAAATTGACGAAAAAATTAAATGTCATTGTCTATGCTCACTTACTATTGTTATGATTGACGTCAATAATCTGCATAATTCAAAATCAATGCATGATATTTAAAATTAACATAAAGCTTACCAGGATTTTACAAAATCATTATTTTTTTAATTTATCGATTAAAAGAGAACTTTTTATCTACTAATAACTGTTTAAATAAAATAAATAAAATTATTTTCCTATTCTTTAAATTTACGCTCTCATAAAATAGTAAAAAAAGAGAAATATAAACAACATTCATTGCGTCTTAATACTGAATAATTCCAGCATATCTTATCCTATCAATATCCTTACCTCTCTCTTTTTCTATTTGAACTGAAGCGAGCTTTCCAAGAAAGGATGAATTAACAATCGAACATTCATGACTTTTCTAGAAAATACACCAACAAGCTACTTTTGCTAATTTTATGGACTGTACTCTCAACAGCTTTGACCAGCATTTCAAATATAATTATTTTATTGAAAAGACCTTTCATACATTCTTTCTTTGCTCTCAATGAAAGCTTTTTTATTTTTCGAAATTCTTTTTATAGTCATAAAAAAGACTTTGAACGCCACAATACCTATTGAATGACAAAATATTGATTTATAAAAATAATTTACTGTTTTGCATATTAAATGAGAGTCCCGAATAACGTAAGATTCTCTTATTTCAAACCTGTTTATCTTGAATCAATCAAAATCACTTGCTTGCACGTCACAAGCAGGGCTGGCGTGTAAATAAAAAATGTATAAGAAAGGAGTAGAAATACTTCTTATGAAACGTCTTAATTCAAGAGCTATCACAACATTGGAGGGCGGAGCTTGGGCAGAAAATATAAATAATATGATGGCTTTTTATAATAGTGCAGTAAAATGTTTTAATGATACCTATCTATATGCTGATCGAACAACACGTGCACGTACCGTAGATAATTTTATCACTTTAGATGTAAAAAAGATAAGTTGTAGTTATAATGTTAAGCAAGAACTAATCAGAGGAAGGGTTTTTGAATTTGAAGAGATATGTCTCACGCAAAGTTCGTATCGTCCTTTTACACGACTATGACTTTATTATAATCGTATCTTAAATGACGGAGTTGATCAGATACCACATGTATTCCCTATGGGGCAAGCAGTAGAAAATAGAGTCATAGAAATTACAAGCATAGGAGCACGAAGCTGTTTTTCTGTGTTGATAGCTAAGAATTTACCTAATCTAGATGCAATAGATACAGGCCAATGCTTTCCACAGTATTTTTATAAAAATGTTGAATCTTCTATAACTGATCATGATGAGAAACAATCCCATTTGTTTACAAATTCAATAAAGGAAAGAAAAACATCTGGTTTACAGAGGCGTGATGCCATCACTGATAAAGGATTAACGCATTTTAAGCTGCTTATCCTAGTGAGACCATAACTAAAGATGATCTATTCTATTAAGCTTACGGATTATTGCATTCAAAAGATTACCGTACTCGCTATGCTCATAATTTATGCAAAGAATTGCCTCGTATCCCCTGTGTAAAAAGCGCTGAAGATTTCAGGATATTGTGGACAACAGAGTGTGAGTTTGATCACTTGCACATAAATTATGAAAGTGTGGAGCCTTATCTTGTGACCTTTAAAAAGGATAAATCTACTGTTATTTACAACAGCAATATCATCATGAAAAACATCCCTCTTGAAGCTTATGAGTATATCGTTAATGGCAACCCCACTCTTGAATGGGTTATGGAGCGTCAATGTGTAAAGATAGATAAAAAGAGTGGCATCGTTAATGATGCCAATCGCTATGCTATTGGAACCATTGGTAACCCTGCTTATCCATTAGAGTTGTTTCAAAGGATCATACTATAAGTTTAGAAACAATGAAAATTGTTAAAAAACTACCAAAATTAGAAGTGTGAGAAACCGAATAGACTTATGAGGTTAACACACCTCATAAAGATCTCTTGTGTATTGCTTTAAAACGGCAGTCTATAACTTTAACCATCTTATTAAGTTTATTACCTACAATCTTAAAAGGATAGTTTATATGTGTTATTCTAAAGACAAGGCTTTGCACTTTTAGACACTGTTATTTGGATTGCTTTTAAAAGATTATATCATAATCTAAAATGATAGCTTTATTGTTTTCAAAAGCTCTGTTGAAAAAGAGCTATATGTATTCATTTTACTTATAGATTTTGAAGGTGTCTAAAATCCTCAAAATCTTCAAGAACCTCAAAACTAATAACCATAATGGTCTTAATAGCATTTTTTATGACTAGAACCTATCTTTTGAAATGGCTTTAAAGGATCACATGCTTATCATAAGATATATTTAATCACTCACTAAAATGATCTATTTTGTCGGTTCAATTTACTGACAGAAAAACGACAAAAGTCTATTAAAAGGGAGTTTTCTGACCTCTATAATTATCAGTCTCTCTTTAGATGTCTTTATAACAGGCAATAAAGCGCATTATCATCTTTATTATTTATGTTATGAAAATGAAAAATGATGCCACGACTATAAAAAATATAATAGCTATAGAGCATACGTGAAAAAACAGGTTTTCATAATCACAATGCAAATGAACGCGTTGGTTACAAAGAGCGCAGTGCCTATTAAAGTTGTTCAAATTAGAAACCCTTATCAACAAAATCCACAAAAATCATTAAAAACATTTAGTAAAAAACTGATACGTTATAAAGCTAAAAATACACATAATGATAGCGTTTACAAATATTATTAATGTTGTATATAAGAAAATAACGCATTCATTTAATGAATACCATAATATAGATTTAAAATATACAATAAAAAATAAGAAATTAATAATTATATAAATAATATATAATACACAATATATTTAAAATATAAAAATTTTATTGATAATAAATATGTATTGCATCATATAAATAATATATATATTAGCGGATATGTTATGAAAAATCCTTTCCATACCTTTAAAATACTGACTGTCTTTTATGTTTTTGTTAGTATATGAGTACTTTGTCGGGTGTAGCTATGCCATACAATACCCTTTTATGGAAAATGCAACGCCACTCGTAATCTACACATCATTCAATATAATTTGAAACACAATACCAACAAAAATATCACATATACCATTGATATAACCAAATTAAATGATATCAACCGTCGTAATAGCCCCGTATTCAATACCGGCCTATTTATCGAAGATAAGCAGTTAAATCACTCATGAAACGTACCGTAACATTTATTGTTTTATCTTCTCTATTGATCGTTTTGTTTGCTGTATTAATATCACTTGGATATACTAAAGTGAATGATCCCCTGTAATTTTCCTATCTGTTTTAAAAATACATCTATTGCCTTCATGATGACTGTATAACTATATCGTATAATGGTACAAAAGGTATAAGAAGCCTCAGGAGATCTGGCTACTAAAAAACGGAAGAAGAAAAATTTAAAAGCGCACTAGATATGTTTAGCTAACAAAAAAGTTTTCGTTGCCCGTCTCTGCAAAAACTGAAATTTTTTATTTTTATTCCATACTTTACTCTTGTAACAAAAGAATAACACATATTGCTATAATATAATCAAATACATGGAGTGAGAATAATAAGACATAAAGAAATATTCATATTAGCAACATAATTTCAAGAAATTACCCATTAAAAATGATTTTTGGTATATTTCCTCCTTTAAACGCAAATTATATTTTTTTATCCCTTTTAAAAGTGAAAAATATTATTTTCAAACCTATTCATAAGTGGGATGAGCCACGTGAATAAAAATGTTTTATAATAAGCTTAAGTATATCTTTTATGAGCTATCTTTAGCACAAAGGTACAGCATTAAGATTACGGAAATATCGTGATATAATTGAGTATAAAAATCACACTGCCTAAGAGATTTTTGTATTGTACCCTTTATGAGAAATGTTAAAAGCAAGGCAGGATAAGCTCTCTAGAGCAAATGAGTGAATGAGCCACCACGATGATATGCATTTTTTAAAAAGTAGGAAGTCTCTTTTCTTCAAATTTAATAGGCACATTCTAAAAATAACGGTTCTACAGATTCATTCCAAATAGAATAGTAATGAGACAAAAATTTTTCAGCATCTGTTTGTCCCATTGCAACAACCTCTTCTAAAGGATTAAGAAAACTTGTTTCATCAAAACCATTGGTATCATACTGTTTGCGATTTTTTAAGCCTTTGCGGGCAATAGCAAGAGCTTGTCGTGCTAACTCTAAAAGAATAGTTTGACGAAAAGGAGTTCTTAACCCTTCTTTAGGAACGCGTTGGCGCACATCTAAAACTTCTTCAAAACACCAATCTTTTGTCAAAGCTTCTGCCTCATTAAGTGCTTCCCTATCATAAAGAAGCCCGACCCAAAAAGCCGACAACGCACAAATGCGCTTCCAAGAACCGCAATCAGCTCCTCTCATTTCTAAAAATCTTTTTAAGCGGACTTCAGGAAATAACGTCGATAAGTGATTAATCCAATCTCCCATGTTTGGAATTGAATTTGCAACGTGTCCTTTTAATGCTCCATTCATAAACTGACGAAACGTTATATGTGTACAATCATAATAACGACCATCACGCACAACAAAATACATTGGAACATCAAGAGCCCATTCAACATAATCAGCAAAACCAAAACGCTCAGAAAATATAAAGGGAAGAACGCCTGTCCTCTGATTATCCGTATTACGCCAAATTTCAGAACGCCACGACAAAAAGCCATTTGGGCGTCCTTCTGTAAAAGGTGAACTTGCAAATAATGCTGTTGCAATGGACTGTAACTTCATGGATACTTGCATTTTTCGCCGCATATCACTTTCAGATGAAAAATCAAGATTAACCTGAACTGTTGATGTGCGATACATCATATTAAGACCATTATATCCCACTTTAGGCATATAATCAGTCATAATCTGGTAACGTGATTTAGGCATTCGTGGCGTTTCAGCTAAAGTCCACTTTGGACTAGCTCCAAGACCTAGAAAACCTATACCCAATGGTTCTGCAATTTTTTTGAGAAGAGTTAAATGCTCCATCAACTCGTGATATGTATGTCCTACTGATTTTAATGGTGCACCAGATAATTCAAATTGTCCTCCAGGTTCCAAAGAAATGGCTCCCTGATTAACTGATCCTACGAGCCCAATAATATTCTCATCATCTAAAATAGGTTTCCATCCTAAGGCACTTTGCATCCTCTCTAAAAGCACTCGGATTCCCCTCTCTCCTTCATAAGGAACAGGGTGAAAACCATCTTTATAAAACGGAAATTTTTCATGTTCTGTACCAATACGCCAATCATCTTCTGCTTTATACCCCCCTTGGAAATAGCTAACCAAGGAATCTAAGTTATAAATTTCACTTTCATCAGTTATATCAAGCGCCATAACTTATCGTATCCTATCATTGGTATCATCATCTTAAATGAATTGTTTAGAATGATTTTACAGATTTCTCAATCCATTGCCCAATCCCCCACGGTAGCATTAAGAAGAGCCAAAGCAGCAACAGCGGCAGTGTCAGCGCGTAAAATACGCGGACCTAATGATATTGGAACCACAAAAGGATGTTTTTTTAAAAAGCTCCGCTCTTCTTCACTAAAGCCACCTTCCGGTCCAATAAGAATACCAGGTGTTGTAACGTCACGCTTTTTAAAAGAAGGTAATGGATTATGCGATTTATGCTCTTCATCACAAAAGAATAAAGGCTGTGTCTCATCCCATCGTGCTAAAAGTTCTGCTAATGATAGAGCAGATACGCATTCAGGGAGAGATAAAATACCACACTGTTCAGAAGCTTCAATAACATTGGCTTCCATACGCGCCATATTGATACGCGTAACCTGCGTATGATGCGTTATAACAGGCTGCAAAACCGATACCCCCATTTCAACAGCTTTCTGCACCATATAATCCAACCGCGCGTTTTTGAGTGGAGCAAAACAATAGATAAGACTGGAATGCGTCGTTTGTAATCTTTCTTGATGGATAAGCTGAACCACAACAAATTTTTTCTTAACAATGATAAGTTTAGCAAGCCACTCACCATCCTGTCCATTAAAAAGTAAAATTTCTGCTCCTTCTTTCATACGCAAAACATGCACAAGATAAGAAGCTTGTGCCCCCTCTATCTTTATTTCTTCATTCAGAGCCAATGTCTGTCGTATAAATAATCTTTTAAGTTTATAATTTATGCGCATAAAAATTTTGCCAATGCTCACTATCGTCATCGAGAAAATAAAGAAAAATATATAGCAAAAAGAAAAAATTATATCTATAGAACTATAATATATTAAAGAATTATAGAGTTTTTTTAGCTTTATGAGATAATAATAGGAACTTATAGATCCTTAAGTGATTCTACTTTCATAAAAGTTTAAATAATGCACCATTCATCTTTGCATTCAGTCATTGATGCATCCGTGGAGGAAAAATATGTCTGCTAAAAAAGCTACAATTATTACGATTACAACCCTCTTAGCCTTTATTTTGATTACAGTGGGAATTGGTTCTGTTGGAGCAGATGGGAAGCATACAATTACCAAAGATGGCTATGGTATTTCTTCTGGGATTCAGTAAGCACTGGCCGACATCCCTCTTAAAAATTTAATGTTTTTTAGAAACTTTTCTAAGAACTTGCATCAATATTATGAATTTCTTGTATTTGAAAGATTCCATAAGAAGGATTTTTATTTCTCTCTTTAATCATTTATCTGTATCAACCACACTTATGACAGAGAGAACGATTTTTACTGCTTCATCACGAACGGATTTAAAATGAGAAAATCTTCCGATAGTGAGACCTCTGATTTAAATTTAAAAGACAATTTTAAGTTACAAAAAGATGGATTACCATTATAAGATAGAATGTTATATAGATAAAAAACAATTCTCAATCTGCGTCAATGTCTTTTGTAACCCAAAAGTTACCATGATTTTGTCCTTTAGAGCTTAGAGAAAATGTAAAAGGCCATGCAAGGCTATTAGCGAGACATTGGACATCTTTACATAAAGTTTCTGATCTATAATTTTTGCGTAGTTGTGCCTGTAATATCAATTCATTCTGCTTCCCTTGCGTAATAGCAGTTGCAACGGTTCCTTGAATGGATAAGCTCGAGTCTGCTGTACGCATTAATGACTCTGTCACCTTCATCATACCTTCTGAAAAGCTTGTCTGAATATCCCAGTGATCAAATGTTGTTGAAAAAGTATCATTAGTCATTAAAAGAAATTGTTGTTTATTTAAAAGTCTTGTTTGTAATTCGTTCAAATCATACCCTAAGAGCCGACCAGAAGACATCTTCAGTGTTAATTCACCCTGCATTTTTGTAAAAATTTCTCGCCAAGAATCAGCAAGTGTTCGTACCGTTGCAGTAAAATTCGTTTTGCTTTGTATAAATGGAATAAATCCCAAGGTTTCTAAAGTCTCCTGCATATCAATAGAAGCACCTGAAATATTTCCTCCTATACGCACTTTCTGTCCAGCTGGCGTAACTTCAATATTACTTTGCACGGATCCACCAAAAATATTCGCATGTCC
This sequence comes from Bartonella sp. MU37NMGALS, assembly GCF_042194015.1. NCBI lineage: Bacteria > Pseudomonadati > Pseudomonadota > Alphaproteobacteria > Hyphomicrobiales > Bartonellaceae > Bartonella > Bartonella sp. MU37NMGALS. The sequence continues at coordinate 306,430 of NZ_JBHIML010000001.1, forward strand.
AAGATCAAAAATACCATGCCCATTTCTTATTTGTATTGCAGCAGCTAAATTTGTGAGTGAAATATTTCCTATTTTAGCTTGTGGCGCAGAAAGTCGTATATCCACGCCAATACGATGAAAAATTGTCATATCAAAGAAGGAATTTTTCTTTTTACCTGAAAAAAACATTGAACCCAAGAGGCTAAGATCTAGGTTATCAAAGGCTAACGAACCCATAACATTTGGTACATAATCTTGAAAATCGAATTTTAAAGCTCCTCGCGCATTGGCTTTCCCCATCGTAAATGTAACATTGTTCATTTGAATATGCATTGGCTGCGCTAAAAAATGAGATTCCCATACAATGGGTATTTTTAATTTATATCCCCAAAACTGATTTCCACCAACCCAAGACAATGTCTGATTCCATCCCGGAGAACGCATCGATACTTTTCCGTCAAAAATATAATATTCAGATAACCGAGCCTTTCCTGTAAAAGTTATTCCCCCACGTACAGAATTGAGACTTGCCCTAATATGACTTTTTCCTCCTGCAAGAAGCAGCAATGCTTGAGAAGCATCAATTGATAACTTTGTAAATTCTCCGCGCCAACGCGCATCTGCACGTAACCGTACTTCCCGAGTCGATTCCGGCCAATCTAAAGTCGCATTTAATCCTGTTATTTTTTCTGCTAATCCTGAAAAACTATCGTGATACACAAGAACACCATTTTTAATGACAATCCGCCCAAAAGGTTGTTTTAAAAGGTGCTCTATTTCTGGATGTTCAGGATTATGTTTTAATATTTCACGCGTATTGCGTATTGCCAACCCTAATGCACCTTGTGAGCGAGAAAACCGATCAAAAAAATCTGCTATTGTTTTAACAGGCTTTTCCATAACAAATTGAGGACGCATAATCCGCGTCTCTGAAAAAGAAACATGTCCCCAAAGAAGATCGACGACAGAAAGATCAACTTCTATTGATTCAGCTTCCATTAATGGCCCAACATCATCCATTTTAGATGTTAAAGTAACACCAGAAAGAAATGCTTTAGGATAAGGAAAAAGATGTAACCGCGGTGGATCACGCAATTGCACATTGTAACCGGTCCATGCACTCAAATCCTGCGCTAAACGAATGCGAATCGCATCTGTAGAGATAAGATAAGGTAAAACGAGAATCCCCACTCCAAATAAAAAGATAATTGTAATAAAAATTCCGCTCAAAAATTTTATTATTCTGATGCGCACAATATCCCTCTATATTTATCCCCCTATAACAGATTAAAAACAAACTTAAATGATCAAAAAAAGTTTTTATAACCCTATAATTCACTATATCCACTTTGTATCTTAATTATTTTTGTTCTTTATCCAAAATTTATTCAAACAGCAATGTTGCTGCTTCTTTATAAAGCAATTATTTAAAAATCTTCAAAACTATAAATCCACAACATTATAAAACCATTCTTACTGTTCTCATATGAATATTGCTATAAAACTCTATCGTATTATTAGAAAATGCTTTACAAAAAAACAAACAGCCTTACCGAAAGGATCTCTGAATGAATAATATTATCGATGGAAAAAAACTTGCTGAAGAGATTATTGCGAAAGTTAAGGCCGAAACAACAAAGCTCCGCCATCACTATAATATACAACCTAGTATCGCTGTTATTATTGTTGGAGATGATCCCGCAAGTCAAGTATATGTCACCTCAAAAAATAAAAAAGCCGAAGAATGTGGGTTTCTTTCAATCAAACATGTCATTTCCAAAGAAACACAAGAACAAGAACTCCTTCAACTTATTGCAACATTAAATTCTGATCCAAAAATTCATGGTATTTTGGTACAGCTGCCTCTCCCTGCTCATATGAATACAAATCGCATAACACAAGCCGTTGCTTTCCAAAAAGATGTTGATGGTTTTCATTATATTAATGTAGGAAAACTCGCGGCAAATGCACTTGAAGATGCGATTATTCCCTGCACACCAGCTGGTGCCATGATGATGATCGAACAACACTGTGGGCAAGATTTATCTGGACTTGATGCTGTCGTTGTTGGACGCTCTAATATTGTTGGAAAACCTATGGCTGCCCTTTTAACAGCAGCCAATGCCACTGTGACAATTGCCCATAGTCGTACCCGTGACCTTGATGATGTTTGTCGAAGCGCTGATATTTTAGTCGCAGCTGTAGGCCGCCCACAAATGATTAAAAAAGACTGGATCAAAAATGGTGCAATTGTTATTGATGTCGGTATTAACCGCGTTGCTGCACCAGAAAAAGGTGTAGGGAAAACACGTCTTGTTGGTGATGTCGATTTTGAAAACGTAAAAGAAAAAGCTGCCGCGATCACCCCTGTTCCAGGAGGCGTTGGACCAATGACAATTGCCATGCTTATGGTTAATACACTCAAAGCCGCCGCGCGATCACACAATCTGCCTATGCCAAAATTCTAAGAATTATAACAATTCCTTGTATATGGTTTTATTGTACATGATTAAGCTTGTTTATTTTTGCATTTTTCATGTCATAAAAACAGATGCTCCTTGATCTGCACGATTAACGGATTGACGAAAAACATGAAAAAGTTCGCGTCCAAAACCGTGTTCGTTTTTTGAAAGATCAGGAGGTATGATTTTTCGTACGTTAAATTTTGCTAAATCCTCCAAAAGAGTTAATTTACCCTCATGAGCATCAAGAAAAACAATATCACCATCTTGCAAACGTGCAATGGGACCATTATCCACTGCTTCCGGTGTCACATGAATGGCAGCAGGAATTTTTCCTGACGCCCCTGACATACGCCCATCGGTTATCAATGCTACCTTTTGACCGCGATCTTGTAAAACGCCTAAAATGGTCGTTAATTTATGAAGCTCTGGCATACCATTGGCTTTTGGTCCTTGATAGCGAATGACAGCGATAAAATCTTTATCATACAACACTCCAGATTTAAAAGATTTTTGTAGTTCTTCTTGATCATTAAAAACAAAGACTGGTGCTTTAATCTGCCAATACTCTGGTTTAACAGAGGAAACTTTTATAATAGCTGTTCCCAAATCTCCCGATAAAACACGAAGACCACCGTCAGGCTGAAATGGCTTTCTCCACCCTGCTAACACCTTATGATCACCACTTTCCTTGAGAGCCGCTTCACGCACCACATGACCATCAGCAGAAAGCTTTGCTTCAATTGCATAAGCATTGAGATCTTTACCAAAAACCGTTGAAACATCTTCATGTACTAAACCTGCATCGATAAGCTCGCGAATAATAAATCCCATCCCCCCAGCAGCATAAAAATGATTGATATCCGCTAAACCATTAGGATAAATGCGCGCTAAAAGAGGCACATGGCAAGAAATTTCTGCAATATCATGCCATGTCAATTTAATACCGCAAACAGCAGCCATAGCAATCAAATGAATCGTATGATTGGTAGAACCTCCTGTTGCATTTAATCCTACAATGGCATTCACGAAAGAACGCTCATCAATGATCATACCAAGTGGACTATAATGATCACCAAGATCTGTCATTTCAAGTACACGTTTCGTAGCTTCTTTTGTTAAAGCATCACGCAACGGTGTATTCGCATTAACAAAAGAAGCTCCCGGCATATGAAGCCCCATCATCTCCAGTATCACCTGATTAGAGTTAGCGGTTCCATAAAATGTACATGTTCCTGGTCCATGATAAGAACGTGCTTCTGATGCTAGAAGTGTTTGGCGATCTATTTTATTTTCCGCGTAAAGTTGACGTATCTTCGCTTTTTCATCATTACCTTGACCACTTGTCATAGGACCAGCTGGTATAAAAATTCCTGGTAAATGACCAAATGTTAGTGCACCAATCAATAAACCTGGTACAATTTTATCACACACCCCAAGATATAATGCTGCATCAAAGACATCGTGTGATAAGCTTATAGCTGTCGCCATTGCAATTACTTCACGCGAAAAAAGGGAAAGCTCCATCCCCGCATTTCCCTGCGTAACACCATCGCACATCGCGGGAACACCACCTGCAACCTGTGCAACACCACCAACCATACGGGCCGACTCTTTAATTAAGTGAGGAAATTTTTCAAAAGGTTGATGAGCTGAAAGTAAATCGTTATATGCCGTGATAATGCCAATATTCCCAACGATATTTCCCTTCAAACGCTCTTTATCTATTGCACCACAAGCAGCAAAACCATGAGCCTGATTGGCACATCCTAAAAAACTTCGTTTGGGGCGATGAACTTGTGCTTTCGCAATACGATCTAAGTAAGTTTCTCGTGTTGATCGAGAACGTTCATAAATCCTTCGTGTAACTGTGGCAATTGTCTTGGAAAGTGCCATATTCCCCTCCCTCTTTCATTGTTGCTTCCCCTCATTCATTGAGAGAGAGTACGTTTTTATTCACCTTGTCTCTCATATTCTAATTCACTTATTTCATTATCTGCAGGCGACCAATAAACCTGCACAAGATGAGGGGAATTACGCAAAACTGCCCGAACAGGCATTTCTATTTCAGATCCATCTTGACAAGCTTTTTCAAAACAATCGCGTTTCTGAAAACCTTCGATATGGAGAATAATACAACGAGACTGCATAATAACTGGCAAAGTTAGTGAGAGTCTTGGCTCAACAGCACTCTTAGCATGAAGGGGCAAAACAAGTGCTTGTGTTCGCAGATCAAGCGCTTGCTTTAAACGATCAGCATCAGGAAAAAAAGAAGCCGTATGTCCATCACCCCCCATTCCTAAAACAACAACATCAAAGGGTTTAGGCAAAGTATTAATACGACTCGCCGCTGAAAAAGCTGAAAGTTCAGCAGTAATCGCTTTATGATAAAGCCCTACAAAACGCGCTTTTTCGGCAAAATTTTGTAACAAATGACACCGTACCATATGCTCATTTGAACGTTCATCGTGTGTAGGAACGAAACGTTCATCGACCAAAGTAATAATGATATTTTTCCAATCAATATCCGCTTTTGACAAATAATGAAAAAACAATTCTGGTGTTTTACCACCAGACACCGCTAAAACTGCTCTCTTACGCTCAAGAACAGATACACTAAGCTCTGCGGCTACTCGATCTGCTAATGCCAAGGCTAAAGTCTGAGGGGTTTCAAAATCTAAACGGTCAATATTCATTCTATACATACTTATTGCTCTAAACTAAATTGTTCCATATACGCCCATCACGTTCCATGAGAATCGCCGAAGCAGATGGCCCCCACGAACCAGCGTTATAACTGTGAAAAGGCTGTTTTATTTCTTCCCACCCCTCAATGATTGGATCAATCCAACGCCAAGCAGCCTCAACTTCATCACGGCGCATAAACAGCGTTTGATCTCCACGAATAACATCCATTAATAAACGTTCATAAGCATCAGGATTACGTTCAGAAAATGCGGAAGCAAAACTCATATCTAATGGAATGTGACGAAACCGCATACCGCCGTAACTTGGATCCTTAATCATCAACCATTGTTTTACACCCTCATCAGGTTGGAGACGAATCACAAGCCGATTAGAAAAAATTTCATCTAAATCCACATTAAAAATATTATAAGGAATAGGTTTAAAAACCACAACAACTTCAGACATTCGCGTGAACATGCGCTTACCTGTTCGTAAATAAAAAGGCGTATTAGCCCAACGCCAGTTATCAATCTTAACCTTAAGCGCTACAAATGTTTCAGTCTTACTCACTCTTCCCAGATCATCGAAATAAGACTCTACAGATATACCATTTGATAGACCAGAAAGATACTGCCCACGTACAGTATGCTGCCCTACATTATGTACATCAAGCGGTGTTAAAGAATGTAAAATTTTAAGTTTTTCATCACGTACAGCATTAGCACTGTTGGTAAATGGTATTTCCATAGCAACTAAACAAAGTAATTGTAGCATATGGTTTTGCACCATATCGCGTAGAGCACCAGTGCTTTCATAATATTCTGTACGCCCCTCTAACCCTAAAGATTCAGCAACGGTTATTTGAACATGATCAATATAGTTGGAGTTCCATAGCGGTTCATAAAGTGTATTAACAAACCGCAATGCCATTAAATTTTGAACAGTTTCCTTCCCAAGATAATGATCAATACGAAAGATCTGCTCTTCATTAAAGGCGCTTGCAAATGCATCATTAAGTGAAACAGCTGTTTTTACATCGCGACCAATTGGTTTTTCAATGATAATCCGTGTTTGTGGTGTCACCAAATCATTTTTTCCCAACTTCATCGCAATATCAGCAAAAAGTGACGAACTAACAGCCAAATAAAAAGCTCGAATATTCGCTGAACCTTGTGACAGAAGGAGAGCTAAATCCTCCCACCCTCGATTTGAGGAAACATCAACAGAAACGTAAGTTAAACGTGCAAGAAAACGATTGAGTTCTGTTGAATTGAGATCTTTTGGATGGATATGTTTTTCTAAAGAAGTGCGGACAAAATTTTGATATTCTTCATGACTTAAGGAAGTGCGGGAAGCCCCAATAATACGTGTTGGCTCACTGAATTGACCAACACACTGACAATGATACAAAGCCGGCAAAAGCTTGCGCGACGCCAAATCACCATTGCCACCAAAAACAATACAATCAAAGGAAGAAACTGGAATAATTTTACGCACCATGAACTTGTTTATTTTTCTATTCGATTATGAAATCCCATATCACTTATAAAAGCTTCCATTATTAAAGCAGACAGATACTAAATAAGCCATTAATTTTCTTCATTTCAAGCAATGTTTCCATTAAAGGCGATCCATTAAAGAAAACCAACGCATTGCTAAAAATATAAGTGGATAACGCAAAACTCCTCCCCCCGGAAAAGATGAAATCTTTAAGTCTTGGAAATAGGAAAAACGTTCATATTTTCCAGTCAACCATTCTGCGTATAATTTTCCTATGAAAGGAGCCAGCATAACGCCATGCCCTGAATAACCACCACAATAAGTCATCCTTGAGAAAAGTTGTCGAACATAGGGCATGCGCTCAACTGTGATGGCAACCGTTGCTCCCCAACAATGGCTTAAATTGATAGAATGTAATTGAGGATAAATTTCAGCAATTTGCCGTTTTATACGTTCATCTAAATTCAAAGGATGTTTATTATCATAACTTTCTACGCCACCAAATAAGAGACGATTATCAATGCTTTTGCGAAAATAGCGAACCATAAAACGGGAATCATCAACCGATTCCCCGCCTGCGAGAATTGAACTGTGCTTTGGTAATGGGTCCGTTGCTCCAATATAAGAACGAATAGAAACAATATTTTTTTCAATAAAACGCTCCAGACCAAGTTTATACCCATTTGTTGCAAGTAAAACATGCTCTGCTGTTACACTGCCTTTTTCTGTTATCACTTTCCAATGGGCTCCCTTGCGCTTTACTGTCGTTACTTGTGACTTCTCATAAAGCTTAGCACCAGCATCTTTAGCTTTTTTTGCCAATCCAACAATCAATTTTAAGGGATTTATATGGCCGGTATCCGCATCATAAATACCACCACAATAAAAAGACGATCCAAGTCGCCTAGATGTTTCTGCCCTATCCATAAAAGTAAGCGCATGATAGCCATAACGCTGCATCACCTCAATATGCCGTTGATAAGAAAGAAGCTCACGCCTTTTATGTGTCACAGAAAGCTGTCCTCCTATCAAATCACACGAACAATTAGGCATCGCGCATAAAGATAAAATATCTCTTTTAGCTTCTTCTGCTAAATCAAACAGAGCCTTACTTCGCTCAAAACCATACTTTTTTTCTAATGTTTCTACCCATTGCCGTTGCCCTGTTCCCAGCTGTCCACCATTGCGCCCTGAAGCACCATCACCAAAACGTGATGCTTCAAATAAAACAACATCTACTCCAGCCTTGACTAAATGATAAGCAGCTGACAGACCCGTAAATCCGCCTCCAATAATGACCACATCACACTGTCTGTTTTCACAAAAAGAAGGATAAGAGGGACGTTCTTTTAAAGTATCTTCATACCAAGAAATTCCTGGAGAAATTGAATTATAATCAATCATCGTCATAAAATTTAAACATTCAGCAGAAGATATTCACGCTCCCACGGACTAATTACTTCCATAAAAGTTTCAAACTCTTGTCGTTTGATTGCAGCATAAGTACTGACAAACACATCCCCTAAAATAGCACGTATTGCTGTATCTTGTTCAAACAAATTGACTGCCTCAATGAGTCCACGCGGTAACTCAATATTATCAGCGTTTACATTATTTGTCGCTGGCTCATCCGGCTCAATTTTTTGTTGCAAACCAATAAGACCACACGCTAAAGAAGCTGCAAGGGCTAAATAAGGATTCGCATCTGATGAAGGAAGTCTATTCTCAACACGCCGCGCTTGAGGAGCAGAACGGGGAACTCGAAAAGCTGTAGTACGATTATCATATCCCCATCGCAAATTAACAGGAGCCGAATTATCAGGGACAAGACGTCGATAAGAATTCACATAAGGCGCAAGCATCACAAGTACCCCTGGCATATGTTTTTGCAATCCACCAATAAAATGGCGAAAACAGATACTTTCTTCACCATTTTCCTGTGTAAAAATATTCATACCGGTTTTCTTATCAACAACCGATTGGTGAATATGCATAGCAGAACTCGGCTGCCCTTGAATGGGTTTTGCCATAAAAGTTGCATACATATTATGTTTTAGAGCTGCTTCACGAATTGTTCGTTTGAACATAAAAACTTGATCCGCTAATTCAATAGGATCACCATGACGTAAGTTAATTTCAAACTGACCTGCTCCTTCTTCATGAATGAGAGTATCAATTTCCAATCCTTGTGCCTCTGAAAATTGATAAATATCATCAATCAAATCATCAAACTCATTAACACCAGCAATGGAATACCCCTGTCCACCACCAATTGAACGCCCAGAACGACCAACCGGTGGAACTAACGGATAATCAGGATCGGGATTTTTTTGTACCAAATAAAACTCAATTTCTGGTGAAACAACAGGGCTTAAACCCATTTTTGTATAAAAATGAACCACCGTTCGCAAAACATTGCGTGGTGTGTAATCCACAATCTGACCATTTTGATACACAAGATCACAAATCACCTGTGCTGTGGGAGCATCTTCCCATGGAACAATGCTTAACGTAGAAAGATCAGGTTCAAGGCGTAAATCACCATCTGCTTTAGGATATTCAAAACCATGACCATCTTCAGGATAATCCCCTGAAATTGTTGCCATAAAAACGGCTGAAGGCAATGCCAATGATGTTTCCGATGTAAATTTTTTAGAAAGCATCATCTTGCCCCGTGGTACCCCTGCTTGATCAGGCGTAATACATTCAATATCCTCTACCTTACGGAAAGCAAGCCATTGTGAAACTTGTTCCCAATTGTGCACACCACGTAAACTTTTGAGAAAACGAGAGACAGGTTTAAAATTTTTACTTTTCGTTTGTTTACCATTTTTTACAGCCATAACATACCAACTTTAAAAAAAATCAAGTTCTATTCTTATTGTATCAGCCCCTGCATAAACGACACGAAAAAAATTTATCAACTGATATTTTTAAAGAATACTACAAGATTCATCAAGGTGAAAGAACTTTACGCTCAACAAGCTATCCTATCAAACATAGTGAAAAATTGATATTGCACACGATACATTGGTGCTAACCTTCCCCTTATATAAAATAGTGAAAAATACTCATAGTAGACATAACTTAATCCTGACTCAAATAATCATACATAAGCAAACATTGGCAAGCATCATAAAAGCGAGATATTTAATTTTCTTTTGGCCGTAGCAATGCTTAATTAAAAGAAAAGAAACTTTTCTTTTAATATGAAGCAAGTTTTGTAACTCTATTGTTATTCACATAGAAGAAAACAGCCTAGGATAGTGAGTAGCTATGCCTTTACAACTAATGCTTACAAACACTCACCACGCCGTAATATGCGTAAATGTATTTTCAGGATAAGACATACGCTCAGCATTTCCGACATGAAACTTAACCATCCCCTGCATAATAGAGCTATCAACCTTGTTCTGAGCGGATACCTATAGACTCTGCACTTATATAAATTCCCACCGCTTGACATTGCACTTCGCACACAATATTTAGAGCTGAAAATACAGTAGAGCATACCAAATCCAATAGATAGGATTTTTTGCTAATTGCGCCATGCGTGATCCAATATTTGATAGTCTCCAGCCCACTAGGAGATGTGTTATTTATATCTAAAAAGCCCCAAAAATCAGGATATGAGAACACAATAATATCAATTTCCTTTGAACTAACGTCCTTCATCGTCGATCTTCCACCGTCATAAAATCTTTTTTGTATCAGTTGCTTTCACATACTTTGACTTATGACCTAGTGATACTGTGCAGATTGAGTACACATCCCCAAAGCCTAGATTGTAATTAAGTTCGTACCACTCTGCTCTTTTATAAAATAAATAACCATAATCTTCAGATATAATACGCCTAGATTCAATAATTACCGTAAGCTTATGTAAATCATAACCCAATTGTGATAATGCCTCATAAATTTTACGAGGGTATTCGTCATTGATCGTCACGGCATAGCAGAACGCTGTGGAAGTCGGATATCCCCCGCCTAGACTGATAAAACTTTTTTGATCCTTCAATGCGTAAATATCCTTTCCAACCTTAGTTAAGGTGGATACTATTAACTCAGTCGAATTCAAATTAGAGCCCATATGCAAAGGCACCACATTAAGCCTAATCCTATTGGATTCTAGCAAAGATAATGCGGCACGTAACTCCGCCGCAGTCATATCAAAACGCGATCTATCCCCGTTTGCCAGTACATAGCACAATCTCAATGAGATTTTAGGCAATATGTCAAAATGGCGGGCAAGAGCGATGATGTCATGTAATTCGATAATATTATCACACTGGACATTTATATGTTTTCTAATAGATAATTCTATCTCTTCTCGAAGTTTTACAGGGATATTAAAAAATATATCTCTACCTTTAAAACCATCTTTTTGCGCTAATGATATTTCATAACCAGACGCAAATTCCAAGTCCCAGCAACATAACAATGATGCCCCGCACGTCCATTAAAACACCTTGCTTTTTCTCGCTCTAGGCATTCATAGCCCGACCACGTAAAACAGGATACCAATTACAATATCAGACCATAAGGCTGCAAGAGAAAGTTCTTTTATATTTTTATCTTTATATTGCCTCTTAAACAAGCTCGCCTGTTCATATAATAAGTTATATGTATAATACATATAACTTATTAAAAAAGGAGGATTCATTATGTTCCGTGAAAATCTTTGGTAATACACTCGGGTGATTGGGTCACCAGTCGCCCGTCAATAGTACAGTGCAAGTTAAGAAATTGGGGGAGGTAATCTGTGCAACTCGTGGATCATCCTTTTGTAAAATTCGATCAACTCAAGCCGATTTACAACTTCACATATCCGTTATTTCGCACTATTTCAAATGAATTTTACGATTACCTAGACTTTAATAAACTAGCGCAAAGTAAGCAGATTCCACAAGCGCGTACCATTTCTCTTTATTTGCATATTCCCTTTTGCGAAACCATCTGTTCCTTCTGTCCCTTTCAGAAAGGGGCCTACAAGCACGTTAAGCAAATCGAATCTTATATGTCAGCGCTTACCACAGAGAACAGAACCAAAGGAAATTTCATTCGCTCGCTTAGAGGGACCATCCGCAGCATCTATATAGGGGGCGGCACACCGTCGCTTTTGTCCACAGATAATATCCGACACATCGGAAAAGTATTGCATGCCGAATTTGAGCTCTCTTCCTTAACCGAGTTTACACTGGAAAGCGAACCGAAGAGCGTCACACGTGATAAACTTTATGCTGCCCGTGAGATCGGCGTTAACCGGATCAGCTTCGGTATACAGAGTTTCATTGAGCGTTTCCGATCATTGTTTAACCTCACCTCAACACGTGAACAAATCAACAATACCGTGGCTTGGTCACAAGAGATCATTGGACATGTCGGTTTCGACCTACTATATGGCATGCACAGCCAGCAAACTGAAGAACTATTATACGATTTGAAGCAAGCCAGCGAGCTTCATCCTGAAACCATCAACCTCTATGCAATCAACAATCTGGCTATCACGTCGCAACTGCATAAGTCTTACGCACAAAAAGGGCTAAAGCCATCCAGCCTACAGCATCGACAGATGCTTCGCTTATTTAGCGACATCGTTATGCGCAGCTGCGGCTATGCGCCGTGTAATGGGCATTCCTATATCAAAATTGCCAATAACACTCCTCTAACGCTCGCTAAAACGAGTTCAGCTAATTATTTCCGCTATCACAAATATTTGCATGGTTATCATGACGATTATGTGGTTGGCTTCGGGGCGTCAGCAATGTCGATTCTCGGCTCACTCGTCACACGAGCCAATCCCAGTCGAAGCGGATACATTACCGACATACAACTTAAAGGCAAATCCAAAGTATACTACAATTGGGTATCAGCGGAGCAACAAGCCTCCAAGGCTTTGTGTATGCGGCTACCTTATAACGGCTATGCCAAAAAAGAAAGAATTGACTGGACCGCACTTCCCTCTTTTGTATACAATAACCTACAACAGCTTATAGGCGCAGGTCTCGTCGCAGAAAGTGATAACGATCTCCAGCTGACTCAGCGTGGTTGGCAATGGTATTCCAACCTTATATATTTTCTTCTACCTCAGGAAAATAGGAATATCTTGGACGGCTATGTCGCAAACATGCTTAATACAACCGCCGTACTTGATGGACCAGCGGAAACCTGTGTGGCATCTTAAGGAGAAAAGAATGTTCACGCTTTTTGCCAATAAGAACATACGCTATTTTTGCCTAACCGTTAGTCTGCTCGCCTTACTCAGCGGTGCTTTGCGCACTGCCATCCCGCTATTAGCAAGACAATCTGGATATGGCGTAGTCGGAGTAAGTTGGGCGCAAGGTCTCTTCTCATTAGCGTGGCCAATTTTCGGCATCCTTGCAGGCGCTTTACTTGATCGCTGCGACAAAATAAAACTTGCCACCTCGGCTCTCCTCATCTTCATGCTACTGCATATTGTACTGTTCGTACTGCTCATGATACAGATTGCTCCAGCCGAACAAATTTTCTTCTATGCAACCATTGCTGGATTCATCGTCGTTTCTGCCGAAGCTTATATAATGACGATTCCACCACTTATCATGGAGGGAGAGCGATTGATGACCTTCTACTCAATTGTCTTGTTTTTAGATTTCGGGGTCTCCTATTTTCTTGCCCCTGTCATAACAAGCAGCATTTTAGCGCATAGCACACTGCTATTTCTTGGCCTGTTAATCGTGCTTTTTATCACATTGATTTTTACCGCTCGCCGTGCTGTTCCGACATCGCCAACACCTGATAAAGAAAACATCACTTTTCGTTATATCATTGCCGGCTTTCGTTTCATTTTTTCAAATCGGCATCTTACCTCCCTTACATTACTCACATTCTTTCTATCGGTGGTATTTGGAGCATTCCTAACCTCGTTCATCTTCTTCGTTACCGACGGTCGGTATCTGGGTCTACATAGCAGCCAATATGGCGTGATGTTTGCAGCCTACGCGCTTGGTACAATGGCAGGTGCCCTATTTGCACCACATATACGCTATGCACCGGTGCGCCTAGCTGTTCTCACTGACGGGTTAGGAACGGTTATCTTGCTGCTGGTTCCAGCCTTTTCAAAAAGTGCTGTCGTCGTATGGGGCGTCACCTTTATCGCTGGCGTTGGAGCAAGCTTATGGTTTATTGGTGTTACCGCCTTCAGGCAGCGCCTCACACCAAAGCAACTTCTCGGGCGAGCTAATTCTGCTTTTCGGGTGATCGGCTATGCTGGAATGCCGGTCGGAAGCTTTTTGGTCGGCGTCCTTGGTTCTTTTATATCATTGCAGTTTGCTGCCGCCTTTATCGCTGGACTACTATTGGTGGCTATCGCGATAACGCTTCCATTTCTTTGGCAGGCTGATCATATAGACACACCCAACCCTGCCACGAGGTAACAGCTGCCTTTTAAAAAAGACACGGTCAAAAAAGGCACACATACCCTATTACGCAATCGATTGACCTGTTCTTTGGACGAGGAAATTATAACCGTAATGGCTGATAGAGCCAGCGACACTAATGGAAGCAGCCAAACAAGCGTTAAAGGCAAAATAGCCCCTTTACGTTGCATTGGGCGATGATCTCAACGCCTATATGAAGGATGTAGAGAGCTTATAGCGTACGGAGCGCAATTCTTAACTAAAAACTCCGCCCTAGCAATGCCCACTTATACTCCAGTTAATCCGTCACCCGCTGAATATCAAATGCCTCACCCCTTTACTGCTCCTCAAAATACATTTTGCTGCACTTACGCGCCGTATTCTTCCTTTGGAATTAAAAGAGCAGCCCTCTTTTCCTAATTTAGAATCTCTGCCTACACAACGCAGCAACAGATGCGACCATATATGCAATCACGCCTTAGGATCTGCATAGTAGAAAGCTTAGTTCGAGAGATTCATAAAGCCTATATCCCAATAAATTTTCCACCCAATCCACCTTTTAAAAGGGCGACTTTATATAAACCGTTAGAGCAAGCTATGAAATCCTTAGGTGTATTAGAAATAATTGGCGGTTTTTCCCTCAGACCAATGTTGATTGACTTTTACTCGTGCATATACGCAAGCGGTGCTACTCTTTTCTCAAATAGAAAGGACATAACCGTTACCATCTGGCCTATTATTGTTTGAAAATAAAGAAAAAGTATCAGTGCGACTGATGATATTGAAGAGCTATCTCATTATGTGGCTGTACTTAATTACGGCATTGGGAAGCTAGACACGCAATCACCCATTTCTGCGTGCCTTCTGCATGATATTCATAAGATTTTATTACGCGGTAAACGCGGTACGTCCAAAAGCCTTGGTGAATTTCGCAAAGCACAAAATTAGCTTGGCGGTACGCAACTAAAGACAGCGTCATTCGTGCCGCCCATTCCTACCACAGCCCCCCCACTCTCTCTACCACCATCCCCCGCTTAGAATCGCGCCAACTCATCACCGGTGCCTCGTTAAACACCACACCAGTCTCAAGGGCGGTAAAATGCGCCTTGCCGCATTTAATCTTCAGCATTTCTTTAAGGCGCAAATCAAACTCGCTATTCGTTCCTTTTGATTCCAGTACAAAATAAAGCTTTTGCACGCCATCTCACTCTAAAACACCCAAAAATCCGGCGTGTAAGAGCCTATGAGCACCACGATTTTAAAGCTCCTTGGCAATTTAAAAAATAATTTTATTTCGGAGGCATTATCATTAATTTTGCGCAAATTCTTTCTCAATATTACTCTTATAAACCACATGATCATATACACTCTTCTCACTCACCAGAACTGTACGCTCTAAATTCGCCGAAATTTAGCTACTTGCAAAACATTCTTGCACACTATAGTCTTGGCCAGCTAGTTTTAAATATTTAATACCAGCAATAGTAAGATTGACATACGCTTTATCGAGGATTTCCTCCGCGCACTCTAAAAAAGCTTGCGTTTTTTTTGCAAAATCTAATACGCGCCTACTATTTAGCAAAACATCAATATCATAAGCATCTCTACTAAAAACGATGGACAGCTATTAATTTCAACTCAATCCATATAAGATGACCCACACACTATTTTTTCTTGTGTCTTTATGTAAGTCATAGGCAAGTCCCTATTCAACTGTATTTTCACTTTCAAACCTCCTCGTCTTTTATTAACTTTTTATCAGTATAAAGCCAGGCCAAATTAAGCGGAATAATTAAACATATACAAAGCAAGGTGAAACAAAAAGCTGCTTCTATACAAACATTGTTTGCCAACCAACCAATCAGCACAAGCGCTAAAATACCAAAAATACGTGCAAGAAAACTAACAATGGATAAAACCGTATTTGCATTCTTTTGTTGAATATGTTTAAAAAATTCTGCTTCAAACTGCGTTACGGGGACAGAAAAAAAACTGTGAAATATGGTGAATAAAATAATGGGGGCCCAGCTGTTTGCAATGAGAAGCAGAGCAAGCATCACAACAGCACTCAGGGCGAGTGAGCACAAAGTTATCGCCATAGGAGCATATTTTTGCATAAGATATTTAATTACAAAGCGATTAAATAAGTATTTTACGAGAGTATAAGACACAAAGCACAGGCCAAGAATAAGAATTTTAGTCTTTCCTGTTGCATTGTCTAATACTCCTGTTTGTCCCAAAATAAAAGGTTGCCAAAAATGAAATATTGGCTGCAATGCAGCAACAATAAAACCACATATCAATATATAATATAACCCGATTTTTGAGGTAACTAAATAAGCAAAAGCTTCTGTTGCATGCAACAAAGAACCTGAGTCTATTGACTGACTACTCGAAACGGATGCAATAGCTATCCCCGTCACCCGACTAAACAAGAATACAAGTACGAGAAACCCGAAAGAACAAAAATAATATGCTGACTGATAATTATCCATACACAAAACAATAAGAACACCTAGCGCACCAGCAACCGTATTCATGAATGCCGTTAGTTCCCGCTTATAGGCGTTTACTTGGTGGTAGACCAAACTACCTTTGTAACCACCGCTATCGATTAAGCCTTTAATCCATGTGCTATCAGCGCCAGAACATAAAGCAAAGCCTAAAGCATAAATAATTTCTGCCGGAATTAAGACAGAAAGATTAGGTGCGTAGATACATAAAAAGAAAAAGAGCGAAAAAAAGAAACATGATAGGATAACATTTTGTTTAACGCCGATTTTATCTCCTAAAATCCCACAAGGCACTTCAAAAATACAAATAGCGACGCTAAATACAATTTGCAATAAAGCTAACTGTGTTATACTAACGCCCATAGACAAGAAAAAAAAAGCATGGAACGAACCTGTAATCAGCCGAACCCCACTCATTGCCGCACAGCCATAGAGCAACTTTTTAACTTCATAATCTATCGTCATTAATATATCCAAAAGCTATAAAGCTGGCAGCTTTTTTTGCTGCCAGCTTTATATATTTTAAACCTCAATTCAGAAGGGAGCGTCGAGCAGTCATTTTCTGCTCACTTGTTTGTGCTTTAAGCGAAGTAACATCAACCCGCTTAATTTGAATTTTTTTCAGTGGTTTATACATATTTTTAGTTTTCATAACTTTACCTCCTGTATTAAATGAAAACAATTAAATTTCACATGAAGTACACATTATAGCTACTTTTTAGCTAGCTTTTGTCAATTTATTATTTTGATATAAAAAGTTTGGCTGTCCTCCCCGCGCTCACGTTAAGTGTTTCATGCACCAATCATTCTGCAACAACCATCGCAGCACTTGGAAACTCATGCGCCGCTTCGGGCAAAGTACGCTTATATTCACGCCAATTTGTCACCGGCTGGTCGTTAAATGCAACGCTCGTTTGCAGTGCAGCAAAATGCGCTTTGCCGCATTTAATTTTCAGCATTTCTTTAAGACGCAAATCAAACTCGCTGTTTGCCCCTTTTGTTTCCAGCACAAAGTAAAGCTTTTGTTCGCCATCCCGCTCTAAAAAGACCGCCCAATCAGGCGTATAAGAACCAATGGGAGTGGCTATTTTAAAACTTCTTGGCAGTTTAAAAAACAATCTGACTTCAGGATCATTTTCAAGACTTTGTGCAAACTCTTTCTCCACACTGCTTTCATAAACCACATGATCATACACACTCTTCTCACTCACAACAGCTGTACGCTCTAAATTCGCCACAAGCTCTTCGCTGGTAAAAAGCTCTTGCACACTATATTCTTGCCCGACCAGCTTTAAATATTTAATGCCATCAATTGTAAGATTAACGTGGGTTTTATTGAGTATCTCTTCTATGCGCTCTAAAAAAGCTTGTGGATTTTTCACAAACTCATGCTCACGCCCACTCTTTGTCAAAATACCAATAATTGTCTTTGCGGTTAATTTCAGCTTTAAGGTCAAATAATGTACAATATCCGGCAGTGCACACGAGATATAATTAAGCGCACTCTGCTTTAATAACTTCTCTTCATAGGTCACACCAGCACTATCCAGTTCTATTTCTGCTGTCTGATAAACCAAATGCGCGGGCGCAACTGGCGCCATTTTTTCCACTGCATCCACTGCTTTGGCAATAAACTCTGTGCGATCAAGCTTTGCACGATAAGTGGTCTTTTTATTGATCTTCTCCCACAAGGACAAAAACTCGGGCGAAGCCACTGTTTGCTTTTTAAGCTTAACCCGCACCTCGCGCGTAGCATTACGAATAATCGGCATGGCTTGGATCGCCTCTAGCGCCTGCATCACAGCCCGCTTTTGCCCTTTACTAAAACGTTCACTTAAATCCAATGTCCCCGCTGCCCATTGCGCTTTTAATGTATCTGTAATTTTTCCTTCTGATGTAAGCAAGGCTTTTTCACGCAACTCAGCCAATACATCAGCAGCCTCTTGCGAAGACATAAACTTTGTTTCCGTCACAGCTGTCACATACGTCAGATCTTGCAGCGTCTCAACATTAATAAGTGCGCCCGCATCAATTTTTTTCACAATTTCTTGACGCAATTCGCGTGGCATTTCCTCCGCCCCTATAACTTCAAATTCATTCGCTACCAAATCTTGATTTGCTTTAACCATACCCGCCTCGTCAATCAAATCTTTTGCAACAAGCGTTTTAATAATTTTTTGTGCTTGTGACACTTCCACTTTAGCGGCTATATATTTTACATCTTCATAAACACAGCCAACCAACTCCTCCATCTGCAATGTACCAAATTTATAACCAATATCCGCCTCTAATTCTTTTTGCAATGTACTCACAAACTCAGCAAAGCTTTCATTCACCATGACATGCAGCACATTTATATCTTTATCTTCCACCCGCTCACCTTGTTGGTTTACACACAAACGCAAACCGCGACCAATCTTTTGCCGCGCGGTAAAATTCGATTTTTGCTCAATCAACATACACACTTGAAACACATTCGGATTATCCCAGCCTTCTCTTAATGCCGAATGCGAAAAGATAAAACGCAAGGGGCATGCAAAAGATAATAACCACTCCTTATCGCGCATAATCGTGTTATAAGTGTCATCATCAGCTTGGCTGTCGCCCTTTGTATCCTTATACACGCCTTTCTTGTCTTGCGAGAAATAACCGCCGTGTACGTTTCGAACATTTTGCGCAAACTTAGTTCGCAAGGAGGCATATTTCTTTTTCGCCCACAGCTCTTCATAACATTCTTCAAACATACGCTCATAAAGTGCTGGCTCTTCATCATTGCTACGATATTTAGCCACCTCATCAATAAAAAAAAGTGATAAAACTTTAATACCTAAAGGCGCAAGCCGCAATTCTTTATCTAAATGTGTTTCTATAGTGCGATAAATTTGCGCGCGTTTAAGCTCTACTATATTCACATCACCAAGCGCGTGGCCAAACTTGACAATTTCAGTATCAGAAAACTCAACGGCTTCATCCCCCGCCATGCAATTGATACCCGAAACAATATACCCCCTATAAAGCTCACGCCCGCCCGTAACGCGATACAGATCATCGCCTTGTCTCACTGTAACTGTTTTGCGGCTCACAGTGCCATTCTTTCCCGCAATATCCAACTCTAAGCGCGCCTTAAAGCCATGTTTGTGTGATACGGATTTCAAGGCAATATAGGGACGGTTAAAATCTTGCTCTATCTGATTAGAAGAAACACAAATTTGCTTTACCAGTCCTTTTTGATAAGCATCAACAGGTGTTAAACGATATAAAAGATTAATCTCATCTTTATGCGTGGCACTATAGCGGAAAACACAAAGCGGGTTAAGGCTCGCAATAGCCTCCTTCGCTTTTGCTGTATTATCCACCGATTGCGGTTCATCTATGATCACAATCGGTTTTGTATCTTGGATATAACGCATAGCACTTTCGCCATTCAGTCTATCTTGCGGAAGGTTGATAATATTTTCTGCTTTTTTAAATGCATCAATATTGATAATCATAATTTCAATATTGGTAGAGCTTGCAAATTGACGAATTTGCGAAAGATCTTTTGAATTATAAATAAAATAACGATAGGGCAGATTATCAAACTCTGCTTGAAAATGCTCTCTTGTTACCTGAAGTGATTTATATACCCCTTCGCGAATAGCAACACTTGGTACGACAATAATAAATTTGGTAAAGCCATAGCGTTGATTTAACTCAAAAATCGTCTTGCTATAAACATAAGTTTTGCCTGTTCCCGTTTCCATCTCAATAGAAAACTGCTTTTGCTCTAGCGTCTCACTCGCCAAGAGTTTATTGTTCTGTTGCACCTCTTGTAGATTTGCTAATATGCTTTCATCACTAATTAATAATTGATTACCACAACCAAATTCATTTAACGCTAATTGTCCTTGTTCTAAATGCAAGAAAATAGAAGAATTCCGTCGTGGTTGGCCTTTAAATAAATCAATGACGCTTTTAACCGCATCATTTTGAAATTCTTGTTGTTTAAATTTAAGTTTCATATCGCCGCCCCAATCGTCTCTCTATAGTTTAAATTTTATCAAAACTTACTTCATTGTCTTTAAAGATAAAATCGCAATTAATAAGCGCCTCATCACTTTTAAAGGCCGCATCAAGCGCTACGATTTTTACGGGCAAATACTTTATCATCTCTTCCGCATCTTCGGGTTCAAAGGGCGGGTCTATAGCTATAATTACCAAGACATCGCCTTCGCTCTCGCCTATATAATAGAATTTTTTGCCATTGATTGGTAAAGGATAAATTTTTAAATCCAGTGGCCAACCATATTTAAGTATGATTTCGAAGATAATATCTTGATGAGAGCGCTCGGGATTCACCCCCTGCAAAATATGATCCAAGCGCATTTGCAATTGTTCTTTAACATCAAGTGCATTCGGATCAATCGGGCTATCGTCCCATATGGAAAAGTTGGAACTATCGAGCTCTAGAACGCGAAATCCGGTGTCTAGAGGCTGCTCGCTTGTGAGTTCTGCTTCATGCTTTTGCTTGATTTGTGTACCAGCGCGGCGAATACGTTCGCTACCTATATCGCAGATAGTTTTATAACCAGCTTTATAGGCTTCGCTCTTTTCATCACATAATTCAGGCAATTGCACCATGATGAATTTGCGATTACCACCATCTTCGGCATTCAAAGCCATCACTGCATGCGCTGTTGTACTAGAGCCAGCGAAAAAATCGAGAATGATGTCGTTGTCACTGGTCGTCTGTTCAATCAATTGCTTTATAAGACTCACACCCTTGGGATGATCAAAAAATTGGCCGCCTAAAAGTTCTCGTAATTGTTTGGTCGCTATAAAATTCATATCTGTTTCAAGCATTGTACTAAATGGTTTAGTTTGAGATTTAACTTCTGTTTGATGACGTTTATAAGTAGGCGTACCTTGTCCGTTTTTTGGGAAGATCACCTTGCCTTCTTTGATGATGTTTGCCATTCGTCCTTTTTCATAAGCCCATACACGATTGGGATTACACTGGTAAACTACACCCGTTTGTGGATCAGTAATCGGGTAATTAAGATTTGGCCGCTCTGATGCTGTTTTATTGCATGTCAGATCACCTTGCGTCCAAGGCCCGCGCGGGTCATTATCGGGGTTGGTATAATTTGCAAAACTCTTTTGTACTCCACTAAAAACAGTGTGCCTGCGACTATAACACAAAATGTAATCATGGTCTGTACTTACATTGTTTTGCGCATCATTAGCACCAGTGCGTTTCCTCCACACCAGCTGCGCAACAAAATTCTCTTCGCCAAACACTTCATCACATACTTTGCGCAAATTATGAACTTCATGATCATCTATTGAGATAAAAATCACCCCATCGTCACGCAATAAAGTCTGTGCCAAACGCAAGCGCGGATAGATCATATTGAGCCACGCAGTGTGAAACCGCCCCATTGTCTCAGGATTCGATTTTGTCGTTTGGCTCGTCACTTCCTTATATCGCGCCAATGGGTCTTTAAAATCATCACCATAGATAAAATCATTACCCGTATTATAGGGCGGGTCTATATAGATCATCTTCACTTGGCCAAAATAAGCCCGCTGGATAAGTTTTAACACTTCAAGATTATCGCCCTTAATATAAAGATTATGTGTATTATCAAAGTTTACGCTCTCCTCGCGCTTCGGGCGCAATGTCGCAAATGAAGGCTTTTGAGCAAGCTTTAAACTTGCTCCTTTGCCCTTCCATTCAAATTTGAACTTCTCAAAATCATTATCAATATATTCGCCGCATAGATTAAGAAGCTGATCTATATTGAGCTTTCCCTCAGCAAAACATTGCGGAAAGGCTTCTTTTAACTTTTCTATGTCTGGATTAACTGGACTTTGACTCATGCCCTCTATTTTATCTTCACCTGCTATTATACTCATCTTTGCGCTTCTCCGTTACGCTTAGTATAAAATATGTCTATGAATATTTCTTTTGTACGTCGCAATTCCTTTTATCCTATTTATTTCTGTATCCTCTGCAAATTTACTTCCATGCAAAGTGTCGTATAAGCAGTTCTCTTTATTTTTTAAAGTTTCTTGTGCTTGTTTTATTTCTTTTTGCTTACGCAAGTCAGCTAGATCAATTCGCATTACCACATGCGGCGATTTTATATTTTTTCTTGTGTGCTATTATGGCACTTACAAACATTATCAGTAAGCTTATCAATTGGCACAAACACATCCAAAATATGTCTATATTTTAGCATTGTCCTATTTCTGACAAATCGAAGAGCTGTATCGTCAATTTGACGACATGCCACCATAGGTAATTTTAAAATTGCGTCACATGTGGCTTAGTCAAGCACATACAAGTACTATCACTGTCAACTAAAACATAAATTTCTTCATCATTTATTTCGACGCAATAAAAACCAATTTCTCAAGGGATTATGTCGGCATCCACTTCTAGTTCTCCCTTGTCCGTGCAAGCAAGATTTGCTAAAATACCTTTTACGGAGGGTAAAAACACCCTCAAACGTCCGACAACATGTTGAAAATCTTCCCCATGCTATAAAACGCTTTGCCTTTATAGGTTTTATACTGTGCGTCAGATTCATAATAAAATACAGCTCTTATCATTTTGTCCCTGAATGATTTGGCCTTACCAATCATATAATTAGGATCGCAAACCATGCTTCTACAATCTGCCATAGGAATGTATTAATCTCTTGCACTCACTCCTTAAATATATTACGGCATGATTTTTACATTATCAACAACGTTGGTATTCATTGCCAACCTTCATGACAATAAGCTTTAACAAAGCTTTCGCCTGCTTCTTTTTGTCATCCAGTGAGTTAAACTCCTAAGCCTTCTTCGGTGAATTTACGTCTATATATAGTGCCGCGTATTGGTTTTATCGCTTGTTTAAGCACCTTTCTTGTCCCCTGTCATCCTCTCATCCACGCCTTAAAAGGACAAAAAATAAATGGCCATTCCAATTGATGTCGGTAATATGCTTGGCAATAGCTTTCAAGCTTTTGTAAATCTTTCCCTCATATTGATAGCCTTTTGGCACCACAAGCACATGATGCGTTTGTCCTAAATAATCGTCACTGAAATAAGTGTGTCATAAGGCTTTGGACTCCTACATTGACGTATACTTTACAGTGGCTATTTCTTGCTCTAATTGTTTACAACTCATTGTCTAATCCTCTCAACACATGAATGTTCTATTTCCTCGATTAGTCAGAAATAGTGTGTGTTCACAAAGTTAGACCAAAATGCAATTATGTCGAAAAATAACCAACGCTCAGCGCAAAAAAACAATTTATTCTTTTGCATTGGATAGCTCACCCCCCTCCACGCTTAGAACCAATAAACCTAAGCTTATTGATCACGTTTTTCTGTATACCTCAATCGATCAAACACAATTTAAATAAACTCCTCAATAATGATGGTATCTGCTAACTATACGCCTAAGCTTGTTACTGCTATAAGTCTACCGCGCACCCAAAACGAGAAATTTATATCCTATTGAAAAAAATAATAAATTTAGAAGATCCCTTCTTAAACTAAGTCTCGAATAAATAAGATGGTTTGGGCATTTTTAGCAAAAAGAGAGAAAAATTCACTGTCTCAAGGAACTTGAGCTACGTTATCGATCATATGCAAAAAAGGCTGAGAAGTGCAGATTTCTTAAAGAAACAAAAGAAATGAGAATAGTTTTATAAAGGAAAATGGTACTGCACGCGATACATCGGTGCTAACGTTCTCTTTAAAAACACACAGATAATTACAACTAGCTTCAAAAAACAGCCTTACCAATGAAGTACTCGCTAGAGGGTTGCGTGCACAACACAATAATGACACACTGATTCCCGCAAGCGTGCTTCACATATTGTACGCATAGCCTGTACAGAGTCTACCGCTCCTAAATACTCAAACGTAAAAACGTAATGCTACTGGATCGTATAGTGACCGCAGTTGCACCCTTAAACACTGGTTCCTCCCCATATCATAATGCTTGACAAAAGCATCATGCCATCATAGCAACGGCTTTGCATATGGGTTCCACAACATAGTTCTACAAATTGTTGACGCATTGCCAAGCTAACAGTTTTCTTGCCCACCTACGCCAATGAGACCATCACTATCCTCTTTTTGAATCGTAAAACAAAATGATTTCCCATGAGCGATAAACCATCTGCTCAAAGTCCAGCTAGCTCAAACTCATAGCATTCTAAACCTTTAGGCTCGCTCTTCCCCCAAGGGGGCATAGTCAGATATATCACTTCCCTCACCTCTTCACGCGCTGGGATAAAAAAATCTGAAACTACGAGGCAACGCTGCATTTGTATGCAGCGTTGTTGTTAGGAATAAGCTTCTATTGAGATAGTTCTAATGGGAAGCACCCACAGCTAATGGTATAGGGATTAATTTGGATTCTTTCGAAATGCTATATATAAATTTAATGTGCCGCCCCACAACACACCACCAGTAAACCCACTTAAAAGACCAAAAAGAAGGTTAAAATCAAATGCATATTTCAAATCAGGTACAACCTTGAGAAAAACAATCAATGTGAATTTGATGACAAAAGCGATAAGAATAAATGTCAGCGTCAACGGCGTACCAGGCAGAATAATGAAATCCGTTCCCTCTTTGATTTTTAAACGCGGAGTGGCACGCCAGAGCAACCAGCCAACGCCAAAGCCGATCATCAGCCCTGCCAACATTGAGATTGCTCCCCAGCGCGGGAACGCCAGCTGGTTAATCACATCGCTTGCGCCCAAAAAAAGAAAGACTAACGGCAAGAGAAAAAGGCGGTAAACCTTCATTTCCCTATCTTTCAATGCGATTATTCCCCTCGCGATGAGAAAAATAAGCAAAATCCAGGCCCATAAAGGGGTTCCGGTCAGAATGTTAAACAATGACATATTATGCTCCATGATGTTTGACGCGATAAAAATATTGTATGATGTTAGGAAGATATTTAGAAAAAAGAATACCAACCCCAATTAAACCCATAGTGATCAACCAAAGCTGGGGGGAGCATGTAAAAAAAGCCCCTAGAAGACCATTGGCAAAAAAGATGATGACCCAAATCCATGTAATATATTTATTGATGAGATAAAAGAGGATATGTTTGCGTTTTTCTTCAGAAACACCAGCAGGAGCATAAAAAATGGTAAAGGGTTTCTTTACCAGCAAGCTCATCAATGAAACCAGAGCAAGTGACAGATAGCAAAAAACTGTGGGGTAGTTCAGTAAAAGTGTAGACCATCCAGCGAAATAATTAACAAACAGGACAATAAATGCCAGAATGTTCGTAATCATCACGGGGTCTCCCTGTCGGATAATTTTAATATTCACAGCAATAATATTCACAGCAATAATGAACAATAAAATCACAGTTAAGATGAGAGAGCGTTCGACCAGAGTTAAAACGTTTCCATTGATAACCCAGGAGTAAATACTCCACGAAATAAAAGAGATTATTATGTTAAACATGGCGCATCCCCCTTTTTATATTTGATAGAAAACTTACCGCAAGTGCTTCGTTTTTTAGTTTCCGTATGAATATAAAAAACGCCACCCGGTTCACACTCTGTATCCTGTTTAATGGTCAACTGATAGGTATCTCCCAGATAAACTGCTTCAATGAACTTTACTTTTTTCAGCGCAACAGATGCGATATTTTTCGTCCTACCCTGCGTGGCCAAAGCCAGAACCATCTCAATCAATAGTGAACCAGGACATACGGCGCGGGAGGGGAAATGTTCCTCAAAAAGCGGGTGATGCGCATTAAAGGAAAAAGTACAAGAATCTCCAGTTACGGAGGAAATCTTACATAAATCGCCTAGTAATGGAAGAGCGGCTTTCTCAGAACACGAGCCAAGGAAGCAGACCTTACTGACCATAAGGAAGTAGACCTTACTGACCATGATGATTGCCTGCGCAATAACGGCCCTGCCATTGCCGTATGGGCTGACCTTACAGTGAATACGGTAGGCCTCATTAATGCGTTCAATATGTCCTTCAACGCGTAACCGATCGTTATCAAAATGGGTGGTAGAGAAAAACTGTTCAACCATAACAGGGAGATAGCGATAAGTGAGATCCGAGTTTTTAGTCACCACGGTGGCGAATCGAACTGAAAACTGATGCAAGGCTTCGAGTAACAAGCCCTGTTTCAAATAGTTATGGGCTAAATTCCAATGAGAAATATCGATTTGCCCGCAAGCACGCATCGGTGTGGTTAAGGTGATACGCTGACATATACCCAAGAAATTTGGCTCTGTGCGATGCTTTATAGCCATAATTGGGGGACCTTTTTATATTTTTTCTTAAATCCTTTGATGATAAACCGAAGGAATGAGCACTAAACCGCGCTTGATAGTGCGCGAGAAGTATTGGCATACGACAAACGAAAAAAGCCAACAATCCCAGCTCAGAAGCAGCCCGATGTTTGCTCATGATGCTTTCAATTAGAAAATCGACATTGGGTTGCAGTCCTGTATTGCCCACCATTGCATTTTATATCAACAATAATTTATTGATTTTACATATGTTTTTTTAAGTGAGGGATACCTTAATAAAGTTAAGGGAATAGGATTTTTAACATTTCTCTATAAAGCACGCTTCGCACAATGTTTCTAATGTTTCTTTGAAGTCTGCTAACGCTTCTTGATGTAAGCCATCTAAAAGTCTCATAAACGCAACAACAGTTTCACGTTGCAACGGAGTAGAAGGCTTTATGATGATGCTTTTTCGACAAGAATAGGCTTCTTTTTTTAAGAGAGAAGCCTTCTCTTTATCTAAACCATAAAGCTCTATGATCTTTTCCTCCAGTCCTACAGGAACAGATTTTTTGCCAATCTCGACAGAAGATAAAAATGCTACAGATATGTCTAATTTCTTAGCCATATCTAAGAGGCGTTCTGAGTGATCAATGCGAAGTTTCCGTAAAATTTTACCAAAAGATGTAACCATATAAAAAGTCCTATTAGAGAAGAAATATTTTCTTCTGATTCTAACAAATCTTTTTATGATTTTCTTCAATTATTACGAATCAAGAGTTCTTTTCGGGGTGGTTTTTTAGCAAAACCAGAGGTCCAAAGGGTCTCTAATTCTAAAAAGTCAAAATCCTTAAAGATCTCTCGAACCGCATCACAATCATTGAGACTCAAGACAAATTTGCCTTGTATGCTTTTGAGAACTTTTGCCATACTCACAAAATCATCTTCAACAAAATTCCCAGAGCTGTAACACTTCTTCTTCACAAGATAAGGCGGGTCTAGGTAAAATAAACTGTCGGGTGCATCAAATAGCTCGATAACCCGTTCCCACGATAAATTTAAGATTGTCGTATCAAGAAGCTTCTGTCTAACACGTCGCATCCTTGATAGCAGCTTATCGGGATTAAATGCTATAGGCTTTTTCCTTCCAAAGCCAAAAGAGACATACTCTTTTTTCCCATACATCACACAACGTTGGAGAAACAAAAAACGTGCGGCTCTTTCAACTTTGGAAAGGCTTTCTGGTTCAATCGCCGCAAGTTCAAAAAACAACTGTCTTGAACAAACAAACCATTCTAGTCGTTTGGCTAAATCATCAAAGTCATTTTGAACACATTGAAACAGGTTCGTGATCTCTCCATTCAGATCATTAATCACGGAATATTTTGCTGGTCTTTTATTTAGGAAAATAACACCAGAGCCTAAAAACGGTTCAACATAGGTTTCATGGTCAATATTATTTAAAATCGGTATAATTTTCTTACGCAGATAGTGTTTACCACCCATCCACGCAAACAATGTTTGTGTAAATTCTTGTTTCATCATATTTTTAAAGGAGAAATTTGATATTTAACTTTTTGTTATCCACTTTTTGAGGTGTGAGAAGCTATTCTCTATGGCGTCCACAAAACGGGAAAAATCTATTACAAACATAAAGACAATGAAGGCTATCAATTTCATGATGCGTGACATCATCTTCAAGCCTTGATAGGTCTCTATCATCTCGTGAAGAAGCTGTTGTTCTTTTTCTGTAAGATCTTTATCTTTGCTGCTTCGTTT